>JBJTOZ010000184.1:0-21491 GCA_046074825.1 Hyphomicrobium sp.
CTTACTTATTAATGAATAAACTTAATTAAAAGTGTATACCTAATTTGGGGGTCCGCAAGAGAAACGTTTTACAGCAATTTAAATGAGCTTATTCTTAAGCAATCACTACATCATAGGATTGTGAAATCTATCGAAACATAATTCCGATCAGCGAGATCAACATTAATTATCTGCGTTTGTATTTAGATGTAGTTTCTTTTTTTTGATTTTTCATATCTCCAATGAACCCAACTTCTATGACCAGTTGAGATAAGCCGCAGAAATCTCTTGATGCGTGGATACTTATTGAGTTTGATCATTTCTGTGGGTGATTTTTCAATGGGGGTGTCAGATCAATTGAGTGCAGTTCAACAAAGTTCAATCGTTTTGCAACCTATTTGCAACCTAATTGCGATTTTAGTGGTGTTAGAGGGATAAGAATTACTGCTAACTTATTGAAACTATTGGTGGGTGATCCCGGGCTCGAACCGGGGACCTACTGATTAAGAGTCAGCTGCTCTACCAACTGAGCTAATCACCCATACCTAGAGATTTTCACAATTAGATTTTGAAATTATCAGATAATTATAATTTCATCATTTCTACTTGGCTCTAACATCCACACAGCTCGATGTCTAGGCTCTCTCTGAATCTTAAATAGATATAACAAAATGATACCTTACAATATTCTTAATACACTCTAATGTTGCCTTCAGAGTTCGGACCGTTATTCAAGATTTCTCCAGAGAAATTTAGTCTCCTATTATTATTTGAAGTTAATTCCTTCTCTCTGACATACAGAAATCTTTTAAAGGATGTGTTGGGCTTTTGCAATTTTTTGACGTTTGACTACAAGCTTATTCAATGCCGCAAGATAAGCTTTAGCCGAAGCAACCATCGTATCAGTATCTGCCCCCCTTCCAGTTACAACACGCCCATCTTCTTCAAGACGAACGGAAACTTCTGCTTGTGCGTCCGTGCCTTCAGTTACCGCATGGACTTGATAGAGCTCTAGGCGGGCCGTGTGAGGAACTAAAGCCTTGATTGCATTAAATGTAGCATCTACGGGCCCATTCCCCTGTGATTGTATAGTGCTAGAAACCCCGTCAATCTCAAGGGTAAGAGTTGCAGTCTGTGGCCCAACAGTGCCAGCAATAACTGTCAACGCTGCTACTTTCATCCGATCATGCATATGCGCAATCTCATGATCGACAAGAGACTCAATATCTTCATCATAAATGTGCTTTTTGCGATCAGCCAATGCCTTGAAACGATTAAATGCATCCTCGAAAGCATTATCGCCTAATTCAAAACCCAGTTCCTTCAACTTTGTACGAAACGCATTTCGCCCCGAATGCTTTCCCATCACAAGAGAGCTTTTAGCGACACCAACAGATTCTGGTGTCATGATTTCGTAGGTCTGCTGATACTTCAATAATCCATCTTGATGAATGCCACTTTCATGCGCAAAGGCATTCCGCCCCACAATCGCTTTATTGAATTGAACAGGAAAATTTGTAACCGCAGACACAAGCTTTGAAGCTCGTGATAGCATTTTTGTATCAATGCGCGTTTCATATTGGAGAACATCATTGCGCGTGCGGATTGCCATCACAATCTCTTCGAGAGCTGCGTTTCCTGCACGCTCTCCAATTCCATTAATCGCACATTCAATTTGACGCGCACCTCCATCTAATGCAGACAGGGAGTTTGCAACAGCAAGTCCGAGATCATTGTGACAGTGGGTAGAGAAAATCACTTTATCAGAATTGAGCACATGCTCTCGTACATAGACAAACATCTTCTTATATTCTTCAGGAGTAGCGTAACCGACAGTATCTGGAAGATTAATTGTTGAGGCACCTGCCTTAATGGCCACTTCTACGCACCTACAGAGATACTCAAGTGGCGTGCGCGTAGCATCCATGGCGGACCATTCCACATCCGCCACAAGGTTGCGGGCTCGAGCTACCGTAGCGGAAATAATTTCAAGAACCTCCGCTTCTGTTTTGCGCATTTGATATTCTAAGTGAATAGGTGAGGTCGAAACAAAAGTATGAATCCGACCACTTTTGGCATGACGGACTGCCTCACCTGCTCGATCTATATCGGCATTAATGGCGCGCGCGAGACCAGCCACCCTTGCATTCTTTGCTCTTTTAGCAATTGCTGAAACAGCCTCAAAGTCTCCTTCAGAGGCAATAGGGAAACCTGCCTCTATGATATCAACGCCCATTGCATCCAAACAATCAGCAACTTCAATTTTTTCTTCGAAGTTCATGGTCGCGCCAGGGCACTGTTCCCCATCTCGCAAAGTTGTATCAAATATGAAGACGTGATCCTTGTTGTTTGGCTTTGATGCCTCAATATTTTTTTTGTCCGCCGTTATCGTCATATCTTAAACCTGTCATAACTCTTCTTCTGAAGAACACCTTAAACTTAAACTTTAGTGATGATATTGGTCTTTGATGATGAAAAAAACTTTAATCTCAAAAAACGGACCCACCACCACCTAGTTATTCATAATATCAACTTTTTCTATCATAACAAACATCTGTTTAGGTAGTGTGTCAGCGGCCCAAGAACAACCTCGTTCTATAATTAAATACTATTCTATCTGAGGCTTAATAAGTTGACAATGCACTCTTTGTTAAAAAGGGCTTAATGAGGAAAAGGTGATCCCGTTTTTTTAACAAAGAAATAGAAATTGATTAGGCTAAAATCTATTAGACTTGTGCTTCAGGAGCCCAATCTACATTTTCTTGATATTTATTAGGTCAGGTCCAATTTTTTGAAAAGCGAGCTACTTTTAATGCAACAACTAAAAAGCTATCTTTCTTAAAGATCAAACTTTGTTAGAGGAAAAACTTTATTAGAATTTCAAAACTAAGTATAAAGGAAGAAGAGTTCTTTTTTCTTACACTTTTTAAAAGTCTAAAGTTCCTTCACTGAGACAAAAAGAGTGTCCTCCAACGCGGATACCGCTCAACTTTTGAGCATCCACTTGCAGCACTAAAGACAAAAAGCTGGGTCTTTTTATCTCAAATCCCTGCTCCAAAATACGTTTATGTGATCCATCAGGGAGAGCATCAAAAAGTTTAATGACACCCGCAAAACACAAGGCCGCAGATCCCGTTGCAGGATCTTCTTGGTTACCAACGTCAGGCGCTAACATGCGAACATGAAAGGCTGAGGACATATGTTCACACTGGCGAGTATAAAGATAGGCCCCAATCAATCCGTTCTGACGAAAGGCTGATGCCCAGTGCTCCTTATTAGGATGTGCCTTTGAAAGAGCAGCTCGTGAAGAAATTGGGATAAAACAAAATGAACTTCCAGCACCCGCAAAACAGACTGGACGGTGGTTTTCAAACCCAATTTCGCTAGGAATAAGACCGAGGCTAGCGGCAAGGAGTTCCACTTGCGGAAGAAGACCTGCTTCTTCTGGGAGACGTGGCGCATCAAATTCCGCAAAGGGAGCAAGTTCCCCTCGAAGTCGTACACCTACGCGAAGTGTGCCAATAGCTTCTTCTAATGCTATGAGGGCATCCATTTGGGAAGTATCTTTTCCCTTAAACTTCAGTTGAGCGAGAAGAGCTGCTGTGCCAACGGTAGAATGTCCTGTAAATGGAAGTTCCTTGAATGGCGTGAAAATCCTTATACGCGCGGAATGGGTTTGATTTTCTGGAGGAAATAAAAAAACTGTCTCCGTAAGATTAAATTCTCTTGCAATACTTTGCATTTGAGCGTCGTTCAGGACCTCTGCTCCATGCACAACTGCAAGAGGATTTCCCCCAAAAGGTTTCTCTGTAAAAACATCTAAGGTATGGAAGGATAAGCGCATGAAGAATACTGTCTCTACTTTAAAAGCAGACTTTATTTACTGTACACGGCGCAATGACTTTTGGTTGCACTGCAAGTAATCAGCATCGTAACACATAATCTAAAAGAGTTGAGGCATACTTTGGAACCTTGAGAGGATCAATCTGCGAGTGATGCGACACAGCAATCACTTCCTCTAATTCAGAGTGTGAGTCTTTCGACAAATAGTTCGTAATCGTATTAATAAGTTCCCAAGTGCTCAGGTGAGTTTTGATTTCAACTCCAATAGATATCTGTCGTTGACACTCAGTAATGACAAAATTTGGACAGGGAAGAAGGTGAGAAAAGGGAAGACCTGTCTCCTCAACAACTTCACGCACAACACTTGAACGGATGCAAACTTTATTAGAAACGACATCGCGGGGATCAATAAATCCTCCAGGAAAATAGAACAGACCTTGATTGATATGCCCCTTTCGCTGTCGCCCTAAGAGGACAGCTCCCTCTTTCGAACGTAGCAGGGCTGACCCAAAAATATCATAGACAGTGCAATCCTTATGTCCATGCTCTCTCCAATAAAGAAAAGATTTAAAATCAATAGGGAAAAGTTTCCCTCTAAAGTGTCCCTTGTCCGTATTAAAATCGGAAAGCAAATGAACTGTCCCATCGAAAAAGTGAGGATTGTCGGAGCATCGATGTGTCCAATAGTGGCTTATTTCCTGCGCATAATTATGCCTGAAGGACCATTCAAAATGATCAACACTCAATTCACAACTTGTCACGCTGTAAGAGTGAGGTTGGTTTAAAGGCATTTTTCCTTCACATATATTTTAAGCTTAAAACTTAGTAAATTAAGTTCAGAAAAGTACTTTCTTCAAAAACAAGTCAAATAGAAATAATAATATTTCAAGAGAGCTAAGTGTTTTACGAAATATCAGCTTTGATTTAAAGGTATAAAATTGTGTCTTGCGTTCTTACTCTTTGCATAAGGACAAAGAACGGATATTTTTTTATGATCAAAGAAAGAGATTTATGTAGGGAAATTATTTAATGTACGATCATGCAAACCTGGTGGTGTAAGTGTATAAACTTTGATGGTTCATTATAGAAAAGGTTTTTTCTAAATTTTGTCAAATTTGTTGTTGTTTAATATTCTTATTTTTGTGATCTTTTTTTTTCACTATTCCCCGAAAGCATACACATTGACTTATTGCTATAAAAGTATCTCCCGACCCTCGAAGCTATTTGCTCCCATTTTCTTCTTCGCAGTATTTTCCCACCCACAAGCGAACGAAGTCACTGGGAAACTACCGCTTGAAGTTGCCGTGGTTCAAAGTGATGGAAAGGCTACCGAACAAACAAAAGGATATGCTCCTTCCTCTACAATAAAAACAAAAGAGACTTCAGAAATTACAGAACCAATTAAACCTCCCACCCCACCCGCGCCCGATGAGACAGTCGAGAATGTTATCCATTACCTAAGACTTGTTTCTGAAGGTGTATCCTCACAAGAGAAGAGAGAACTCAAATCCTTTACAGCTCTTCTACTTAAGGATGGACGAGTATTTGAAAATGAAGAATTAGCGCCCAGTGTCTTTGATCCTACCAAGCGTCCCATTGGATCTGCAGGAACGGGGCGATGGCAAAGGGATGGTGAGGCTTATGCGTTAGCCTTCTCAGATGGAACTGAAGGAACAGCAGTCTCAATTGCTGCGATTACTTCACCCGCTCCTCCTTCAATGATACTCATCGGACTTTTTGAAGAAAAAGCCGCTATCCCTCATTCCATTTTACCACATCGGATGAACTTTTTTAAGGATGGAAGCTTAATCTTCGAAAGAGATGAGAGGGTTCCGTATAGTGGGCGCTACAAAATTAATTCAAGGAGTATAGAAATTGAGGATGGACAAGGGATAAGTCAATCCTTCCTTTTTGGAGTACAGGAGCCTTTAGATAAACCTCAACTTCTCGTCATTGGAAACAAAGTCTATCAGAGAGTAGAAGAAGAGGAATAACTATTTAATCCTAATACAACGTAAGGATGTTCAAAAATTGTAGTATCTCACTATCAAAAATCAGAAGCTAGTTTCGACCTTTATCAACGAGCTTATTTTTTGTAATCCAAGGCATCATTCCTCGCAGCTTAGCCCCAACTTCTTCGATCTTATGCGCATCATTAATACGCCGAGTCGCTTTAAAGTTAGGTTGACCTGCCTTACACTCCAAAATCCAATCCCGCACAAAGCGTCCTCTTTGAATATCTTCAAGAACACGCTTCATCTCTGCCTTGGTTTCAGATGTAATAATACGCGGCCCAGTGCGGTATTCACCATATTCAGCAGTATTTGATATTGAGTAGTTCATGTTGGCAATACCGCCCTCATATATAAGGTCCACAATGAGTTTAACTTCGTGCAAGCATTCAAAGTAAGCCATTTCTGGAGCGTAACCTGCTTCCACAAGGGTTTCAAAGCCAGCACGAATAAGCTCAACCAGTCCGCCGCATAAAACAGCTTGTTCGCCAAAAAGATCTGTCTCGCATTCCTCTTTAAATGTAGTTTCGATAACCCCTGTTCGACCACCACCAACGGCAGAAGCGTAAGACAAAAACAACTCTTGTGCATTTCCTGATTTGTCCTGGTGAATAGCCAGAAGACAGGGCACACCGCCCCCCTTTACGTATTCTCCGCGCACAGTATGTCCTGGCCCTTTTGGAGCAACCATGCCCACATCTAAGTCAGCTCTTGGCTCAATAAGATTAAAATGAACATTTAATCCGTGGGCAAACATGAGGGCAGCGCCCTTTTTCATATTCAAAGAGAGATCATGACGATACATATCAGCCTGCAACTCATCAGGTATTAAAACCATGATGATATCCGCCCATTTGGCTGCGTCGCCGACGTCCATGACTTTAAAGCCTTCTTTTTCAGCTTTCTGAGCAGAAGCGGAACCTTTTCGCAAAGCAATGACAATTTCTTTAACGCCGCTGTCCCGTAAGTTGAGGGCATGAGCATGGCCTTGGCTACCATAGCCGACTATAACAACTTTTTTGGTTTTAATAAGGTTTACATCAGCATCTCGATCGTAGTAGACGCGCATGGTTCTCTCTTTTTATTAGATATTGAATTTCATAAATAATGGGTAATTAAATATTCCACTAAACTTTGAAGAGAGTATTACAGGTCTAGTTCTCTTTCTCGGTTTAGTCACATGACCTATAATTAAAATAGTATAGCTCGCAAGCAGGTTTTATTCTCTCTCCTAAATTCAGTTCTTTTAAAAGGTATTCTTAACCCTTTTTCGGACTTGTATGCAGATCTATAAAAACAAAAGATATCGCAGTTTAGTGCGTCGTGGGATACTTAATATTTTTTATGTTTTTGATTAATCAAAAGGGACTTTTGTGGACCTAGTGAGGACCAAATCATACTCTTGAGTATCTTACATTCCATGTAAACCTCGTCCAATCGCTGCAATACCCGTGCGACTTACTTCAACAAGACCAAGCTCACGCATAAGATTTATGAAGGTATCAATTTTTGTAGCTTTACCGGTAACCTCAAAAACAAAATGCTCTGTAGAGGTGTCAACAACCTGTGCACGAAAAATCTCGGCTATTCTCATGGCCTCAATACGTTTCTCACCTTTGCCTGTTACCTTTATCAAAGCTAATTCCCGCTCAAGAGAAAGCCCCTCACTTGTAAGATCTCTCACCCGATGGACTGGCACCATTCTTTCTAGCTGATGCTTTATTTGCTCAATAACAGCAGGTGTACCTCGCGTTACAATAGTAATCCGTGAGACATGCTTCTCATGCTCAGTTTCCGTAACTGTTAAGCTATCAATATTATAACCTCGAGCTGTAAATAGGCCGATGACACGCGCAAGCACACCAGGTTCATTGTCAACTAGCACAGAAAGTGTACGTGAGACGACATCCTGAACAACGGCAGGCCCGACATAATGACTCTGTGGATTTGGATTTGTCATTTATCCTTCTTCTTTTCTTTTCCTTCTTCTCCAGACATCATAAGAGATTGTATTTTATCAATATCATCTCCTGCTTGTGGGAGAACAATTTTCAAAAAGACAGAAGCTCCGTGAATATCAACTTGACCTTTAAGATCTTCTGCCTCTTTCACAGGGACCTTGTATTGATTAAAGGCTGCTACGATACGCTGGCCCATAGCCTGACCAAGCTGCTCAGAGGAAGGGGCACGTATCTTGCTTAAAACCTCTGTGGGAAGACCCGCATAAATGCGTGTTAAAAATTTTGTCTCGAGATAGTCCTGAACAATGCAGCTTTCTAAAGCCGCAGAATATGTAGATGCTAGAGCATGCGTTCTATAACAGGCATCAATAAATCTCATAGCCGCATCGGCTCCTTTGCTTTGCTGCAGTTTAGCAATGCGTTGAGCTGCATCTTTGATGTTGGCGACTTGATCCCATGATCTACTCATTTTTTCCTCGATGGGCGGCTTTTCATCCGCAAAAACAGAGGACACAAAGCCTAAAAGAAGCAGAGCACGTGCAAGTAGTGTTAGGCCCCATCTCACACAAGCACCTTGCCTTCTTTACCAATCGCTTTTTCTATAGTTTCTTCCGAGGCCTCTCCAAGAAGCATCTCATTATGCGCTTTTCCTGAAGGGATCATTGGGAAACAATTAGCTAGTTTTGCCACGCGGCAATCAAACATAACTGGCCCCTTTGTGTTGATCATTTCCTTAATGGCGTCATCAAGATCGGCTGGATGTTCGCATCTCATCCCTTTCCACCCATAGGCTTCTGCTAATTTCACAAAATCAGGGAGACTTTCAGTGTAACTATGAGAGAGTCTGTTACCATGGAGGAGTTGCTGCCACTGACGGACCATACCCATATATTCATTGTTGAGTATGAAAACTTTGACCGGAAGATCAAATTGCCGTGCTGTTGAGCATTCTTGTATATTCATGAGAATTGATGCATCTCCAGCGATATCAATAACAAGGGATTTGGGATGGGCGAGCTGAGCTCCAATCGCAGCAGGCAAACCGTATCCCATTGTTCCTAATCCACCCGACGTTAACCACCGATTAGGATCTTCAAAGTGATAAAATTGCGCCGCCCACATTTGATGCTGGCCAACTTCAGTCGTAATGAAGGTATCTCGATCTTTAGTCAGTTCATATAGACGCTCACACGCGTACTGAGGCATAATCACTTGTTTTGAGTGCTTATAAGAAAGTGACTTTTTGGCGCGCCATGTCTCTATCTGTTTCCACCATGCTTTGTGAGCGGCTTTATCAAGCTGAGGAGATTTTGATTTCCAAAGACGCAAGATCTCTTCAAGAACATAAGCGCAATCACCGACAATCGGAATGTCCACGCGGACATTCTTATTAATTGAGGAGGGATCGATATCAATATGGATTTTTTTTGATTTTGGTGAGAAGGCATCAAGTCTACCAGTAATACGATCATCGAAGCGGGCACCCACATTAATCATAACATCGCAGTCATGCATCGCCCAATTCGCCTCAAAAGTTCCGTGCATACCAAGCATGCCTAACCATTGTTTGTCTGAAGCAGGGAAGGCGCCAAGCCCCATCAAGGTAGATGTAATTGGAAAACCCGTAATGCGAACCAACTCGCGCAGAAGATGACTTGCTTTGGGTCCCGAATTAATGACCCCACCGCCAGTATAAAAAACAGGTCTCTTCGAAGAGAGAATAAGCTCTACAGCCTCAAGAACACGAGGGGTATCGGGTTTGACTTTCGGGCGATAGGTTTTATGCGCGACATTCGAGGGACCCGAGTAATTCCCAGTTTTGAATTGAATGTCTTTTGGAATATCTACAACAACAGGACCAGGCCGCCCTGAACGCGCAATATAAAATGCTTCATGCAAAATGCGCGAAAGATCATTAACATCCTTAACAAGCCAGTTGTGTTTTGTACATGGACGCGTGATACCAACGGTATCGCATTCCTGAAAAGCATCATTGCCAATTAAATGTGTCGGAACCTGACCGGTGATACAAACGAGAGGTATGGAGTCCATCAGTGCATCGGTAAGACCAGTGACAGCATTTGTTGCGCCAGGCCCTGAAGTCACCAGAACAACACCAACCTTTCCAGTCGAACGCGCATAGCCCTCTGCCGCATGCACCGCCCCTCCCTCTTGGCGCACGAGAACGTGCAGAATTTTATCTTGCTGAAAAAGTTCATCATATATTGGAAGAACTGCCCCTCCAGGATAGCCGAAAATGTGTTCAACGCCCTGATCAACCAAAGCTTTGACCACCATTTCCGCGCCTGTCATTAAACGTGCCATGCGTCCTCAGTCTCTTAAAAAAATCATGTTGCTATGCTTGCAATAACGAAAAAACCAATCCAATGATCAGAAAAAACCCCTGATTTGTATCGAAATAACCTAGGAGACCGACTATGGCAGGTCAAGGTAACGAATTAATAAATGCCATAATTTCTTCCTCATTTCTTTCCATTTGTTGCTTGGGAAGAATGTTCCACGTAATCATATTACCTTTTATCCATGTTGACTGCCTTTTAATATACTTCCGTGTCTCCGCTTTGGCTTCAAAAACAGCCTCATTGCGACCGATTTCTCCTTGATGATGACGAATAAGGGGCCTGAGCCCCAACGCTCGCATCGATGGCAAAGCTGGATCCAGTGCAAGAGCGAGGATTGCCTCGGCTTCTGCCTGAGCACCAGACAACATCATTTTGTCAAATCGCGCATCGCAGCGGGCATAAAGTTCTCCTCGTTCTGGAAATAGTAAAAGTCGAATACAATCTTGGGGGTTAAGAAGGGGGGGACTTTTCTCTTTTTGCCAATCTGTAAGAGAGCGCCCTGTTCCCTCAAACACTTCGAGTGCTCGCACAAGGCGTTGTATATCGGAAGAGCACAAACGAGCAGCTGTCTGGGGATCACATTCAGACAAACGATTATACAGCATCTCTGCACCGTACCGCTGAGCCTCGCTTCGCCAATAATTTCTTATATTAGAAGGAACCTCAGGTATCGGAGAAATGCCCTCCAGTAAGGCTTTAAAATAAAGGCCTGTTCCTCCAACAAGAAATAAAGGTTTCGTTCCCTCTCTTCTTTTGTGAAGCACGCTCTGCATTTCGCGGAGAAATCGGCCCACAGAATAAGCTTCTGCCATTGGCACATGGCCGTAAAGATCATGCTCTACTCGTGCTTCGTCAGTCTCTGAAGGCCGACCACTTAGAATTTTAAGCTCTTTGTAGACCTGCATACTATCAGTATTCACAATCACGCCGTCCACGTGAGCAGCAAGTCGCAGGGCAAATTCAGATTTGCCACTCGCTGTAGGTCCACTTATTAGAATAGGTCTCCTCTCAATCATTCCTCATTCCTAGCCTATAGAAGAAATCTAAGTCATAATTTCTTTTTCAAATGAATTTTATTTTAAAATGTCTCAACCCTTTGCTCTCGTTTTAACAGCCAATCCTAAAAGCAACGCACTTAACGAACTCATTGTTCAGCCGATCCTTCATCTTTTTCTCAATAAGCCAGACACAAAGGGCACATGGCTCATTCCTAAAGCTGCTTATGAAATAATTTGGCAAGCTCACAATGATCAAGAGGCAGAGGAAATAAAAAAGGACGTCATCAAATCCCTCAAGGACCATCCCATAGATGCAAACGTTGTTTCTGCTGACCCAAAAAAAAGAGGAAAAAAACTTCTTGTCGCTGATATGGAGTCAACAATCATTCAAGAGGAACTCATTGATGAGCTTGCCGCTCATGCAAATAAAAAAGAAGAAATATCTGCTCTTACTCAAAAAACCATGTGCGGAGAAGTTGATTTTTCTCGTTCACTGCTTCATCGCGTCAAACTTCTAAAAGGTCTTGGCAGCGAGGCTTTTGATAGTGTTCTTCAGCATATAAATTTCATGCCAGGAGCTCAGAGCCTCGTTGCAAAAATGAACGCAAATAAGGCCAAGACCGCACTCCTCTCGGGTGGATTTATTTATTTTGCGGAAAAAATTTCTCAAAGACTTGGATTTCACCACTATTATGGAAATGTCTGGGAGGTCCATAACGGCAAGCTGACAGGAGAGGTTCTTCAACCTCTCATCGATGCAGAAGCAAAAAAAAAGCACCTTCTCGCGCTTGCAGAGAACTATAATCTTACACTTCAAGAAACACTTGCCGTAGGGGATGGGGCCAATGATCTTCCGATGCTCCAAGCTGCAGGCCTCGGCGTTGCATTTCGTAGCAAGCCCATCGTGCGAGAAGCTATGCGGTACCGCAATACGGGGGCAGTTATTGATTACGCGGATCTCACCGCTCTGCTTGCCCTACAAGGGTACGGTTTACGTTAATCCCAAAAGAACTCTCCTCCAATAAAAAGAGTGAGCAGAAATCATTCCGAGGTGTTTTTCAGGTCGATTTGGGAAAACCGAATTCACAATAGATTAAAAGGATTACTGGTTGTCCTAATATGGCGCCTCTTTGCAGATAAAAAACTGCATCCGTGAATTCCACTTCTGCTTATTCCACCTCTGCTTAAGGACTAATGTAATTTGAATGCTGCCTAGATGAGACAAGGGGTCCAACTTTCCTTCATCAAAATAGTGCCCTCACCCAACCTTGGATGTCCCTCCCCCACAATTGAACGTTTTCCCTTATGGTACGCCCAAACTGCCAGACGGAAGAGCGTCGCAAAATTAAAAATATTTTTCGTTTCCATGAAACAAACTTGTCATGAAAAACTGCAAACCATCCAATCAGAAGAATTTTATGTTTAGTGAGTTTGAAGGTATGAGCAAGAATAGCCGTGACGAAGACTTTTGCGAATAAAATACTTCCAACTGCGACTAATAAATATCCATGCACCAACATCCAAAGGGCAAAGAGCTTGATAGGAAAAAGAGCCCCAACAGGGACAAGAAAAATGAAAAGAGCGGGATAGGGTGACAGATTTTCTATTTTTTTCTCGAGTCTCGCTACCCATGCAAACCGCGTAAAAGAAATGAGCATTTCGGATAGAGGATGCCATCCCCACTCCACAAACAGAACAAGCAAAGCCCAAACAAATTGCAAAAAAATAATTAAGGGTAAGAATAGTTTTCTGAAGATTGTTCTCAAATATTGAGTAACCCCGATATCAGCCAATTTTTCACCCAAAAGATTTCCCTTTCCATTTGCTGGAGGTCAAACAACTTCAAGATTAAAAATATGCTTTTTTAGAGACCAAAAAAGAATTATGTCATTAGTCTCATAAAAGATGAGGGATAATCCAAAAAGGATCCTCATTGCAACGCAGAAATAATTTTATCAGCAGGAGGAAGAGCCCCTGCCCGTTCGGCTTCTTCAAGGGCTGCTGCAAGCTCTTCGCGTGCTTTTTCCGCCTGGCGTTGACGATTCCAAAGACTGGCATAAAGCCCTCCTCTGGCAAGTAAAGTAGCGTGTGTGCCCTGCTCAACGACAATACCCTTATCAAGAACAACAATATTATCCGCATGCACAATAGTGGAAAGTCGATGCGCAATCACCAAGGTAGTACGATTTTTTGCTACTTGATCAAGAGCATCTTGAATTTCTTTTTCTGTATGGCTGTCGAGCGCACTTGTCGCCTCATCGAGCACCAAAATTGGCGGACCCTTAAGAAGGGTACGCGCGATAGCAACCCTTTGTTTCTCCCCACCAGATAATTTTAATCCTCGTTCTCCCACCATGGTTTTGTACCCCTGGGGCAAAGTTTTAATAAAGGGATCAATTTGAGCAAACTTTGCAGCCATGATGACTTCATCTTCAGAAGCATCAGGACGCCCATAACGAATATTATATAAAATTGTATCATTAAATAGAACAGTATCTTGAGGAACAACCCCGATAGCTGCCCTCAGGGAATTTTGGGTCACATCTTGAATGTTATGCCCATCGATTGAGACACGGCCAGATTTGATATCATAAAATCGAAAGAGAATACGCGCTATCGTAGACTTGCCTGCGCCCGATGGACCGACAATAGCTACAATTTTACCAGCAGGGACTTCAAATGAAACATTTTTAAGAATTAAGCGATCAGGATCATAAAAAAATGAAACATTCTCAAAACGAATAGTTCCTTCTGAAATAAAGAGGGGTTGTGCATTCGGCTTATCTTCTATTTCAGGTTTTTCATGTAAAAGCGCAAACATCATCTCAAGATCAACAAGTCCCTGCTTGATTTCACGATACACCATCCCCATAAAATTAAGCGGCATATAGAGCTGAATCATTAAAGCGTTGATCATCACAAAATCACCAATGGTATGGGTTCCAGCAAGCACGCCACGTGCAGCAAGCCACATCACTAGGGTCATTCCCAAAGTAAAAATTAAAGATTGTCCCGCATTCAAAAAACCAAGTGAAGTATAGGTTTTAATCGCAGCCTTTTCATAGCGTCCCATTGCGAAATCAAAACGTCGGGCTTCTGTTTGCTCATTGTTGAAGTATTTAACAGTTTCAAAATTCAGAAGACTATCAATTGCTTTTGTATTCGCATCAACATCACTTTCATTCATCTCACGTCGTATCGCGATACGACGCTCTGAGGCACTAAAAGTAAACCACATGTAGACAATGATGGTGATTAAAAGGATAGCAACATAGATCCAGTTAAAATAAAAAACTAATAAACCACAGACGAGAGCAAGCTCTAAAAAAGTCGGAAACAGCTGTAATATTCCCATCCTTAAAATAAGATCTATGCCTCGTGTCCCACGTTCAATAATACGAGACAATCCACCTGTTCTGCGCTCTAAATGAAATCTCAGTGAAAGATTATGCAAATGCTGAAAGGTTTGATTATTTAGTGAGCGAACTGCATTTTGTCCAACTTTTGTAAAGAGGACATCACGAATTTGGTTGAGTACCATAGCAAGGACGCGTGCTATTCCATAAGCTAGGATAAGGAAAAGGACAGCAACGGCAAGTTCTGTCCAATTCTCTGAAGTTGAAGTAGCCCGGCCCGCGGTTAAGCTATCCGTCGTGTATTTAAATAGAATGGGAATAAAAATTGTTGCTAGCTTGCCAAACACAAGCATAACAAATGCTAAGATAACATTCATACGAAGATCAGGTCTTCCCTCTGGCCAAACATAGGGTAAGAGACCTCTGAAAACTGCCCAATGTCCTACCTCTTCAGTAAGACCTAACAGATTTGGATTTTCACTTTTGGATTTTGCGGAGTGGTGCGTCAGACTTGAGCGGGACATAGATGCATTCTTTATCTTAAACACCATAATTTGTGTCTCATTTTCTTCTTATCAGGTTTACCATGAACAGGAAGCAATAACACTTATAAGTTCGTTACTAACTCTATGATCTGCACGATGGGCTCATGAAATCTCCAAAAAAGCTTCCTCCAAAGACATTACGTCACGCACAAAAGAGCTATAAAGGTCTGCAAATGACTAAACCCGAGCTCTTTATTTGTGTTTATTGTGGTTCAGGACACGGGAAAAATCCCAACTTTTCAGCTGCTGCAAAGATCCTCGGACGAGATTTGGCTAAGGCAGGTCTCGGACTGGTCTATGGAGGCGGCAGTCTCGGTCTTATGGGAATTATCGCTCGCTCTACCCTCGATGCAAGGGGGTACGTAACAGGAATTATGCCTAGATTTCTTATAAAGCGTGAACATATGCTCAAAGAAATTAACGATCTCATTATTACACATACCATGCATGAGCGAAAGCTAAAGATGTTTGAAAGATCAGCAGCTTTCGTCGCATTGCCTGGAGGAATAGGAACACTTGAGGAATTGGTTGAACAACTTACATGGGCGCAGCTTGGACAACATAAAAAACCTATTATTTTAGCTAATATCTCTAATTTTTGGACACCTCTTCTGCATCTATTCCAACAGATGAAGGATGATGCTTTCATTCGTCGTGGCCTTGAGGTTCCTTTTACTATTCTGCAGGATCCCCATGAGATCGTCCCTACGCTTTTAGAACAACTTAAAAAGGCCCCTCCTAAAAAACTACTTTCCAGTGTCTTCTCTAAACTCTAGGGCGAATTTAAGATTGCTACCTTAAAACATCTCGTTACTTATTCGAGGAAATAAGTTGCCAAATCCCTTTTAAATATTGCTCGTCAAATGAGAAAGAATAGAGAAGGGCCCATTGCACATCACTTAGCTTCCGCGTAGAGCCTTGCTTATGGACAAAACTACAAACACCTCCTTGGGTTTTCATGGTCGAATTACGACAGAAACTTTAGAGGAAACAATAAAAGAGCTTAAAGATAAAAACCGTCGTGCAGTTTCTCTTGCAGTTACAGAACTTGAGCGCCTTTCTCCTATCGCACCTGCACTTCTTAAAGGTATTCAATCGGACCTTGGACATGCGCTTGTTGTTGGATTTACTGGACCTCCAGGGGCTGGAAAATCAACACTCGTTAATGCATTAATTCGCCTTATAAGAATTAATAAAA
The DNA here is from genome assembly GCA_046074825.1 of Hyphomicrobium sp. Classification (GTDB taxonomy): domain Bacteria; phylum Pseudomonadota; class Alphaproteobacteria; order Rhizobiales; family Hyphomicrobiaceae; genus JAGVSR01. Next base: position 16,256 of record JBJTOZ010000184.1, read on the forward strand.
AAACAGTAGCTGTGATTGCAGTTGACCCTTCCAGTCCCGTTTCAGGAGGAGCCATCCTGGGAGACAGAATACGAATGACGGCAGCACTTGATGATGATGGTGTCTTTGTCCGCTCTCTTGCATCTCGCGGCTATCTTGGTGGACTATCTCCAGCAGCAGTGCGTATCATTGATGCTTTTGACGCTGCAGGCTATGATTTTATTTTGTTAGAAACAGTTGGTACGGGCCAAAACGAAATTGATGTCGCTGAAGTTGCAGATATTCGTATTGTGATTTCGGCTCCCGGACTTGGCGATGAAATTCAAGCCATGAAATCAGGGCTTTTAGAAATTGCCGATATTCTTGTAGTAAATAAAGGTGATCGACCCGGAGCTGATGAGACACTTCATCAACTTCTTGGAGCAGTGTCAATTCGATCGACCATGAGTGTTAAAGGTCCCATTCTTAAAACAACCGCTACAAGTGGAGAAGGCGTTGATCGTCTGCTCTTAAGCATCGAAGAATTGGGAGAAAAAATTATGATCCAGGGGTCATTAGCCCGAAGGCGCAGGCGGGCCCGCTACCTCATTGCCCGCGCAGCTGCAGATATTGTTGCTGAACGAATAAAAACTGGTCAAAAGCTCCAACTTGACCAATTGTCAGATCAGGTTCTAGGTGGTTACTTAACTCCTGATTTAGCGGCTAAAGAACTCATTAAAGACTAGGTTAGCAAATTTTTGCACCTTACTATCTGTTTGTTTCGCCAACTAACCCTGGAGAGAGAAGCCGTTCTCTGTTCACAGTTTTATCCAGACCTTTAGCCTTTTCAAAACCCTTTGCATCTTTAAAATTGGTTTCGTCAACATTTGCACCTGTAAAATCGGCATCAGCTATATTAGCTCCCGCGAAATCAGCTCTGCTTAAATCAGCTCCAACAAAACAAACTTTGGAAGCTTCGGCATTTTTAAAGCTCGCAAACGCAAGTTTTCCGTCCGTAAAATCTGCTCCTTCTAAATTAGCCCCTTCAAAATCTCCACTAAAGAGACCCGCACGACCCAGGCTTGTGTTTTCATCACGAGGATTACGACCTACAAAAATTGCTCCCTTGAGGTCGGCTCCTTTAAAATCTGCATAATCAAAGTGACCAAAGAGATGGGCGCCTGCCATGCGCGATCTTGTAAATCTTGGAGCCTCAGTCCAACTCGTTTCTGAGGATGTGAAAGCTGAATATATACTGGGACGTAGAATACTCGCCTTCTCAAGATTAGCCTCAGTAAAATCTGTACGCGTGAGCGTCGCACGATCAAGGCGAACACCAGATAGATTAACCCCTCTCATGATGGCTCCCGACAAGTCTGCTCCTAAAAGATCTGCCCCAGAAAGATTTGCTCCGCTGAAGTTTAAATCAGCTAAGTTAAGCCCCGAGAGATTTTTTCCTGAAAAATTAATCGACTGCCCAGGGCGTGCTTGAAAAAGCGATTGGGCAACGTCACGAGCTGTTAGATCTGCTGCCTTAGTTGAAATTAAAAATTTGCTAGAGCATAACAAAAGACCAAAAGAACCAAGAAAAAATACATAGCGAAGAAACATTTTATTAATTAACCAATTTCGGAAAACTCAAAAATTTGAGACTTCACTGCAGCTATGCCGCTTGTGCTCCGCCTTGTATCAATTTGTAGTTAATACTATCTAAGAGGGCCTCAAAGCTTGCATCAATAATATTCGAGGATACTCCAACTGTAATCCATCGAGATCCAGAGATCTTATCAAAGGTCTCAACAAGAACTCTAGTGACAGCTTCAGTCCCTCCAGTAAGAATACGGACTTTATAATCAACAAGTTCAATTTCATCGATATACTTTTGATAACGGCCTAGATCTTTACGAAGAGCTTTATCCAAAGCGTTCACGGGACCATTTCCTTCTGCGACAGACCATAAAGGCTCTTTATCTCCATTAATAAAGACTTTTACAATCGCTTCAGAAACGGTCACTAAATTGCCTTTAGCATTATGTCGGCGTTCAACCATGACCCTAAAACTATCCACCGAGAAATATTTTGGAACATTAGAAAGCGTTCTAAGCGCCAAAAGCTCAAACGAAGCCTCTGCTGTTTCGTAAGAATATCCTGAAGCTTCTCGAACTTTCACTTCCTCTAGGAGTTGTCCAATACGCTGATCTTCCTTTTCTATAGCAAGGCCAATTCTTTCCAAAGCTGCAAGCAGGTTCGATCGACCTGCCTGTTGAGAAACAAGAAGACGTCTTTGGTTGCCGACACTCTCGGGACGCACATGCTCATAGGTTTCAGGTTCTTTTAAAATCGCCGAAGCATGAATTCCAGCTTTTGTAGAAAAAGCACTTTCACCAACATAAGGGGCATAACGATTAGGAGCACGGTTGAGGACATCATCTAAAACGCGGCTAGCATGGGTTAAACGCTGGAGCTTTTGAGGACTAACTCCTGTCTCAAAAACATCAGCATACTCACTTTTTAAAAGAAGCGTTGGAATGATCGATGTCAGATTGGCATTACCACAACGCTCGCCTAAGCCATTCAGGGCTCCTTGAATTTGACGACACCCCGCTCGGACTGCTGCCAGCGCGTTTGCAACTGCGTTATCCGTGTCATTATGAGGGTGTATACCAAGATGTGATCCAGGAACCTTTTTAACAACTTTTAAAACAATTTCTTCAATTTCTTGCGGAAGTGTCCCCCCATTTGTATCACACAGAACAACCCAACGTGCTCCTGCATCATATGCAGTGCGAACAACTGAAATAGCATATTCAGGGTTACTTTTATATCCATCAAAGAAATGTTCACAATCAAGGAGTGCTTCCCGACCTGAAGAACAAACAGCTTTTATACTTTCTTTTATCGCTTCTAAATTTTCTTCATTTGTAATTCCAAGAGCAACGCGAACGTGGTAATCCCACGATTTGGCGACAAGACAAACACTATCACAGGAAGATTGAAGCAAAGCTTGGAAGCCTGGGTCGTTCGAGATCGAGCGCCCTGACCTTTTGGTCATACCAAAAGCCGTAAACCGAGCATTTTCGAGAAAGGGCTTCTTTGAAAATAATTCCGTGTCGATAGGATTAGATCCAGGATATCCCGCTTCGATATAATCAAGACCTAAAGCATCAAGAACAGAAATAATTCTCATCTTATCAGGAATAGAGAAATCAACTCCTGTTGTTTGTGCGCCATCACGAAGTGTCGTATCAAAGAGATAAAGACGTTCTTTCAACATCATTTCACCAGACGCCCACAAACTTTAGCACAAGACAAAAGACGAGGAACAAAACAAAAAATTTTATAAAAACGTAAAATCTTCTGTGCCGCGCAAATGGGAGGCTGTCTGTATTCTCTATCTTCTGCCCTGTCATATCTTATCCTAATCGCATTAAATCTCTTAACACTAACATTTTTATTTACTGATTGAGAACTTTCTTGAGCGTCGTTGTCGTTAACCACTCTCCGTATCGCTCAGCAGAATTTCTTTGAAGGGATAAATACCCACGTTTCTCAAAAAAAAGAACGGCTGTTTCGCTGGATTCCACTAAGATCTCTGTCTGCCCCTGTATGCGCGCAAAGCTTTCTAAAGCATCACATAGCATTGTGCCAATCCCCTCGTCCACGTGGTAAGGATGTACATAAAGCATATTAAGAATATGATTTTCTTTCAGGGATGCAAACCCAACTGGATCTCCATTAACCTCAACAACCAGTGTCATTCCTTGTTCAAGAAGTTTACAAAAAGCATTTGAATCTTCCGCAATAGATACCCAAGCAACTCTCTCTTCTTCGGTATAGTCCGCCTGTGTGAGCTCTTCGAAACTCGCTGCCAGTAGATCTCTTAAAATCGCCGTATCGGCAGGTACAAAAGACCGCAAATCATATTCTAATTTCTCCATCAGAGGAGCTCCCAGTCCGTTTTCAGCTCCCCAGTTTTCTGATCTTTACTATCCTTAAGTGTTACGCCCAATAAAGCCAGTTCATCGCGGATTCGATCGCTCTCTTTAAAGTCTTTACGTTTGCGCGCCTCTAGTCGATGCTCAATCAAACATTCGATCCTCTTCGTGTCGATATTTTTATTTGACTTCTCTAATCCCTTTTCAAGATAATTAAAGCCAAGCAGGGAAAGAGATTTTGAAAAAGTGTTACGAAGCTTATTAACCTCTTTATCATTAATGTTTTCCCTCTTTGAAATTTCAGCCTTCATTTCAAATAAACGGGTTAAAACTAAAGGTGTATTTAAGTCATCCTCTAAAGCCTCTAGAATCTCTTCATCTACCCCTATTAAAGAATTTTCTTTTTGGATTTGTTCCTCAGAAGATGCATAATATTTTTGAAAACCTAACAGGGTTTTGCGGGCGTCTTCTAATCCTGAAATTGTCCAGTCGATAGGTTGACGATAATGGGTTTTAAACATATTCAGACGAAGAACCTGCCCAGACCAAGAGTGACCTCCAAATTTTGCCGTTTCCAGAAGTTCATGAATTGTAATAAAGTTTCCTAGGCTTTTGGACATTTTTTCTCCTTCCACCTGAAGAAAACCATTGTGCATCCAAACCTTGGCCATGACAGACGTTTCAAAAGCACAACAACTTTGTGCGATTTCATTTTCATGATGAGGAAAAATGAGATCAATTCCTCCTCCATGTATATCAAAAATCTGCCCTAAGTGTTTGTAGCTCATTGCTGAACATTCAAGATGCCAGCCTGGTCGTCCTAAAACATGAATTCCAGCAGGAGAAGTCCATGCTGGCTCACCAGATTTTGAAGGTTTCCAAAGGACAAAATCCATAGGATTTTTTTTGTAAGGTGCAACTTCAACGCGTGCTCCTGCCTCCATCTCTTTCAGCGAACGATTGGATAACTTCCCATATCCCTTAAGCGTTGAAACATCAAAAAGGACATGATCAGCTGCAATATAGGCATGATGTTTTTTAATTAAAACTTCACAGAGCTGAACCATTTCAGAAATATGTTCTGTAGCACGAGGCTCAATCGTTGGCTCCAAAACTCCTAGAGCAGCAATATCCCTATGAAAATGTTTTGTCGTCTCCACAGTAAGTTTGCGAATAGCTTCTTCCGGTGAAAGTAGTGGGTAAAGCTGAGTTGCGCGCGCGTTAATCTTATCATCAACATCCGTTATATTTCGAACATATTTTACATGTGTCTCTCCATAAAGACCTCTCAATAAACGGAATAAAAGATCGAAAACAATAATGGGACGTGCATTGCCAATATG
>JBJTOZ010000185.1:0-3726 GCA_046074825.1 Hyphomicrobium sp.
CTATCACGGAGTGCGTCCTGTGTGATCGATTGCGCTCTTTTGCTTAGAGCTTTTGTTAAAACTCGACAAAGCCGAATTCAGATTGCTTTCTGCATCAATAAGAAAGTTTCCCGACTCAACCACGCGGTCACCCTCAGATAAACCTTCTTTTATTGAAACCCAATTGTTTCCGCGTTCTCCAATAACAATATTTTGAGGTTCAAATGTTCCATCTCCTTTATCTAAAATCACAACTTGGCGATTGCCGCTGTCGATAAGGGCTGATTGAGGGATGGAGAGGCTTTCTGGTCTGTCTTTCCCTACATCGATTTCTACATCAGCAAACATTTCATGGCGAATGCGATTGTCAAGATTTTTAACTTCGATACGGACTTTTCCAGTACGCGTGACCATATCAAGTTCATGCAAAATGAAGGTTACCTGTCCTTTAAAGACTTCATCTGGAAAGGCCCGAAATTTTAAAAGAGCTTCTTGCCCAACCTTTATGAGATCAACATCTTGTTCAGGAACGTCTGCAATGACCCATATCGTTGACAAATCAACAATTCGAAATATCTCTTCTCCTGCCTTGACCATCTGCCCTTCAACGACATTTTTTCGGGTTACAATCCCTGAGACCGGAGATGGCCAATCAAAAGAAATTATAGGAGTGCGTGTGCGACGAAGCTCTTCGAGGACGGTCTCTGGCATTCCTAAGTTTTTAAGACGTTGTTCCGCCCCCCTTTCATCAATGGATCGATCAGGAGCATTAGCAATTCGATAGTCTACTTGGACGGCCACCATTTGAGGACTATAAACCCGAAACATAGGTTCACCGACTTCGATATGGCGACCAGTTTCATTGACGTAAAGCTTTTCAATAAAGCCATCCGTTCTTAAGGTTGCTGTATATAAGGATCGTTCATCAGGTTTTGCAACACCAGGGGCCCTAATCACTCTTTCCAGATGTTTTTTTTCAACCGTAACAGATCGCACTCCTGTCCTTTGCACTTTATCTAGGCTAATTTTTATTCGAGAGGAGTTTTGCTCATCTCCCTCGTAAACAGGGATATAATCCATTCCCATCCAGTCCTTTTTGGGGATGGGAGACGTATCTGCCAAACCCATGGGATTACGATAATAAAGGATCTTTCTATTGGATGCGATTTCTTTCACCGAAGTGGTGTTTTTTCCTTCCATCTCTTTTTCTTCATCCTCAAAGACAGCGATATAGTCTCGTCCATCAGGCATCTTTTTGGGTTCAGAGGAATAGAGATTTAATCCATCGGGATCTTTCCAATAGAGAATTTTTTTTGTGGAAGAGGTTGGTGTGGTTGAGGTTAGGTCTGTCTCCTGTTTATGTTCATCAGCATAGGATATTCCACTAACAACCACACGAATAAGAGAGCCCACAGTTAAAAGCAATCCCAATAGAAGTAATCCAATTGTGGGCCCGTTTTTCATTCAAAATTCTCTTAGTCTTTGGCGTTGAAGATCACGGAACCTTCGACTGTTTCCTTTTCATTTGGGACTTTAGCCTGCAGCTTAAAAGCCCATCGCCCTGCCATTGTCAGATCAGCTTTAAAACTATAGGTCGCTGCAGCTTGAGATTTTATGGCCTGATGTTTGGCTTTCATTTCTCCCATGCTATCCGGAGACATGTCGAGTTCTGTTCTAAAAATAACTGCTCCTTCAACCGGTTTTCCTGTTTTTTTGTCGATCAATTGAACCGAAAGTTCTGATCCCTTACCATTTTTTATCTCAGTACTGACAGCCTTAAACTCATAATCCTGAGAACCAGCAAATGTCGGGGGCAAACACACCAAGCCTAATAATAATATCAAGAAAAAATAGTTAGTACGCATAATGTCAACCTCAACGAAAAAACTTAAAGCATCCTTCAACGGTAAAACACTTTATCTATTGTTGAACTCTGAGAAAAGGTTTTCTCTGATCCGATCTCATTAATTTTTTGAAGGAAAACTTAAATAAGGAAATGGGGAAAGGGATGTGAGAAATGCTTCTCAATTCTTAATATCTGTCTGAGTTCAGTACTTTGAGCGCGAGACATTGGGATTATTCTTTGCATTTCAAAGGTAAAAATATCTGTTCTAATTTTAAAGGGGGGCTCATTCTGTTGCTATTTTAGTCTGCCCCTCTTTCCATCCTGCGACCCCAATAAGAGGAACGAAACGGACACTTGTCAGATATTCTTCTTCATACTTTGACTCAGATGCCCGTCTCACGCAGAGAAGTTCTTGGTAATATGCATCCTCACCAACAGGGATAATCATTCTTCCGCCCATTTTGAGTTGCTCTTTTAAAATTTCGGGGACATGTGGAGCTCCAGCGGAAACAAGAATTCCATCAAAGGGCGCTTCCTCAACCCAACCAACCGTTCCATCGCCATGACGCACCTTTACATTAGAGATTCGTGCAATACGAAGATTGGACCGGGCTATTTTCACAAGAGACTCTAGTCTTTCTATTGTAAACACTTGATCACAGATTTGAGCAAGAACTGCAGCTGCGTAACCAGATCCTCCCCCAATCTCTAAAATTTTTTCTCCGCCTTTGAGTTTCAAGGCCTGTATCATGTAGGCGACGATGTAGGGCTGCGAAATCGTCTGTCCTTCCCCAATAGGGAGTGGACCATCCCCATACGCTTCCTCCCGCCATTCTTCCTCAACAAAGACTTCCCGAGGGACTTTTTCCATCGCTGCTAGCACGAGGGGATCGCAAATGTCTCGTGCCGCAAGTTGTTCTGCAACCATGCGGGCACGTAACTGTTTTGATTTTGTTTTTCCAAACATACTTTAAATGCGTGCCTACTCTTCGAGGTACTACAACTATGAAGGCAAATGTGAAGACTAATCTATAAGTAGGATGAAAAGGAGAAGATAGAAGTTTTTCACAGACGCATCTTTACGTCGTCGAGAGCAACGCTACTGCGACAGCTGGTGCGCACGCAGACGCCCATTTTTTAAGCTCAGGGGGGCAATGTATACAGGAACTGAAGGATAAACTGAGTTTATTAAAGCGGCTTGCTAGTGCGAAGACCTCTTCTTCCCCTATTCCAGCCGCTATTACGGGAGCAGATTGAGATAAAGTGGTTTGAGAGAGAACCTGCAAAAGACCATCCGAAAGTGTTTTGATTTGTTGTTCTCGCACGTAAAGAGCAGAAACATGCCATTCGTCTTCCGAACCTTCATTTTGATCTCTCCCTAACATACGTGCGAAACGTTGGAGGCTTGAAGAGACAGATTTGTCTTTGCCATCTGCCGTAGCATGCAGATCAACTTCATCCAAACGCATACCAAGAATACGACGAACATCTGCCATGTTGGCCAAGTATTCGCGCGCCAAAGAGACCCATTCTCCTTTAAAGGGTGCTCGATTTGTTACGCCCATCACAGCCGTTCTTGTGTACCCTGTGTAGACTAATTCTCCAGTTTTTTGTCGGATGGCATCGGTCAGTCCCAACGGTACAGCCTTTCCGCCTCGGATAGGAATAATATCAGCGGTTGTTGATCCAAAGTCGATGAGGAGTGCATCTGAGTAATGACGTGCAACCAATGTTGCTGTCGACAGATAATTCGTTGAACCCACATGAGTGTTATTGCTGCGAGCCTCTGTAAGAGTCCCTAATCCCAAAGTCCCCATCCACACGCGAACCCTTAACCCAAGTTTTTCTTCGATACGCTGGAGTAGGGTCATTACCCCCGTTGAACGATCAGGAAAAAGATC
>JBJTOZ010000186.1:0-3437 GCA_046074825.1 Hyphomicrobium sp.
TCCTTCCTCAAAGGAGCTCAAATACGACTGCCCTTAAAGCCATGGACAAGGGCGTCTTGGATCTTACTTGCTCTGTTCATTGGGCATGCCCTCACCGCTCCGCGCGCATTGTCTGAGGAAAGTAAAGATGAATCGTCTTTAGAAGAAAAAGAACAGAAGCAATTTTTGGGATCTGCGGCATGCGCCTCCTGTCATCAAAAAGAACATGCCGAATGGCGCACTTCTCATCACCATGCCGCCATGCAAGAGGCGAAGGACACAACAGTGCTCGGGGATTTCGAGGGGGCTACTTTTACCCAAGAAGGCGTGACAAGCACCTTCTTCAAAAAAGACGGTCGCTACTTCGTGCGCACCGACGGTCCAGATGGACAACTCGCAGATTTTGAAATCTCCTACACCTTTGGCCTCACACCTCTTCAGCAGTATCTGATTGCAATGCCTGGGGGTCGCTTTCAAGCTTTGGGAATTGCTTGGGATACAAGGCCAAAGGCTGAAGGGGGACAACGGTGGTTTCATCTCTATCCCAACCGCGCGCTGAAAGCAGGGGACCCTCTCCACTGGACAGGCATCGATCAGAATTGGAACTACCAGTGTGCATGGTGCCACTCCACAAACCTACAGAAAAATTTTGATGGCAAAACGCAAACTTTCCAAACAACCTGGTCGGAAATCAATGTCGGATGCGAATCCTGTCACGGCCCCGCATCTGAGCACGTGTCTTGGGTGTCTTCAGGAAAAAAACATCCACAGGCGAGTAGAGACAAAGGCTTTGCCGTAAACTTCGATGAACGGACTGGCGTCACATGGCCAATGGGAGAAGTAGGTCAAGCTGATCGCTCAATCCCAAGAACCACATCAAAAGAAATAGAGACATGCGCGCAGTGCCACAGCCGTCGTCAACAGTTCTCCTCTCAGCCCTCGAACCTTACTTCCTTGTTCGATGCCTTCCGTCCCGCCACACTGGATGAAGGACTTTATTATGCCGATGGACAACAGCGGGATGAAGTCTACACCTATGGTTCTTTTCTTCAGAGCAAAATGCACGCCGAAGGCGTGACATGTTCGGACTGCCACAACCCGCACTCAGGAAAACTGAAGGCCGAAAACAATGCGCTCTGTGCTCAATGTCACGCACCCGAACGCTTTGATCGAGCAACGCATCACCATCATCCTGAGAAAAGTTCAGGTGCCCAATGCGTAGCCTGTCACATGCCATCCAAAAAATATATGGGCATTGATTTGCGACATGATCATTCCATGAGAATTCCACGTCCTGACCAATCCATTCTTTTGGGCACACCCAATGCCTGCACATCCTGCCATGTGGATCAAAAAGCCGATTGGGCGCGAGAAGCTCTCAAAGCCTGGTCTCCCTCACCCAAGTTAGGAGCTCAAAATTTTGCTGAAGCATTCGATCTTGCGGACCGACGCGCACCAGGCGCTCTACCTGCACTTCTCAAAGTTGCATCCTCTTCTGAAAGTTCAGCCATCGCTCGGGCAAGCGCATTACGAAGACTTGGAGCAACACCCACTCTCGAGAGTACTCGTGTCGCAACAGAGGCTTTAAAAGATAAAGACCCGCTTGTGCGGTGTGCTGCACTCTTTGCTCTGCGACAAGAGGAACCTGCCACGCGCGCGCGTCTCCTATCCCCGCTCCTCAAAGATCCTTCACGTCTTGTGCGCATGGATGCAGCGCGTGCTCTTGCGGGCGCAGCTGAAGCTCTGATCCCTTCAGAGGATAAAAAATATTTTCTAACTTCTCTTGCAGAGTTTGAAGCAGCGCAGCTCTTTAATTCTGAAAGACCCGAAGCGCACACAACCCTTGCAACCCTTGCCAGAGAACGTGGAACCCCCGACGAGGCAAGAGCTGCCTTCCGCACAGCCCTTGCTCTTGATCAGACGTTTGTAGCTGCTGCAGTGTCTCTAGCAGATCTGGAAAGAAGTACGGGCAATGAACAAACCGCAGACGAAATCCTTCGTAAATCCTTGGCTGCCAATCCGACGTCTGGGCCTGTTTTGCACGCATTGGGGTTAAGCCTCATTCGCCAAAAAAAGACCCAAGAGGCGATATCCTTTCTCTCGAAAGCTGCCCAAAATGCACCAGAGGATCCGCGCTTCGGCTACGTCCTTGCTATTGCCCTTCATGACACTGCAAAACCCACCGAGGCGCTAGAGGTTCTGCAAAATGTCCTCGCACGTCACCCCTATGATCGGGATACACTCTCAGCTCTTGCAACCTACGCCATAGAACTGGAAAAATTTGAAGATGCGAAAGAGGCTCTTCAACGACTCTCCAAACTCGAACCAGACAGCCCTGAGTTGAAACATCTTCTTGAACAAGTACAAAAGAGGCTTCAATAACAGACACGAATAAAAGACTTGAGAAAAGAAAGTCTCCTTTGGCATGGCGAAAAACATCCCTTCTCACGACAAGGGAAGCGCAAGGCCCATTCTCTTTTGACTAGAATGCTTCAGGTTATTCGAGAGAAGATCTTTAAGACCACTCTCCTCAGCGATTTCTTTTTGAAGCGTTCCAAATTGCCAAAAACGACAGCGCAGAAAGCAGCAAGGAAACAAGAGTATTCCAACCTGCAAAGGACAATCCTAAAAACCGTAAAGCAGCTTCATCACAGCGAACAACGCGCGCAGTGCCGAGATCTGCCAGAAGATCTTCCGCACGCTGCGGCAAAGCCTGCTGCGTTGCGCACGTGTCAGGGCCCGCCCAAAAATGCCATTCAACACCTGCGTGGTACGCCCCTAGAAATGTATTTGCAGAGTATCCCAGTCCCACGAGAAAAAAGAGAAACAAAGATATAGTGGGCAATCGGCGATTTAAAATCATCACCAAGGCAAGAAGACAGAGCGCACTGTAATAGGCGTAGCGCTGTTGAAGACAGAGAGGACAAGGAGCATATCCTCCTAGATACTCAAACCCAAGAGCAGTCAGAATGACGACCAGAGAAAGAAAAAAAACAAGCCGCGCCCACACAAAGTTCTCTTGCACACTGTCTTCGAAATCATTCGTCGTCATAAAAGCCTACAGGTCTTCTTCAAAACAAATATTTGCTCGCCACAAAGCCACTGATCAACAGAAGGACAAAAATGGTTGTGACCAGACTGAGCCGCTCTTCAATAAAATTTCGTATGGGTTCTCCAAAAAAATATAAAAGACCCGCAACCAGATAAAAACGCATCGCGCGTGCAACCACACTGGCCACCATGAATTCAAAGAAAGGCATTCCCGTCACGCCAGCCGTAATAGTGAGCACCTTGTAGGGAAAGGGTGTCCATCCTTTGGCAATTAAAATCCACACGCCCCATTCGTTGAACCAGTTTGCAAATTCCATAAAATTGTCGGACTTGCCGTAAAAATCGAGGATGGGTTTCCCGAGACTTTCAAAAAAGAAATGCCCGATCATAGATCCAAAAGCCCCACC
>JBJTOZ010000187.1:0-3686 GCA_046074825.1 Hyphomicrobium sp.
CTGGATAAGGTATCCTTTCTCTACTAAAGAACCGCAATAACTTCAAATCGCATTTGCGTGAATTCTAGATAAGAATTTCTTATGCAGGCAGAAGAACTCCCTGAACAAGACATTCCTAAATGAATACAATGAGTTGCTTTGTTAACTTGTTGCTAATTATATTATAAAATGGACTTTAGAAGTGGAATGGATGCTCTTGCAGAGAAGATGTCCGCTGTTGAAATCACGGTTTTTAGTGAGCTGCCTCCCAATTGTCCGCCGCTTTCGCGTCAACATGAAGAGGAACGGCCAATTTAACAAAAGGTTCGGGCGCCTTTTCCATGACTTTTTGACTGAGTGCGAGCACTGCTTCGACCTTGCCAATGGGCGCTTCGAAGATCAGTTCGTCATGAACCTGAAGAAGCATTTCTACATCCTTTAAGCCTTCACTCTGCAAGGCTATGGGCATGCGTACCATTGCTCTGCGTATAATATCAGCGGCTGTTCCTTGAATAGGTGCGTTAATGGCAGCTCTTTCCAAGAACCCGCGCATAGACGGGTTTTTTGTGTTGATCTCTGGATAATGAATCCGTCGTCCAAAAATTGTTTCAACAAACCCTTTCTCATGAACGGCAGCGCGCGTCCTCTCCATATAATCTTTAATGCCAGGGAAGCGTTCAAAATACGTTTTGATGTAATGAGCAGCCTCTTCACGACTTATTCCTAATTGATTGGCAAGCCCAAAGGGTGAAATACCATAAATGATTCCAAAATTAATTGCCTTTGCTCTTCGGCGAACTTCACTTGTCATATTGCGCAAAGAAACCCCGAACATCTCACTTGCTGTCATTGCATGAATATCAAGGCCATCGGCAAACGCTTTTTTTAATTGAGGAATATCTGCAATATGCGCCAAAACTCTAAGCTCAATTTGCGAGTAGTCCGCCGAAATAAGTTTTTTGCCTTTATCGGACACAAAGGCAGTACGGATTTCACGACCTTCTTTCGTGCGGATGGGGATATTTTGCAGATTGGGCTCTGAGGAAGACAGACGTCCCGTTGTCGTTGCAGCTAAAGCGTAACTTGTATGAATCCTTTTGGTCTTAGAATTGATAAAGTTCGGCAAAGCATCGGTATAGGTTGAGCGCAACTTAGTCAGCTGACGCCATTCCATCATAATATTGATGAGTTTTCGTGCCTCCTCTGGTAACTCTTCATTGTTTGCAAGATCATCAAGTACGCTTGCTTTTGTTTCCCACTGTCCAGACTTTGTTTTTTTTCCACCGGGCAGTTTCAACCTGTCGAACAATAACTCTCCCAATTGCTTGGGAGAAGCAATATTGAATTGATGACCAGAAAGTTGATAAATGGACTCTTCATGCTCTGAAACGCGCTGTGAAAAGGAGTTGGAAAGTCTATTGAGGATATCTTTATCAACTTTGATGCCTGCTTTTTCCATGGATACAATTACGGGAACAAGCGGGCGCTCAAGAATTTCGTAAACAGAGAGAAGCCCCTCGGCAACGAGCCTAGGCTTTAAAATAGTCCACAGCCGTAACGTGACGTCTGCATCTTCTGCAGCATATTTTGTTGCTTTATCTAGGGGCACATCTGCAAAAGTTTTCTCAGATTTCTTCTGCCCGTGGGCATGGGAAAGAACATCCTCAAATTTTATACAAAGATGTCCAAGATGTCTCTCCGCCAATTCATCCATCCCATGACTTCCTCGTCCTGCATCAAGAACATAAGACATCAACATTGTATCATCAAAAGGGGAAATACGAACTCCACTTTCAAGAAGAACAAGAGCATCATATTTTATATTCTGACCAATTTTTAAAATCGTAGGATCTTCAAGCACAGGCTTCATACGTTCGATTGCCGTCATGAAGGGAATTTGCCGAGGAACATCATTTCTGCTTCCAAAAAGATCCTCTCTGCTCATGCCATGACGAAGAGGAACGTAGCAGGCTTCATTCGGCTTAATCGCTAATGAAAATCCAACAAGCATGGCCTGAAGAGCATCAAGACTTGTTGTTTCTGTATCAAAGGCAAAAAAACCTTGCTCTTTAATACGGTCAATCCAAAATTCCAAACGCTCAAGGGTCGTGACTGTTTCATAGGAATCTCGGTCAAATTTTACTTCCAAAAGAGACTGTCGTACTGCTTGAAAGCCTCCCTCGGGCGTACCCTCTCCAACCTGTGAAGTTTCTTTTTCTCCACCCAATCCTTTTGCTTCTTTTTCGGATCGCCCCACAAAAGAGGCTTCAGAGGGAGGCGGAATATCTACACCCAATTTTTCAGCTATACGTCGTGTTAGTGTATTGAATTCCATAGATCTCAAGAAAGAGAGAAGATCTGAGGGTTGAGGATCCCGAACGCCAAATTTATCTAGCGAGACTGCCTCAGGGACATCATCTTTTAATTTCACAAGATCCCTTGAGATACGCGCCTGATCGGCAAACTCCAAAAGTTTTTCTCGACGCTTTGCCTGTTTTATATCTTTCGCATGTTTTAAAAGCGCATCAAGATTTCCGTATTCATTAATGAGTTCGGCTGCTGTTTTTATACCAATTCCAGGAACGCCAGGAACATTATCTGTTGAATCCCCTGCTAGTGATTGAACGTCGACTACTTTCTCAGGTGGAACTCCAAATTTTTCAAGCACCTCATCTCTTCCGATACGTTTGGATTTGACAGCATCTAGCATCGTCACGCCAGGGCGTATAAGCTGCATGAGGTCTTTATCAGAGGAGACGATTGTAACATCTGCTCCTTTGGCAACAGCCTGTCTGGCATATGTTGCAATCAGATCGTCAGCCTCATAGCCCTCAAGCTCAATAGCAGGAACATTAAAGGCCCTAACCGCATCTCTTATTAAAGGAAACTGCGGAATAAGCTCTTCGGGAGGTGGAGGACGGTTAGCTTTATATTGATTGTAAATTGTATTGCGAAAAGTTTGCCTTCCAGCATCAAAAATGACAGCAAAATGTGTGGGGGCTTCTGAAAGTTTAGATTCCTGCAAGAGTTTCCAAAGCATGTTACAAAAACCATGAACAGCTCCAACCGGCATACCATCAGAGGGACGTGTTAGAGGAGGCAGGGCGTGAAAGGCTCTGAAGATGTATCCTGATCCGTCAATGAGGAAAACATGGCTCCCCTTTATAACAGGTACTTGGTCCGCACTTTCATTTTCGGTGCGCTTGATACTGTGTTTGTCTGAAGTTTTTTTCTCTTTGGATGTGGTCATAAAATCTAAACTACTAGCCAGCAAAGCGCCTGAATAGCCCTTATGCTTACAGAGCTAACATAAATCATTGGGACAGGAATAATGGCACCTTAATTTATATTACCCTTTTCCCCCTATAAGGATAACTGAGGCATCGAAAAGGTCATAAAACTTGATAAAAAATGACCTCATTGTTTCCTCATCTTTTAAAACTCTATCGCCCTCCACGATACAGGCTAGAATTCACTCTTGAAGTAGAAACTCATTTCCTTCATGACTTGTTTGTACTGGTTTCCCAAGCACCCGTAGTTCAGTTGGATAGAATATTGGATTCCGAATCCAAAGGTCGCAGGTTCGAATCCTGCCGGGTGCGCCATTTTATAAAATTATATCAATAAGTTATATAATTTATATGCTACTTACATCTACTGAAAAAAATGTAAAAAACAGTAATAAACAATACTCTAACTTGATTTTG
>JBJTOZ010000188.1:0-10838 GCA_046074825.1 Hyphomicrobium sp.
CTAATGTTCGTAACATGCGCAGATTTTCAATCATGACATAAAGCATCGCCACCCACATCATCGGAGAAAGAGCCGTAACCGTGGCAACACGTTTAGACGAAAGAAGAATTGATCTCTTAACCTGCACATCAAGAGGTTTTAAAACTTCACGATCCGCAAGACGGAGCAGATCTCCCGCATCTCGAATATCACCTAAATGTTCTGTCATGCGGGCAAGACCCCAACGACAATCAGGTCGCCTTTTTAAAAGATTTTGGAGATCCGTAAGAGCTTCTCTCTCTGCTTTCATATTCTTTTGCGTGAGAGCTATCATTACGTTTTTATGGAGCCTTTGAAGACGCTGTAATCGCATAAGGCCTACTAGCTCTCGAAGGATCATCACCGCTGCAGACAACCCTGCGAGGACAAGCAAAGAAAAGGCAATCCATCCAATCCAATCTTGACGTTCCAAAGCAATAGACACAAATTGGAAAAAGGTAACTGTAAGAGCTAAAGTGCTTAAACCGAGCAGAGTAGAAAGAAGAATAGCGCCCCATCGTATGTGCTGTGAGAATTCTCTAACAAAAGGAACATTGGGTTCCTTCTCAAAGTCCTCGTCTGCTTCATGAGTAGGTTGAAGACTGTCCTCAACTTTTGCCTCCTCGAGATTAAACACTTGAGGAGATCGAGGTTTTGAGTGCCGAGATAGCGTCATCCCATCCAATCTCCTATGAGATAATCAAGAGCACGATCCAACCGTATATGTCTTATTTTAGTAAAACTTTTCTCGTCTTCTCCTAAAGACGGAGGTCGAAATCGAATAAAAGTTGCAGCCACTCCCTCAAGGGACTCACCCGAGCGCGCTAAAGCAACATTAGGATCTTCAGGAAGATCTCCAGGAAAGATAACCGCTTCTTTCATTCCATCAAATTCCAATTTTCCAATTTTTTGTTGAGGCATTGGAATACCAGATATGCAGGGAAGTATTTCTCCATTCTTTGTCACTTCGGCTTCGCGCGTCGCTCGTAAAGCAGATATAGCCATCACTTTGACTTCAGCACCAGCTTCTGCTGCTCTTCGAGAAGCCCTTTCAGTAATTTTTGCAAGAATGGCTTCCAAACGATCATGGCTTTTTTGGCTGATATGATCTGCTTTTGTGGCTGCAAAAAGAATCCGATCAATACGCTTTCGATAATATCGAGACAACCATGATTGTGGTCCGGGACGAAAGGCTTTGAGAAGGCTAGTTAATGTTTCTTCAAGTTGTTGGAGACTTTCTTTTCCGCGAGAGAGAGCTCCTAAAATATCGATAAGAACAATTTGTCGATCAAGTTTGACGAAATAATCTCGAAAAAAAGGACGAACTACATATGTTTTATAACTCTCGAATCTTTTTTCAAGCAAGTGTCTCAATGGACTTTCATGAATGGCTGTCTCCTTTTCAAAATCCAATGGAAAAAAGGTAAGTAAGGGAGATCCTGCAAGATCTCCCGGCATTAAAAAGCGTCCAGGTGTAAATGTGCCAACACCCTCATCTCGCACCTTAACAGACCTTAGATACTCTGTAAAAATTCGAGCTCCTTGGATGGCAATTTGTTCAGGGTCCTCCTTCAGGTGGTTCTTGCTTCGAGAAAACTTAATCCACTCTTCAGCTTCTGCTTTGTGTTTTGATTTTTGTGCTTTTTGAAAAGTTTCCCTCGACCACTCTTTATAACTTTGATCCAGTAAACAGAGATCAATCAACCATTCTCCTGGATAATCCATGATATCAATGTGCAGATGGGAAAGCTTGAGACTTCGACGGATAAAATCGGTGGGTTTGAATGTTAATGATAGTCGTAGTTCTGAAATGCGCTTGGTACTTTCAGGCCACTCAGGAGGTGAGCGAGAAAGAGCGGCACAATGTTCCTCAAAATCAAACCGCGGAATATTATCATCAGGTTGAGGTTCTAAAATAGCGTCAAGCAAACGACCTTCTGCTTCTGGGGTAAAAAAAGGGAAATTTCCTCTGCCTTGTAAATTTCTTACGAGAGCTGTGATAAATACTGTTTTGCCAGCACGGGAAAGCCCCGTGACCCCCAAACGCAAAGTGGGAGTTAAAACATCCCGTAATACGCCTTTCACTTGCTGAAAGGTGAAAGGCTTTGAGAAAGTAATCAACGTTTATCTCATTAAGCAAGCAGCAAAAGTGGGTTTGTACCCTCTTTATGGTGCGTGCTCAAGACCAACTCTATGATCAAGACCATCCATTGCTTGCCTTTCTACATAAGACCATGTGTGATGAGCTATGACAAACATACTCCCTCCAACAATCACCATGGCCATAAGGAAAATAATTCCTGAACGCATGTACTCAAACATAACACTACTTGCTTCCCAAATTGAAAAAAATGCCTACAATCATAAAAGTACAATAAAAAACTGAAAATCTGATGAAATTCGTAAAAAATTCAGGGCTGTTTTTTTACCGCCAGACATCCACGAATGCAGACAAAGGAGACAAAGTTAATAAGAAGTATACGTGGGTGGCGTCCAAAGAACCTGATTTATATGCGTTGCTCCAGTTGCCAGCATAGTCAGGCGGTCAAATCCTAATGCACAACCTGATGCTTCAGGCATGTCTTTAAGAGCATCAAGAAAACCTTCATCTAAAGGATATGTCTCGCCATATCTTTCATATTTGAGAGACATATTCTTTTCAAAATTTTCCCTTTGTTGGATCGGGTCGGTAAGCTCTTCGAAACCATTCGCAATTTCAACACCACAACAATATAGTTCAAACCGTTGTGCAAAGCGTGGATCTTCAGAACAGGCTCGCGCAAGGGATGACTCAATCGTTGGATAGTGCGTAAGAAAGGTTCCATGACCAAGACCAAGCTTTGGTTCTATGTGAGCAGCAAGCAATCGTGTAAAGATGTCCGACCAAGTATCCGCGGAACGGACAGTAATTCCCACTCTTTCGGCCTCTAAGGCTAAAGCACTTCTGTCAGGACCTTCGTTGCCCTTCCGAAGCGTAAGAAGAAGATCAATGCCAAGATATCTGGAAAAAGCTTCACGGAGACTTAAGCGTTCTAATGGAGAAAAGGGGTTCGCGGTTCGTCCGCGCCATGAAATTAATCTTTGATTTGTCGTTCTGCAGGCTAAATGCAAAAGGTCTTTCGTATCTTCCATGATTGTATCGAGACTTTCTTCAGCACGATACCATTCAAGCATTGTAAATTCAGTAGCATGAAGAGGACCTTGCTCCTGATTGCGGAAGCATGGCCCCAAAAAAAAGATTTTCCTTTCGCCAGCGGCCAATAACTTCTTCATGGCAAATTCTGGTGACGTGTGAAGGTACCGTTTTATTCTAGATTGATCGGGTGTTAGAATTTCTGTGCTGAGCGCATGAATATGAGGCTCATTACCAGGAGAAATTTGAAGACAGGTCGTATCCACCTCCAAAAATTCTCTGTCCCGAAACCAACCTCGGATAGCCGTTTTGATTTCCGCCCGCGCAATCAAAAAGGGACGCCGATCCAAATGGTTGGATGGATCCCACCAGCGAAGATTATCAACCATTTATCTCTATAGAAACCTTATGAGGTTGCGAGGAATTGTGTGTATTGGGAAAGAGCTGCTGATCAGCCGCACTTGGCCAACTCACCTAAAATAGAGTATGAACCATTCTTTTTTCCGCTAGTCTATATCAACAGGGCATTCTCTGATCAATGCGCCCAAGCGGAATTTGAGGGAGATATATCGTGGCCAAAGTTATTGCTAGCTCTATTAGAAAGGGCAATGTTCTAGATATTAATGGAAAACTTGCCGTTGTCATGCATGCAGAAAATATTCACCCTGGCAAAGGAACCCCAGTCACACATCTTGAAATGCGACGTATCGCAGATGGAGTGAAAATTGTAGAAAGATTTAGAACAACCGATCAAGTCGAGAGAGCCTATCTCGACGAGAAAGAATTTAATTATCTTTATGAAGATGACATGGGGTATCATTTTATGCAACCTGAGAGCTTTGATCAAATTTGTATACCCAAAGACATTCTTGGAGATCAATCGCAGTGGCTCCAAGAAGGAATGACCTGCTCAGTTTCTCTCCATGAAGGAAATCCCATCTCTATTGAATTACCGCAACGTGTCACTCTTGAAATCACAGAAGCAGAACCTGTTGTTAAAGGGCAGACAGCATCCTCATCTTATAAGACTGCGAAACTGTCTAATGGAGCCCGAATAATGGTCCCCCCTCACATCGAGGCAGGTACGCGAGTTGTTATAATGACATCTGATGGTTCATATGTGGAAAGAGCTAAAGATTAATAACTTCCAATTTCTTTTTAAAATCTCAGTAGATACTTACACGGATAAAATTCTAGACCTTATTGATTAGAAGATTTCAGTGTGTGTCGGTCACTCATTAAAGAATTTCGAGTATCTCGAACGTATTTCCATGCACATTAATCGTCTCCCCACACTCTTTTCCCATTAAAGCTTTTGCAAGCGGAGAGACATAAGAAAGAGTTCCTGTGCTGGGATTTGCTTCATCTTCACCAACTATGCGATAGAGGACACTGTGTCCATCCTGTCGCAAAATACGAATTCGAGAACCAAATTGAATATGATTTTTATCTCTGGGATCCTCAACAATTTGTGCTGTTTGACGTCGATGAGACCAGTATCTTAAATCTCTTGCTAGACGTTGTAATAAAATACGATTGCCTTCCGATTGAGCAGATGCATAGGCTTCATTAAGCCGTAAAACTTCTTTCTCTATTCCTTCAAGACCCTCTATGGTCACGAGATTGGGATGAGGTGAAATCGGCCGATCTGGCAGATCCTCAATACCCTCCCCACTATCTTCTTTTACGAATGCTCTGCTCATAGTATGGCGAAAATAGTAAATAAGAAAAATTAAAAATGAAACAGAAACTGGAATATTTATCAATATCTACAAAAGGTCCAGGTCTGATTGAAATTACGGAATTAATCAATCCAATCCTTGAGAATTCAGAAATCACGAATGGCTTGTTGACGATCTATTCGACCCATACCTCCGCCTCGCTCTTAATTCAAGAAAATGCCGATCCAGATGTTCAATTCGACATTAAGGCCTACTTTCAGCGCATGGTTCCTGAAGATGAACGGCTTTACCTTCACCAAAGTGAAGGGTCTGATGACATGCCAGCACATATTAAATCAGCCCTTACACAAACAAGTCTCTCGATCCCTATATCAGACAAGAAAATGACAGTCGGACAATGGCAAGGAATTTATCTTTTCGAGCATCGCAAAGCGCCACACGTACGCAGGCTCGTTGTTCATATCATAGGCGAAACTTAAAAATTATTAACTCTCCAACACTTTGGCAACTGCCTGCGTGATGTCAGGGATCGAGTGATGTGTGAGATCCTTATCAATCCATGCTAGGACACGCTTATTCAAAGCATCACTTTTGGAGTGTTTTCTCATTTCTCCAATAGCTGTTGGTGGAGCGACAATAACAATTGATTCAAAGGCATTAGCGGAGGCATCTTTTGTGAGGTCATTTATGATTTGATCTACAAATTTTTCTTCTGCTCTCCGATGAAGATCTGCTGAAGCCATAGAGGATCTTCTCTCTCCAACAGATTGAAAGGCGCGTGGAGGTTTGCTCCGTCCTTGCTCAGATGTTTTCGGGTTTTCTTGTTCGTAAACTCTCAGTGTCTTTAAGTCAGGTTGTAGAGCGTTTCCCTCATTTACAAGTATGAGGCCCCGCTTTCCATCAGCGACCACAACCCAAAGACCTGATTTAATTTTCATAGGATGCTCCAAAATGAGAAATTGTAATAATAAAAATCTACATCTAGTTTTATAATCTGCATCGTGAAACCGCAATACCTGTCACAAGTGCAACAAAATAATATTCGAACTATCACCTCGAATTGTTTTAAGTCAAATTTTATCACTCCCATCGATAATTAAAACTGACAGAGATTCTTTCTGATCTTGATTTTAAAAGTGGAACTTCATGACGCAAATAGCTTTCCCAAAGAAGAAGAGTACCTCGCTTGGGCTGATATGATACGAAGGTTGAGTTCTCCTTTTTTGAGTTTGTCTTTCGTGGTGGGGCACTCATCATCAATCCGAGACGAGGATCTTCAAAACGCAATGCGCTAGCCCCTTTTGGTATTACGATGTAGAGCGTTCCACTAATAACAGAATGAGGATGAATATGTGCAGCATGGAAACCTCCAGGTTGTAGGATATTAATCCAAAGACTATCTAAAACTAGGCGCTTGCGACCTAGATCCAACTCGCAAACTTTAGCATAATTTTTCACATGAGGATTGATCAATTCCTCCATCTCTGCAAATGTCGGATCCCGCACTGTTAAGTCATTGAGAGATGCATAGGATGTATAGCCTTGATATCCATGTTGAGAAGACCAAATTTTTCCTGCTTTATCATCCTCACAAATACAACGACATGCACGTTCTAGGTTAGATAAAAAAGAGTGTGAGGAACCGAATTCATGTCGATAGATATGGGTGACAAACAATTGGGATATATCATTCATAGGATCAAGTAATTTCACTCTTACATCTATTCATTTGGGAGATTTTAAAAAAGTTTAATCTTAATGGACTTGTTCTTAAGGTTAAACATGTTATGAGGCGCACACCAGTCTACTTCGGGAGTAACGTACACTATGGAAACATCATTACAAAATTCAACACGAGAAAAAACAGCTTCACTTATTAGCGAATATTACGCTGCCTTCAATAAAGGAGAGACAAATAAAATGTTAGACTATTTAGCAGAGGATGTCATCCATGACGTCAATCAAGGAGAAAGACGACAAGGAAAAGATAAATTCAAAGCTTTTAATGCGAGTATGGAAAGGAACTATAAAGAGGAACTTAAAGATATAACTATTATGGTATCAAAGGACGGTCTTCGCGCCGCGGCTGAGTTCACTGTGCACGGAATTTATAAAAATACAGATGAAGGGCTTCCTCCGGCAAAAGGGCAAAAATACGTACTTCCTGCTGGAACTTTTTTTTCCATAAGAGATGGAAAGATTTCTCGTGTAACAACATATTACAATTTAAAAGATTGGATTTCTCAGGTTAGTACTTAAGCTCGATTGTTTCGATAAAGGTCGCATAAAAGTAATGACAGATAAAAAGAAGCTTGAGGTTAAATCCTTAACTGGAAATGAAATTAGACCTATTCTACAGGACCTTGCTCGACTTCGGATAGTCGTATTTAGAGATTGGCCCTATCTCTACGATGGAACATTAGAATATGAAGAAAACTATTTAAATACATTTGCATCTGCAAAAGGTGCTGTGGTGATTGCTGCATATGATCAGAATGTTATGGTCGGCGCCTCAACAGGAGCTCCAATGATAGAACATGCTGATGAATTTGGGGACCCCTTTAAAAAAGCGAACTATGATATTGAAAAGATCTTTTATTGCGGTGAAAGTGTTCTTCTTAAAAGTCATCGTGGATACGGTTTGGGTCACGCCTTTTTCGACGGCAGAGAAAGTCATGCACGACAATTAGGAAACTATAAATATTCCACCTTTTGTCGTGTTGTACGTCCTGAAAATCATCCTTTGAAGCCTGTCGATTATTCCCCACTAGATCCTTTCTGGAAAAAAAGGGGTTACGAGCCCATTGAGGGAATTGTAGCGACATACAAATGGAAAGATATCGATCAAAAAGAAGAAACTCCCCATAACATGCAATTTTGGATTAAATCACTTTAATGCTAGGTAGCACTCAAATAAAAATTGCCAGTGCTCAATATCCAATTGATCAACTTCAATCCCTTGCAGATTGGGAAAGAAAAGTCACACAATGGGTTGAAAAAGGAGCTGCTACAGGAGCACAACTCTTAGTATTTCCCGAGTATGCTGCGATTGAACAAGCTGGTTGTTTTGGAGTTGAAATATCCTCAAATCTAAAAAAAACACTCGACAAAGTATCTGAGTTAACAACTCAGAGAATACATCTGCATCTCCGTCTTGCCCGTGAATTCGACGTACATATTTTAGTGGGATCTGGACCATCAAAAAAAACTGACGGACGTTTTGTTAATTCAGCGCAACTCGTTACTCCCAAAGGAACTCTCGGAGAACAAGAGAAAATTATTATGACACCATTCGAAAAGGATTGGGGGATTTCTTCAGGCGGACCTCCACGAGTCTTTAAAACGGAATTAGGTCATATTGGTATTTTAATCTGTTATGATTCAGAATTTCCCCTCCTCGCTCGAGCTATGACGGAAGCGGGCGCTGAAATCATACTTGTGCCGTCCTGCACTGAGCGGATTTCAGGTTACCACAGGGTCAAAACGGGATGTCAGGCCCGTGCTTTAGAAAATACCATCGCTGTCGTTCAAAGTCCTACTGTGGGAGATGCTCTCTGGTCCCCCGCTATCGATCATAATGAAGGCTCTGCAGGTATTTATCTCCCCTCCGAACATGGTGTTTCTGATACAGGGATTATTGCGGAAGGTAAATTGAATAAAGCGGAGTGGGTGGTTGGAACTATCGATATCAAAAGATTAAAAGAATTGCGAGAAAGCGGTGAGATGAGAAATTTTATGGATTGGACATCTCAACCAGGATCAACAAGCCTTGCTTCTAAAATTGAAAAGGTTTCTCTTCTTTAATAACGCTATAAGCTTATTCTAACTCCCAAGTAATTGTTACATTAGCTTCAAGGGCTATGGATCCCTTTTCTATGGGTACTGCATCTGAGACAGTTGCTCTAGCAGCTCTTAATAAAGGCTGAGGATTTGATATGTCACCCTCCGTAATTACGAGCACCTTTCCTAATTTTGAACCAGTGGCATTTGCATAGAGTTCCGCACGACGGCGGGCATTCATGACAGCTTCTTTACGAGCAGAGTCCTTAAGCTGTTCTGCTGCGCTGACTTCGAAAGAGAGACTTCCCACTTGATTGGCTCCAAGTGATACTAATTGATCAAGAAGCTCACCAATAGATTTCAGATCTCTTACAATAATTTCAACTTGATTGACAACGCGATACCCATCAATGACGGAA
The DNA here is from genome assembly GCA_046074825.1 of Hyphomicrobium sp. Taxonomy (GTDB): domain Bacteria; phylum Pseudomonadota; class Alphaproteobacteria; order Rhizobiales; family Hyphomicrobiaceae; genus JAGVSR01. The sequence continues at coordinate 9,033 of JBJTOZ010000188.1, forward strand.
GGCGAGCCCTCGCGAGGAATTGTATAGCGGGGTTCTACTTGAAAAGATGATGTTTGAATATCCTTACTTTCGATACCTTTTGATCGAAGACCCTCAATGAGGGTGTGTGTTGCAGAATTGTTTTTTGAGAGTGCACCCCGAGCCGTTTTATCTTCTGTAATGACACCTGAATGTAATCTTGCTAGATCAGGCTGTGATAATATCTGGCCATTCGCGGATATAGTAATTGTGCGTAAATCCTTTCTTTGGTCCTCTAATGCGGACGCAGAACTTAAAGATAGAAGATCTAATAAAAAAAGGGTAAGGAGAGGAAAAATATTTCGATATTGGTTCATAACCTTCCATGGCTCTCAATATGTTGTGAAGTCTTTTTTAATTGGCAACACTTCATAGAACTAATGATTATGATTGAAAAAAAGGAGTACTTCTCACTACTCGAGGGACAGTAATCTAGAGGGAAAAACATTTAAAGATGATAGTTCTTATAAGAGGAAATTTAATCCATCTCATCTGCCTCCCATTTGTCGCATAATTTCTTCAATGTTTCTAGAGACTATATATCATTATATCTGACCTACTGAATTCAGAATAACTAACTGGGGCCCAGAGTGAATGTCTTAAACGTCATGTTAGGCAAAGGCCTTGGAGGTCTTGAAAATGCATCTCTTGATTTTCACGAAGCTCTCACACTAGCTTCTTGCAATGTTACCTCCGTATTAAGCAAAAATGCTTCTATAAGCAGCAAGTTTCCACAAAACTTTAAAACACTTTCATTGAGGAATTTTTCCCAATGGGATCCTACTTGTCGTTATCGTTTCAAAAAGCTATTAGGGGAGTATTCTTATGACGTTGTTTTTGCCCATGGGAATAGAGCCATAAAATTGGCCTCCTCTATAAGACATAAAGCCCCCGTAATCGCCGTCTGTCATACGACAAATTATAATATCAGGAAAGTTCTTCACCATATCGATGGAGCAATTGTTTTAACAAACCATTATCTCAAAATTTTAACAGAAGCAGGCTTTCCTTTAGATAGAATATGTCTTGTCCCTAACTCCGTACGGTTAGGTCCTGAACCAAAGCCTTTAACGCGCCGAGATCGCCCATTGATAGGAGGCTTAGGTCGTTTGGTTCCTAATAAAGGATTTGATGTTCTTATGCGTGCTCTTCTTCTCCTAAAAGATAAAGGAGTACCCTTTCATTGTATTATCCATGGGGTTGATGAAAATAATGACACAAAAACTTTTGAGCGAGAAAGAGATAAAATGGGTCTCTCTTCTGAAGACCTCAGTTTTCCAGGTTGGACACCTGACCCTGAAAGATTTCTAAGAACTATTGACATATTCTGCATGCCAAGTAGGCGCGAAGTGTTAAGTATTGCTTTGCTGCAAGCCTTGGCTGCAGGTCGTCCAATCATTTGCACCAGAGTGCCTGGATTAGAAGATGTTTTTAAAAATTCAGTTGAAGGATTTTTTGTTGATATAGAGAATGTCAGGCAATTAGCTCAGGCACTTGAAGTTCTCCTCCTTGATTTTGATCTTCGCATTCAAATGGGGAGAGAGGCACGAAAAAGAGCAGAATGCTTTGAAATTTCAAAGATTGGCAAGGAGATCAAAAGTTCCCTCGATTATTTTTTAAAGCTCTACAAACATTAAAAGTGATCAAGTATTTTTTTTTGGTTCACGATAAGGGATTAAAATCATTAATTGAGAGTATTGTGGTTCGTTACGATTTGTGTAGAAACAGACATAGCCCAATTTTATTGGGCCCGTAGCTCAATGGTTAGAGCTGGCGGCTCATAACCGC
>JBJTOZ010000189.1:0-5542 GCA_046074825.1 Hyphomicrobium sp.
TTGTTCAAAAGAATCTCCAAGTCGGACTTTACTGTCTGAACGAATGACAACACGATCAATTATGACATCTATATCGTGTTTAAATTTCTTATCGAGCTTCGGGCTGTCAGTGATTTCATAAAGAACGCCATTTATTTTAACACGCTGAAAACCTTTTTTTTGCCATTCAGCTAATTCTTTTCGGAATTCACCTTTTCTATTTCGGACCACTGGAGAGGCTATAATGATGCGCGTACCTTCAGCCATTTGTAGGACGCGATCGACCATTTGTTGTACTGTTTGACTCTCAATGGGAAGGTTCGTTTCTGGAGAATAAGGTATTCCGACACGAGCGTAGAGAAGCCTTAAATAATCATAGATTTCTGTCACTGTTCCGACAGTTGAACGTGGATTTTTTGAAGTTGTTTTTTGTTCAATTGAAATAGCAGGAGACAGACCGTCAATATGATCGACGTTGGGTTTTTGCATCATTTCAAGGAACTGCCTCGCATATGCAGACAAACTTTCTACATGGCGACGTTGACCTTCAGCATAGATCCTATCGAAGGCTAATGAGGATTTACCTGACCCCGACAGCCCTGTGAAAACGACAAATTGATCGCGGGGAACATCGATATCTAAGTTTTTTAAGTTGTGTTCTCGAGCCCCGCGGACCTGTATAAATTTTTGCGCAGATGTCTGTGCTTTTGAAACTTTCTCAATGGCCACAAGATGCGAGGTTTTTCTTTGTGTTTTTGGCATATAGTTTATCTGCTATGGTTGCAGGGCTTGATTTTTTATTTTGCCCTATAAAAAAATTTGGAATTATTCATTTATATTTTGGTATAATTTCCATTTACGTATTAGTTTTCATAATGGTTTGTTAGAGCGATAAAGGTTTTATCTCTTTGACACCGTCTTTCATGCATAAGAAAATCATAATATCCGCAGCGACCTTCGCCAGGGTAACTTCGACAAGTCGAGGGGCGTGCCTTATAAATTGTACATTTTCTTTCTTTGGTATCAAAAAACCGACAAATGCGTCCAAAAACTGTATCCTTTTTACGACGCATAACGTATTTGTAGCCATGGGCTTCTTTTGAAAAACGCTTCCGTGCTTTCGTAAACGAGATACCAAAATGTTTAGCGAGCCTTTCAAGATCTTTTTTTGTCATTTGAATTAACGGATAAGAACAACAATACCCTGGACAATTCAGACAATTATACAAGACTTACACCCGTTTTGATAAATCGAAAAAATACGTGATAAACTCTCTCAAAATCCTAGCACAACTTCTAGATATGGATGCAGATCTGTTTCAACCCGAAGGAATGCTATTTACATAAGAATATAATCTATCCCCACTAATCGCTCTAAAAAAATCATTTTACTCTGCTTAATTGATCATCAAGTATATAAAGCTGCAGATCCTTAGCTCCTTTGCGACAATACGCGGAGTATGTTATAGGCTCCCCTTTAGATGGGTGGGCATAACCACTTCCACCACATCTCATATATTCAACGTCTTTCATCAACGGACGGCAATCCCTATCAGCGAGCATTTTAGCTGTTTTTGGATCAGTTCCTTCGATTTCATGGACGATAAACATCAATGTCCGATGGTCGAGGCATCCAACAGGAAGGTATGGCAAAGAATTTTCGCTATTAAATTTGTACGTTCCACCCATGACCTCATTTATAGAATAGTTCGACTTTTCCTCAGCTTCCAGTGTCTCTTGCAGCAAAGTCTCAAGACAAAAAGAGAGTATCGTCGTGAAAAGCAGGGTCTTGAATTGAAAGGGGGTGTTTTCGGATGCCATGATATGGTTTTGATGGATGCTTTAAAGGGGAATAAAATTAAAAGGGAATACATCTTTTAAAGTGTTATACTTATGGGTCTTATTTTTATGTCCTGTACCTCTGATCTTAAAAGGGACTATTAAGACCACAATGTCAAGAATTTGAACTAAAAGAGAGAGCTTTCTTGAATAACAGAGAAACTTGATTATTATCAAAAAAAAGTGGGTGTCAAAGGAAAGAGATACACAGAGATATCCTTAAATCTGGCATCAAAATTTAAGAGAAGATCTGTGAACGGTTCAAATGTCGAGGAGAAGCCTATTTTATCTTAAAGTTTGCTTTTTTCCTTCAAAGGGGACCTCACTTTTAAAGAATTTGCATTGCAATTAAAATCACTTAAATTAGTGGTTGAGAACCCAAATGTCTCTCCCCCTTTCGAGCGAACTCTTAATCTACGGATTTCAGAGAAAAAAGGTGTTCCTCTCTACACGAGTTCTGTCTAAAATAGCCAATTCCAAACGAATGAGGAAAGCTCTCCAAAACAGAGATACAGGAGAAAAATCATGGGCATACTTCTAAAGAAGCTGTCGTGAAGGATTTTGTATAATGATACTTTCACACTATTTTTTTAAAGAATTTATCTATAAAGAAACTATATAAAAACGCAGTATTTATAATGAGATCAAAGATAATAATTTAGAATAATTTTTGTCATAGAAATTGAGTTTTAAAAATACTAGAAATTAAAAGAGCAAGTTTATTTAGGAGAGATGGATGGCTGGATCTGTTAACAAAGTAATTCTCGTAGGAAATGTGGGCAAGGATCCAGAAATTCGCAGAACCCAAGACGGGCGTGCTATTGCAAACATATCTTTAGCAACGAGTGATAGCTGGCGTGATAAGACCACAGGAGAACGTAAAGAAAAGACGGAATGGCACCGCGTAGTAATTTTTAATGAAAATCTTTGTAAGGTTGTTGAACAGTATGTTCGCAAAGGTTCAAAACTTTATATTGAAGGGCAACTCCAAACCAGAAAATGGACCGATCAAGCTGGTGTTGAAAAATATTCAACTGAAGTCGTTCTGCAGGGTTACAATGGATCATTAACGATGCTTGATGGCAAACAATCGGGCTCTGCTACACAAGATTATAGTAATCTTGATTATTCTGCCGAGAACCCCCTCGAAGGCAGCTCATCGCCATCGCTTTCCGATGGAAAAAGAAGCTCGAAAGGTGGTGGTAAAAATTTTGATAAAGCCCTTGATGACGAAATTCCATTCTGAGTGTGCATTTTGATCGCGCATCTCAGAGTTTTTATTTTCTTTAACGTGAGAGTAGGTTAGGACGTGGTAGAAAATAGCGACAGCTCCTCTTCAGGATCAGAACAGCCAAGCGACATCCGTCCAATTCAAATCATAGACGAAATGAAGCGCTCGTATCTTGAATATGCGATGAGCGTTATTATCAGTCGTGCTCTTCCAGATGTACGGGACGGTTTAAAACCGGTTCATAGGCGAATTCTTTATGCCATGAATCAGCTTGGTCTTGAGCCGAACAAGAAACATATCAAATCCGCAAAAGTTGTTGGGGAAGTGATGGGTGATTACCATCCCCATGGAAACTTAGCAATTTATGACGCCCTTGTGCGCCTAGCACAAGACTTTTCCATGCGTGTCCCTCTCGTTGATGGTCAAGGAAACTTTGGTTCAGTTGATGGTGATCCCCCAGCCGCAGAACGTTATACAGAAAGTCGTCTCACCAAAGTAGCAATGTATCTGCTTGATGATCTCGACAAAGACACTGTTGATTTTAGGCCAAACTATGATGATCGTCTTCTTGAGCCTTCCGTGCTGCCTGCTAAATTTCCAAATCTTCTCGTGAATGGGGCAGGTGGTATTGCAGTAGGAATGGCGACAAATATTCCTCCGCATAATTTAGGTGAAGTTATAGATGGTTGTCTTGCAGCTCTCAAAAATCCTGAAATTACGATTGAGGACCTTTGTCAAATAATCCCAGGCCCTGATTTTCCAACGGGAGGAATGATTTTAGGGCGCGTTGGAATACTCTCCGCTTATCATAAGGGCCGAGGATCTATTATTATGCGGTCTAAGGTTCATACAGAAACTATTCGGAAAGAGAGAGAAGCCCTTATTGTTACTGCAATTCCCTATCAGGTTAACAAAAAGGTTCTGGTTGAAAAAATTGCAGATTTGGTTCGAGAAAAGAAAATAGAAGGAATTTCTGATCTCTGGGACGAATCAAATCGTGATGGAATGCGACTGGTTATTGAGCTCAAAAGAGATGCCATTGCTGATGTCGTTTTAAATCAGCTCTGGCGATTTTCCGATCTACAAACGACATTTGGTGCTAATATAATTGCACTTAATGGGGGGCGTCCAGAACAACTCAATCTCAAAGATATGATTGTTTCTTTTACAAACTTCCGAATGGAGGTTGTAACACGGCGTACAAAATATCTCCTCACAAAAGCACGAGAGCGTGCTCATGTCCTAGTAGGTTTAGCAATTGCAGTTGCTAATATTGATGAGGTAGTAAAGCTCATAAGGTTTGCACCGTCCCCCGCCGAAGCAAAAGAAGGGCTAATGGCGAGAGATTGGGAAGCAAAAGATATGGCACCTCTTATCGATTTAATTGCGGATCCAAGACATAAATTGGCACCTGATGGCACTTATAAATTATCCGAAGAACAAGCAAAAGCAATTCTCGAGTTACGTCTTGCTCGCCTAACCGCACTTGGAAGAGATGAAATCTCAGAGGAGTTAAAGAAGTTAGCAAGTGAAATTAGCGAATATCTCAGCACCTTATCTTCTCGGGCTCGCATTGTTGAAATAATAGAAAAAGAATTAGTCGATATAAAAGACCAATTCGCAACCCCAAGGAAAACTGAGATCCTCGACATAGAGGGAGAGCTTGAAGATGAAGATCTTATACAAAGAGAAGATGTGGTCGTTACTGTCAGTCATAAGGGTTATATCAAGCGCGTTCCCCTTTCAACTTATCGAGCGCAACGTCGAGGAGGTAAAGGCCGCTCAGGAATGTCAACCCGTGATGAGGATTTTGTCTCTCAGTTATTTGTGACTTCAACGCACAATCCTGTACTTTTCTTCTCATCCCGAGGCATGTGTTACAGAATGAAAGTCTGGCGATTGCCAGCAGCCACACCCCAATCGACAGGAAAAGCCCTGATCAATCTTCTGCCTCTTGAAGAAGGAGAAATAATTACCTCAATTCTTATTTTGCCTGAGGATCAATCTAAGTGGGCAAATCTGGAACTTATGTTTGCAACGAAGTCAGGAAATGTTCGAAGAAATTCTCTCGCTGATTTCGAGAATATTAATAGAAACGGGAAAATTGCGATGAAACTCGATGATGGAGATCGCATTGTTTCCGTTGCCACTGCGACCCCACAGGATGATTGTTTGCTAACAACAGCGCATGGGAAGAGTATCAGATTCCTCATTGAAGAAGAAGTTCGTCTCTTTAAAGGAAGGGACAGTGATGGTGTGCGCGGCATTAAATTAGAAGAGGGAGATCAGGTCATCTCTATGGCAATATTAAATCATGCTGAGGCACTACAGACTGAACGTATTGCCTATCTCAAACAGGCAGCAGCTATGAGACGAGCTAGAGGGGAAGAAACTGGCGATACAACTGGTGAGAACGCAGGAGAAATGGAAATAGAAGAGGGTGGTTTGGATATTCCAGAACTCACTCCTGAGCGGTATGCAGAATTAGGCGGA
>JBJTOZ010000190.1:0-7563 GCA_046074825.1 Hyphomicrobium sp.
CTAACGGAATGGGAAAGCCGATGGGCTGGGCGGCCGCATTAATAGCCAATATCATCAATCCACCGCCAACTTTCATTTGATCAATAATTCCATTTTCAGCCTCAACTTCTGCAGTACATCCTGCAGAGTGACAGAGAGCATATTTCATTTCTATTAGCTTAATATCTTTATCGTCTATCTTCTCATTCTTCGAAGCCTTATCCCATTGATCTTTGGTATACACAGAAGCACGTAGTCCTGGCGGTAGAGCCATTCCCAACGGAACCATAACCATGAGATGTTTTTTATCTTGCCCTTCCACCTCACGAATTGCAGCTGATACTAAAACCATGCCAGTATTTCCATCTAGTCTTTCGTGATGAGTAAGACAGATATTTTTTTCTTCTTTTATCTCTTTCCCATCCTCACCCTTTTTCACTAGAGGCGTTTTCTCACAGAGCTTTACCCATGCACTTTTATTTGCAGCACTTTCTTTATTATTTTGATTTGTTTCTTGAGCCGTTGTTTTATTTGAAGCTGGTGCATCTTTAGGCACTATTTTTGGAGCTTCTTTACTAGAGGGTACTACAGGCGCTGGAGCTTGTGGCTGACTTTTATTTACAGGAGGTTGTTTGGAAGCAGGTTCAATCGTTGGAGCAACCTGCGCATGGAGTGAGACCACACCTGAAGTCAGTAAAGTGGAAAGTAGGAAGGAGCGGAATATTCCCGTTTTTATAGCCCTGCAGATTACATTTTCCATACTTTAGTCTCCCCCCTTTAATATCATCAAGCACAAAATAATTCTTTGTATGATAGCTCTTTTTCTAAATTACAAATAATTTAGAGGCTTAAATGAAATGAATAGAATTTATTTAATTGTCATAGAGTGACCTTCTTTTACTGAATAAGTATTTGATTAAGGCAATCCCATGACACTAAAGATAGAAAAGATCAATTCTTGTACAACATACAATGATATTTTATCGTGAAATTCAAATAACAAAGAGTTTTATATCAAAATACTAAGTACAAAAAATTGAGAAAAATCAGTAAAACAATTCACCCACGTTTTATCAAGAGATTTTAAACCATGTGGGAAAAACTGTTCTTTAAATTGATATCCGTTACGAGAATAAAATTCATTAGAAGAAATCAAAAAGATCAAAGAGTTAACAACCTTTTGAAAAGAGTTCATGCAAAAGTAAGGCAAAAAAAATATTTTCTTATCGCCTTAGTTAGTCTCTGTTCTCAATGCGTCTTTCTTGCTACGGAAGCTCATGAAACCAAGCATTTGAATAATGATGGGACACATCCACTGAACCATGCAATTTCTATGCATGGCTCTCCTCTCTATCCTTCAGATTTCGCTTATTTTCCGTATGTCAATCCTAACGCTCCCAAAGGCGGACAGGTCGTTCTTGGACAAACAGGTTCATTTGATACTACAAATCCTTTCATAATTCGTGGTGAACCTGCAGCTGGGATTCGAGAGTATGTCTTTGAATCACTTATGGCGCGCGGTCTTGATGAACCCTTTACGATGTATGCGCTTATTGCAGAAAACATTTATGTTCCCAATGATAGAAAATCTGTAACTTTCTATCTCAATTCAAATGCAAAATTCTCAGATGACAAACCTATCACAGCCGATGATGTCATTTATTCTATGGAAACACTTCGGGAATTTGGCCGCCCAAACCACAGAAATTCATATAAAAAAGTTATTAAATCAGAAAAAATCGACAAGCTTGTCGTCAAATTTACATTTGATGATAGTGGTGATCGTGAGATGCCCCTCATCATGGCATCTATGCCCGTATTACCGAAGCATATCTTTTCATCAAAAACATTTGACCAAACTACACTTGAACCACAGATAGGATCAGGGCCCTATGTCATAGATTCAGTAGATCCTGGAAGATCCATTACATATCGTAGAAACTCTTTGTACTGGGGCAAAGATCTTCCCGTAAACCGAGGTAGATTTAATTTTGATACTATCCGATTTGAATATTTTCGCGATTCAACCTCACAATTTGAAGATTTCAAATTAGGTCGTCTTGATCTGAGAACAGAGGATGATCCGAAATTATGGGCAGAAGGTTATAACATATCATCAAGAATTGATGGTCGTATCACCTTACATGAAATTGAGACTGGACTTCCCGCAGGGATGTCAGCGCTTGCATTCAACATCAGAAAATCAGTTTTTCAAGACAAACGCGTTCGACAAGCCCTCATTTTACTATTTAATTTTGAATGGCTTAACAAAACACTTTATCATGGTCTTTACAAACGAACTGAGAGTTATTTTTCACGATCTGTCCTTTCTAGTGCAGGACATCCTGCAAATCCCATAGAACGTAATTTTCTAAAGGATTATCCAAATGCAGTTTTGCCAGAGATCATGGAAGGACATTATCGTTTCCCAGCAGGTGATGATTCAGTCCGCTACCGTCAGAATGCACAAGAAGCTCTTTCACTATTGCGCGAAGCGGGGTACGAAATAAAAGGGGGAGCGCTCCTAAACACAGAAACAAGCCTGCCTTTCACTTTTGAAATTATGGCAAGCTCAACAAAACAACAAAAATTGATAAATAGCTTTATTTCTGATCTCTCAAAAATTGGAATTAAAGCACGATTAAGAGTAGTTGATAGCGCTCAATATCAATCACGGCTTAAAGATTTTGATTATGATATGATACAATCATCGTGGCCCTCCTCTCTTTCTCCTGGAAACGAACAAGTTTTTCGATGGGATTCACGTACTGCAGACACACCAGGCTCTTATAATTATGTAGGTGTAAAGAACCCTGCTGTAGATGCTATGATAAAAAATTTACTCGCTGCTTACGATGAAGAGACCTTTGTTTCCGCTGTGAGAGCGCTCGATCGAGTTCTCCTGTCAGGACATTATGTGATCCCCCTCTTTCATGCCTCAAAACAATGGGTTGCTTCATGGAGACAGATCGTTGGTCCAACTAGACCGCCCTTATGGGGATTTAATCTTGATAGTTGGTGGATTGTTGAAGAGAATAGATAAAAAATATACCTTGTTATTTTCATTCTTTTCGATGGCCTAATGCAATCTGAATTATATTATCCAAATTCGTCAATTCCTGAATTTTTTAATATGGCTGAGTATTGTATTGGACAGCAGGCCAAACATAATAAAAATAAGAGTGCTTTAGTTGTAATAAATGATCCAGATTTGAGTATTCCCCCATCTGAAAATTGGACATTTGGGGAATTAGAAAATGCCATTTTAAATGTGTCTTCTGGACTTTCTGACCTAGGATTAAAATTTGGACAACGTCTTTTAATCAGACTTGATAATACGAGTACTTATCCAATTCTTTACTTTGCAGGCATCGCTACAGGTCTTATTTCAATTGCGACGTCAAATCAACTGACGCCAAATGAAGCGAAATTTATTTATTCAGATTGTTCTCCTCATGCTATAGCACTCTCCGATCATCTTCCTAAAGAGGAAATTCCTGAAGGTGTAATCATTCTCAGGGAAAATGATATACGAGCTATGATCCTCAATGGATATCGAGGCACATATGCAAAAACACGAGCACAAGATCCTGCCTATCTCTTGTATACTTCAGGGACAACGGCAAATCCTAAAGGGGTTATTCATGCGCACCGTGTCGCCTTGGGTCGCTCTCCAACTTATCAAGGATGGTATGGTTTTAAAAAGAATGACATCATGTTACATGCTGGAGCATTTAATTGGACATATACTTTAGGAACAGGTCTTATCGATCCTTGGGCTAATGGACTAACTAGTTCAATTTTTATAGGTAATAAAGACCCTGAAGTTTGGCCCAATATTATTCGCAAAAGCCGATGTACACTCTTTGCTGCTGTTCCAAGCCTTTTTAGACAAATCCTTAAATATACTCCTCAGGGTAGTATTGAACTTGGATGTCTAAGGCATGGTCTAATTGCTGGAGAGACGCCTCAACCTAATCTTTTTGACGATTGGTTTAATAGGACAAATACAAAGCTTTACGAAGCTCTTGGTATGAGTGAAATTTCCACGTATATTTCAACATACCCTGGAATGATAAGAAAAACTGGATCTCCTGGACGACCTCAAGAAGGACGCAGTGTTGCTATTCTACCTGTTGAAGGGGGTACGGAACCGCTGCCTGTGGGGAGCATTGGATTGTTGGCTATTAAGAGGAATGATCCAGGATTAATGATTGGATATTGGAACCGCCCTCAAGAGGAAATGGAAGTCTACAGGGGGGAATGGTTCATTGGAGGTGATCTCGCATTAATGGACCATGAAGGCTATATTTTTCCTAAAGGACGGGCCAATGAAGTGATGAAAGTTTTGGGGTACAGAGTTTCTCCATTCGAGGTTGAAGCAGTATTATGCCAGCATCCTGACATAGCGGAAGTTGCATGCACTGAAATATCCCCTCGGAATGATATAGTTGTTATTGGTGCTTTTCTTGTAGCTAAACCAGGCCACCAAATTTGTGAAAATTCTATTGATCAATTTCTGCAAGATAAATTGGCTCCCTACAAAAGACCAAAAGAATATATATATATGGAGAAATTGCCTAGAACTTCAAATGGAAAAATAAAAAGGACAGATTTAAAAAAATTTTATGCTAATTTAAAAATTTATTGATTTATTTCTGTTCACTTCTTATTCACCTACGCAGCATTTTTTTTGTTATCCGCAATTATTGCCAATTCTGCAACCAAATCTCTGATGCCTTTTATTCTTATTTTTGGTTGATCCCAATCAGCCTTGAATACTAATTTATGGTCGGGTTGCATTTTGACACGTGCTTTCTCTTTGATCAAAAACTGAGCTAATCCCTCTGTATTTACAAAATTATTTTTGCGAAAACAGAGAAGAGCCCCTTTTGGTCCAGCATCAATTTTTGATATGTTTGCCATACGACATAAACCCTTAATTTCCATTATGTCTAAAAGGGAAACGACTTCTTCGGGGTATTCGCCAAAGCGATCTATTAGTTCATCGGAAAAAACATCAATATCTGCTCGTGTCTCAAGCGTTGATAATCTTCTATAGAGGCCTAATCTCAAGTTAAGATCGGATATATATGTATTCGGGATCATAGCTGGAATAGATATTGAAATTTCAGGGCTCCATCTATCATCTTGTGATGCACTATCACCGCTTTGTAAACTCTGAATAGCCTCCTCTAACATAGTTTGATAAAGCTCAAATCCAACTTCTCGGATGTGTCCAGATTGCTCCTCTCCTAATAAATTTCCAGCGCCTCTAATATCTAGATCCATTGAAGCAAGTGTAAAACCTGCACCAAGGGTATCAAGAGAATGTAAAACTTTTAATCTCTTATCAGCGCCTTGTGTTAGGGGTTGGTTTGTAGCTGTTGTAAAATAAGCATAAGCTCTTCTCTTGGAACGACCAACTCTTCCTCTTAATTGATAGAGTTGTGAAAGCCCAAACATATCAGCTCGATGGACTATAAGAGTATTGGCATTGGGAACATCCAGCCCAGATTCCACAATCGCTGTAGAAAGAAGAATATCGAATTTCCCTTCATAATATGCATTCATAATATCTTCTAATTCTGTGGGTGACATCTGGCCATGAGCGCAAGCTAATTTAAAATCAGGTAATGTTTCTGTTAAGAATTCTTTGATTTCGTTCATATCCGAAATTCTAGGGACAACATAAAAGCTCTGACCACCTCTTGCTTGCTCACGCTTTAAAGCGTCAACAATGATTATAGGATCAAACGGTGAAATGTAGGTTCTAACAGAAAGTCTATCGACAGGAGGTGTTGTAATAAGAGAGAGTTCACGCACCCCACTCAATGCCAACTGCAATGTACGTGGTATTGGAGTAGCAGATAGAGTTAAAACATGAACATCTTCTTTTAAACGCTTTAGCTTTTCCTTATGATGAACCCCAAAATGCTGTTCTTCATCCACCACAATCAATCCGAGACGAGCAAACTCAATTGATTTACCTAATAGAGCATGGGTACCAACTACAATGTCAATTGTGCCTGCCTTAAGACCAGATTTTACTTGTGCTAATTCTTTAGCACTGACTAATCGAGATGCTTGAGCAATATTGACAGGATATCCTTTGAACCGCTCAGTAAAAGTTTTATAATGTTGACGTGATAATAACGTTGTAGGAACGACAACGGCAACTTGCAAACCACTTAATGCAACTACAAATGCAGCTCTAATAGCGATTTCTGTTTTTCCAAAGCCAACATCTCCACATATCAAACGATCCATAGGTCGACCAGAACCTAAATCTTCAAGAACTGATGAAATACTTTGTAATTGATCTTCCGTTTCATCATATGGGAAGCGTGCAACAAATTCATCCCATGATCCTGAAGGTGCAACTAAAGATGGTGCTTCTCTAATCTTTCGTAAGGCTGCAATCTTTAATAACTCATCAGCAATATCACGTAATCTCTTCTTAAGTTTCGCTTTTCGGGATTGCCATGAACTACTACCAAGTCGATCTAAAGATCCGTTTCCTTCCTCGCTTCCATATCTTGATAAAAGTTCGAGGTTTTCGACTGGTAGAAAGAGTTTATCTCCACCTGCATAAATTATTTCAAGACAATCATGAGGAGTTCCTAATGCAGTGATTGTAATAAGTCCGGAAAATTGTCCAATGCCATGGTCTTCGTGAACAACTAGATCACCTACAGACAAACTTGTTGCTTCAAATAAAACATTAGATGCTTTTTTTGACTTTCTGCGTGGGCGAACAAGACGATCGCCTAAGATATCTTGCTCACTGATGACAGCGAGAGTATCGGTTTCAAAACCCTCTTCGAGGCCAAGAACAGCTATACTAAGGGTATCACAATCTAATAGCTTTATTTCTTCAAAATTTTCGATTTTTCGTACATCTCTGCACCCATGTTCGATAAGAAGATGAACTAGTCGTTCTCTCGCTCCAGCAGTCCATGTCGTGATAATAACCTTTTTCTTATTTCTCTGAAGTTGATGGATATGATTAACAACAGCATCAAAAATATTAAGAGAGGGATTTTGTCTTTCCAATGTAAAATTACGGCCTTTACGAGCCATGAAAGAACGATCAGAATTAGAAGTATCATCATCGTATGGAGAAAGTTTAAATACCGTACGATCTGCCAATATCTCTTCAAATTGATATGGTGTTAAATATAGTTGCTCAGGAGGGATTGGTTTATATATTTCTCCTCCAAATGTTTTACTATTCAAACCTTCAATGCGAGCAAGATAATGCTCATTAATCTGATCAGCTCGAAGAGCTATACTTTCCTGAGTTTTGTGGTCAAGAGAAACTACCCCTCCTTCAATGTAATCAAAAATAGTTTCCAAATTTTTATGAAACAAAGGAAGCCAATGTTCTTGCCCTTGATAACGCTTACCACTACTTATAACTTCATATAATGAATCACTACCAGTGGCTCCTCCAAATAATTCAAGGTATCGTTGTCTAAATAAAGATATTGGTTCTTCACCAAAGGCAACTTCAGAAACTGGTAATAAGGCTATCTTCGATAGCTGTTTATGCGTTCTTTGAGTTTCAACATCGAACGATCT
>JBJTOZ010000191.1:0-4271 GCA_046074825.1 Hyphomicrobium sp.
TGAACTGCCCTGAATGTTGCGCGTAGATGGGGAAGAACGAAGCCCAATCTCTGTTACACGTTGCTGCGTGACTTTCGGCAGAAGAACCTCTTCAATGGGATAGGGCAAACGAAAACGAAGACCTGGTGGTTCCTGACGGACGAACTGTCCAAAACGCATAACAACGCCAAGCTCATCTGGATTTACGCGGAAGAAAAAAGCATTCCATGCAACGACCGCTGTAGCCACCGCGGCAGCAAGAAATAACAAGGGACCAGCAGCTCCACCTCCGCCACCTATCGCTTGTTTCATTTTATCTTGACTACGTTTTAATATTTCCTCGAGATCAGGAGGTTGACCACCTCCACCACTTCGGCCTGGGCCTGGCCCCTGTCCCCAAGGACCACCGCCTCCTCCAGAGCCTCCCTTCCACCCCCCACCACTTTGATTACTCCAAGGCATTATGAGTTCTTCCTCAAATTTATATCAGTCACCAGTCACAGAAAGATAATATAATACGAGTTTCGCAGATTATAAGTACGCACATTCCAAGTGTTCTAAACACATTTTCTTCATTTGCTTATAGGCTATAGCTCGATAAGAAGTAAACACGATATAATTCGATTTTAAAGGATCCTTCAGACTGTCGTCATTGGACTTACAGACAAAATAAATTTCAATTATTTAGGAATGAGGTCTTCTTTCGTAAATTTTTAAAACAGCTTCATAATCATCTTTTAATCCTTTAGGGAGAACCTCTTCAGAAACCGCATGCCAATTTTTGGTATCTAGGGTTTCAAAGTAAACGTTTCCATCAGGATTACCCTTAATCTCCGTCCAATAAATACGTTGGGCGACGGGTAAAGTCGCTTTAAACACATCTACCCCTCCGATAACCATCACCTCATCTAGGCCTGATGTGCGAGCTATGGTGCGGGCAAGGATTAAAGCATCCTCAAGATTTGAAAAAACATTCACCCCTTCAGCCTTAAAGGAAGGGTCACTTGAAAGCACAATATTGTGACGCCCATCCAATGGTTTTCCAATAGACTGAAAAGTTTTACGGCCCATGATTATGGGTTTTCCCATGGTCAGTCGCCGAAACTTTTTGAGATCGGAAGACATGTGCCATGGTAATCCGCCATTGCGGCCAATCACACCATTCTTTGCAACGGCTACAATAAGAGATGTTATCACAGTCATAGTGTCATCTAAACTGCCACTGGGGCTGGAATATGAGGATATGGATCATACTCAATGAGCTCAAAGTCGGCGAACTTGAATGCAAATAAGTCTTTGACTTTCGAGTTGATGCGCATTTTGGGACTCTTCCTTGGTATGCGCGTTAACTGAAGATCAGCTTGCTCTAAATGATTGATATACAGATGTGCGTCTCCAAATGTGTGAACAAAATCTCCTAATTTTAAATCTGCAACCTGAGCTATCATCATAGTGAGAAGTGCATAGCTCGCAATATTGAACGGAACACCGAGAAAGATATCTGCAGATCTTTGATAAAGCTGGCAAGAAAGTTTTCCCTCTGCGACATAAAATTGGAATAAACAATGACATGGAGCAAGGGCCATGTTTGGAATATCAGATGGGTTCCAAGCCGAAACAATAATTCTTCGACTGTCTGGATTAGATTTTAAAGTCTGAACAACTTCTGAAATCTGGTCAATAGTTCCACCATCTGGCTTGTGCCACGATCGCCACTGCTTCCCATAGATGGGACCAAGCTCACCTTCTGAATTTGCCCATTCGTCCCATATCCCAACACCGTGTTGTTTGAGATAAGCGATGTTAGTGTCTCCAGCTAGAAACCAAATTAATTCGTGAATAATGGACTTTAAATGCAACTTCTTTGTAGTGAGTAGGGGAAAACCTGAAGCAAGGTTAAAACGCATTTGATAACCAAAAATACTGAGCGTTCCAACCCCAGTACGATCAGTTTTTCTGACCCCATTAGTGCGAACATAGCGCAGAAGATCAAGATATTCTTGCATGGAGTGTTCAGGAGAATTGAAATACCGCTAAAATATATGACTTAAGTCTAAAGTGATAAGAAATTGCAACATAAACCGGGACGAACAAAAGATGATAACTGTGTGAAAATTTTCATTAATGATAGTCTAGATATTAGGATACATCTGTTTTAAATTCTGTCGATTGTTGTATTGCAACCCACCTGGAATGAAGGTTTCCGAACATAAAGTAAGATCAATGGATGGCTTTGAAGAAGCCTTTGTTTATTTAAAATTCACCAATTCAAATTACCAAAATATTTAAATTTTCACTCAAAAGCTGGGTTTTTCCTTAAAGTAATTCCCATTAATTTTCTTATCAATTTAAGAACTGTGATCTAGAAGACTTTGCATTCTGGTCAACTATCCTTATATTAGTTATGCCGGATTCGTCCGGATATGGTGATAAACGCGGTTGTAATAAACCGTTCGGACCCGGGGGCAGTACCCGGCGCCTCCACCAAGATACAATTTCAGCATCTTTAAGATGCCGATTTATGGGGGCGAAATAGGATCGACGAAGGCGTAAAGAACTTAGCTTTCACTCGGCATGATACCACCGTTATCGGGTCAAACATAATAGTTGCAAATGACAACTATGCTGAGGCTGCTCTTGCTGCGTAATGCAGCACGAAGGCCTTAACTTAAGCCCTTGCCCCTTGCCGGGTAAGGCGCGGTTCGGAGGGCGCCGGGCAACAGAAGCCCTCCACTCACTTTTTGTAAATGAAACAAACTTGAAACAAAAAGACAGACGACAACAGACAGCATGACAACGACTTCCTCCATTGACTACGAAAAGTTGCACATAGAGGCAATGCGCGGGGTCGTTCGATCTGTACTAGAGAGTGCCGCAAAATCAGGGCTCCCTGGTGATCATCATTTTTATATTTCATTTGATACGACGGCTCCTGATGTGAGCTTGTCGGATCGGCTTCTAGAAAAATATCCTGAAGAGATGACGATTGTCCTGCAACATCGTTTTTGGGATCTATTCGTCCATGAGGATTATTTTGAAGTTAAACTTACCTTTGATGGCATTCCTGAACGCCTAGTTATTCCATTCAATTCGCTAAAAGTCTTTTTTGATCCCTCGGTGCGGTATGGTTTGCAATTTGGATCAGCAGCAGACAAATCACCAAAGGACTCCGCAGCAACAAAAAAAACTCAGAAGGGCACATCTCTTTCTGTTGTGGGCTCTGATCCTTTTTCAACACGTAAACCAAGGACTGCTCGAAAAATTAAATCTGAAAAACAAGAAGATTTGACTAATCCTCTTGGGGACAAAAATGAAGCCTCGACAGAGAGTATTAAAGCTGTTTCAGACTCCGAAAGTCAGAATGCAAAGCAAGGACGATTATCCTCCGAAACGTCAATGATTTCCGAAAATAATAATGAAGAAAACTCAAAACGATCCTCTCCACCAAGCGGTGCTGAGGTTCTAAGTCTCGACAAATTTCGGAAGAAATAATTATAATTTCTAATCAATAATATGCCGTAACGATCTCTGAATTCCCCTGAAATTCAGCCCCAACAGGTCACATATAAATTGAATTTCTATGGGGAAACAGCAATTGATCCCTCATCGAAATGTTAGGAATTTTCCTTTATAGAGATAAAAGAAAATCCTTTATGATTTCATGATCCTCTTTTTTCAAATCCTTATGAAAGATACAATTTGCTATGAACCCTACGAAATTCCGCTCAGAAACTGATACCTTTGGGCCTATCGAAGTTCCTTCGGACCGTTATTGGGGAGCCCAAGCCCAAAGATCCCTCGAGAACTTTAAGATAGGTTGGGAAAAACAACCCAAATCTATCATTAAAGCTCTTGGAATAGTAAAAAGAGCGGCAGCAGAAACCAATATGTATCTTAAAAAGCTTGATAGAAAAATTGGAGAAGCCATCATCAAAGCGGCCCAAGAAGTTATTGATGGAAAATTAGATGATCATTTTCCTTTAGTTGTTTGGCAAACAGGTTCGGGCACACAGTCGAATATGAATGCCAATGAAGTTATATCCAATCGTGCTATAGAAACTCTCGGGGGTAAGATAGGCAGTAAAAATCCTGTCCACCCGAATGATCATGTCAATATGAGCCAATCCTCTAATGATACATTCCCGACTGCGATGCACATAGCATGCTCCTCTGAAGTCGTCCAAAAGCTTCTGCCTGCTTTAAGAAGAATGCAGAGCGCGCTTGAACAAAAAAGCATCAAATGGTCTGATATTATAAAAATCGGCCGCACACACCTTCAGGATGCAACACCG
>JBJTOZ010000192.1:0-22573 GCA_046074825.1 Hyphomicrobium sp.
TTGAAAATGAAAATTACAACCTGCGGGATATCCCGCAGGTTGAAAATGAAAATTACAACCCACGGGATATGTCACAGCCGGTTAATCAGGGTGTGGTTATTCAACTAAAAACTTGATTTTTTAATTCAATACTTAAAAAATTACAAAAAACTTTCAGTATGTCTTCTCACCAAGAATACATTAACCAACTACTTGAAACAGATAACAAAATGTCTTTAACAGATTTTTTCAAACAGATCCATCAACAATTTTATCCTGAACAGGATATATTTTTCATGGAATACTTTTTGGAACTAACCACACATGAAGGAGAGTTTGTTGTACATCATGACAAACTGATAGAGTATGGGATTATGAGTTCGATACGATCTAGTGATGTTAAGAAAAAACTTGATGCTTTAGGTTTGGTTGAAAATGAAGATTACAACCTGCGAGATATCTCGCAGGTTAGAAAAAATCGTGGTGATGTAATGAAAAAAGTTTACATGTTAACCCCAGAAGCATTCAAAAAATGTCTCATGAGAGCACAACGAAGACCAAAACAAACCATTGATCCTGTTAAATATTGTAACTATTACCTACTCCTTGAAAAGACATATAACCTGTACACAGATTATGAAAAAAAGTTGCTGAATAAACAGATTGAAAAACAAACACATCAGATTGAAAAACAAGAACAATATCTTGAACAAAAAGATCAACAGATTGAAAAACAAACACAACAGATTGAACAAAAAGACCACGAATTACAAAAACAAGAACTTTACACCAACAAACTCAAAGATATTGTCATCACTATGAAAGCTCGTCAAAAAGATCAAATCATTTACATTGCCACCACAAAAGCTTATGCCAAACAAAATCGTTTTAAAATAGGCGGTGTCAAATCTAGAGGTCATCTCAAAAGCCGATTAGCTACATACAATTCTGGAAGACCTGTTGGTGATAAAATGTATTATGCTTTCATTACTGAAACAACTGATTATCATCACCTTGAGCAAAGGGTGTCCAAAATTCTTGGTGACCATAAGGATACAACAGAAGCTGAAATGTACAACGTTCATTATGATTCATTACAACCTTTGATTGAATATTTAGCAGACAGATTTGATGAAGAAATACAGTATCATAGAAAATTATTTGATACATTGGTTAAAGAAACTATAGAAAAGGCACCCACAATACCTGAACCGATTATATTAAATGGGGCCGAGTTTAGGAGAATAAAAGACGGTGAAATAATTACAACACAAAAGGTTGATTTTGATGCAATGACTAATGACGATCGAAAAGATTACGTAACAAATATGTTTAACCAGTTTCTTGTTTTTAATTCAAGTGATTTAACAAGGAAAGATTTTGAGGAATTTGTGTCTAATAGTGGCACTAAATTTAGTAAGCGAAATTTATGGATGGTAACAAAAGAAACAGCAAAACATTTTAATAAATTTATAAAATATTAAAAAAAAAACAAATTCATAATATTTTTCAAAAAAGATGTATGGTTCGTGATTATTTTTAAATATAAGGAAAATCTGGATGACCTAAATTTGGTACAATATCTTTTCAAAATAAAAATGCCAATTTATCGCGATAGAGATTCTTTCGGTCCTTATTATCAATGGGGAAATCATGGTAAAAAATATTATTACATTTCAGGAAATGTTAGATCCAGAACTATAGCTTATAATAAATCGTTAAAACAAGCACAAGCAGCTTATGCTAGTGGATATCGCAGATATGATAAATATTAATATGGATTTTTAAAGTATAAATACTTTAAAAATATTTGAAAATTAACTAAAGATTTTTTTTTTAAATATAATTTCTATCATGTTTACAAAAGCAGAACAATATTCTTTCTCTGACATTTTGAATGGATGTTTACCACGAATTGGTGATTACGTAGGACCTAAACATGTTTGGGATGGTGACAATCTTATTCCAACAGATACAACTTTAGATTTAAATGGACATTTACCCAATTGTTTTAAAATAAGTAAAAATGGTAATTTTGATCCATATCATTGGTGTCAATTTTCAACATATTTTTGGTTAGATGAAGAACTGGTTAATTCGTTACATTTTATAAGAAATAAGCATGGAGATTTTGTTTCAGAACTTTACATTAGAGGAAAAAAATATTTAGTAATCATAGACGAGCCTAAGCGTTTTATTCGTAAAGGTGTTTTTAGATTTGAACCGTCAAGATTTATCTTTTCAACACAGGAAATTAATTTTGAAGGACAACTTGGTTATCGAGGATGTTTTCCTTTATACTATAATCAGTATTGTTTTTTTGTTATGATTATTTAGTTCTGAAAAGATATGCAAACATGATAATTGCAATGATGATGATGATGATAAAAATATACTTTATATTAACTTTGGTTGAACCATTTACATTTGAACCATTTGCAGGTGTTTGATTTTGAGGTACATTTGAAAAATCACAATTTATATCTTCTTTGATGTTATCCACGTTAATATTTTGATCATTTATAAACTCATAAAGTTGTTGGCAAATTTTATCTGGACATGTTGGATTTTTAAGATGAGATGGTATAAAATTTTTATTTTCATCTATACAGGGTGAATACCAACAACCATCATTAAATGATTTATAACCCTTCATAGCCTTGTAAGAATTTTCGTTAAATCGATTGATACATTTACATTCACTTGTATTATAAGTTCTACAGTAATTATTCATGACAGCATCTTGATTTTCAGAAGACAAGTTTTCAAACCAGTTATTACATTCAGTTGATCCTTCACCTATAGAAAATATTCTACTACATTCTTTTACACCCGGTACACAGCTATCAACTTTTTGAGTACAATAATGTGCTTCTACATTATTATCTATACCAAATTTATTGTTAAAATTATTCAACTGTTCTTTTGTATTAATTTTCCTTAAGTCAAAAATACATTTTATATTTGGAGCTTTGTTATCCCATCCATATTTGATGAGAGGATTTTCGCCATTTTTTCCTAAACCAATATCACATGAAAGAGGATCAGCTCGTGAACAAACTGGTTGTCTTACACATAAACCGCCACAACATTCACTATCTGGATGATTAAAAATTTCATAATCTCTAATACCATCAACACTTTCACATCCTCGAACATTGGTGAAGATTGAACAAACTCCACAGGCGCAAAAATCTTTACCCGGCTGATATTTTAAACGATCAAAGTCTTTTTGTATTGTTGTTGTAATAATTTGTTCACTCATTATTTTTAAAAGAAAAATCTTTTAAAAAAATTATAAAAAATTATATGGTTAGAGTATACGTTTTACTTTGAAAAGACTATTTGGATTAGTTCCAGCACCATTTGAAATGATGAAAACGTTTCCTGTTAACCCACTTGATATATGTTTAAATGAATAAGTCGTGCTTGCAGCAATTGGAACGGCAGTATGTAAATTTACTGCACCACGTTGTAAACTACTCAGAACAACAGTTACATTTTGTTGACATAACCATGTTGTTCCATCATGAATACCAAATTGAAGAGAACCATTCATAGATCCAGAAGCATCGGGTTGTATTTGAAATGCTATTAATACTTCATATGTTCCTGTTTGTGCTACAGTAAAAGAATTATTTACTGCTGTTCCAGAGTATGTATTATAATTATCAATATTTTCAATATCTAATGGTATAAAATCTGTAAGACTAGCAGATAACAATTGATCACCTGATAAACGAACCGAGATTTCAGGAGCAACAAAAGGTGTTCCGCTGATATTAATTACAGTTCCATCAATTGCTGATACAAATCCTGGGCCTGTAGGTCCAGTAGCACCAAAGCCTGTAGGTCCAGTAGATCCTACTGATCCTGTAGGCCCAGTATATCCTGTAGGTCCAGTAGGTCCAGTAGCACCAAATCCTGTAGGTCCAGTAGCACCAAATCCTGTAGGTCCAGTAGCACCAAATCCTGTAGGTCCAGTAGCACCAAATCCTGTAGGTCCAGTAGCACCAAATCCTGTAGGTCCAGTAGGTCCTATTGATCCTGTAGGTCCTGTAGATCCTGTAAGTCCAGTAGGTCCAGTAGCACCAGATCCTGTAGGTCCAGTAGGTCCTACTGATCCTGAAGGACCTGTAGGTCCTTGTGCTCCACCACCAGGTGCGTATATCCATAAATTGCCATTCCAAACCAAAGTTTCTCCAGTCATGGGGGCACCATCTTCAATGGGTCTGCCATTAATTAATAAACTGTTACCGTTTCCGGTTTCTCTACCTCGCGAATTAACTTTAAAATCAATAGACATTTTTATTTATATAAATTTTTTTAACTGATATTCCAGTTGAGTTATCATTTTTGACAATTCTTTGTCTTGATAAGATTTTCTATGTGTAAAATCAAAGTACTTGATCTGAATACAATTTTCAGGCTGTGATTTTTTTACTTCAGGATGGTCATCTATGATAAACGTGTTCTTTAAATCATAATTAGAAATCATAAATTCATTCTGTAGTAATTTCAAAGATTTATGATTTTTGGAAATTTTGTTTGAAATTTTACAGTGATATGAGAACAAAATAAAATCTAATTTTCTTTCAGGATGATTTTCAAGTATAAATTTATTAATAATAAATAAGGCATAAGATTTTGAAGCCGCAGTCCAAACACTTACATTGAAATTTTTGAAAAGATGGTCTAAAAATTTTTGTAACCCTGGTCTTTCAAAAACTTTATAATAACCATCCATATCTTCATACCTAAAATATTTCATCCTGTAACGATGGTTCAATTTTTCTTCTTCTTTTGATAAAGATGATATCAAGGTATTGTCAAGATCAAGAATAACGTTAAACTTTTTCATTTTATATTACTAGCTTCTTTTAAACTTAAAAAAAAATTCTCTATAATTTAGTGTGTTTTTCTTTCATATTTTTTCATATCTTTTACACTTGAGTTTGAATTCAGTTAAGTAGTGATGTAAATATTTTAAAAATGATAAAAATTGCATTGGTCATTATGGTTAAAGATGAGGAGAAACGTATCCTGACAACCTTGAAAAGTATTAAAAATCAAGTTGATGGTATAGTTATGCTTGATACTGGTTCAACTGATGAAACAATATCTATTTCAAAAAATTTTGCTTTGGAAAATAATTTGCCGTTTCATCTTAAAAAGAAAACATTCCAAGATTTTTCTACAACAAGAAATATCATGCTTAAATTTGCAAAAAAGTTTGACTATACTCATTTATTTTTATTAGACTGTAATGATGAATTAAAATGTGGTTCTTTTCAAAATTTTAAATCATGTAATGACGACAATGAAGAGAAAAAATGTAAGCATGATAATCTTTTGAGATCTTTGATACAAGAAAATTCAACCTATAAAATTTTTTTATTAAAACAGCAATGGTATACAGGAAGTGAAACTATAAATTTTTACAACATTCGTTTGATTCAAAATAATATTGATATCGAATACAAAGGATCTGTACATGAATATTTAGATGCGGGGTCTTTACCCCATTTAAAAACTGACAATGTTTTAATTTTTCAAGATCGTGTCCTTGATAATGATGGTAAAACATCCAACAGATGGGAATCAGACTTGAAATTACTTTTAAGAGATATAAAGAAGAATCCAACCTGTTCTCGTACCTGTTTTTATCTAGCTCAGACGTATGAATGTTTGAAAGATGATTCTAATGCTTTTATTTGGTATAAAAACAGAACAACCATGAACGGATTTTTAGAAGAAAAATTTTTATCCTTTTTGAAATGTGCAAAATATGAAACAGATACGGATAAAAAAATTTTATGGTATTTGAAATCTTTGGAAATTTTTCAGGATAGAGCGGAACCATTTCTTGAAATATCACGGATATATCGTTCACGAGATCATTTTTTTATAGCATATCATTTTGCAAGCATTGCATGTAGTTTGGAATTTCCAAAAAATTGCATACTTTTTGTCAATAAAAAAATATATAATCATGATCGTTGGCAAGAGTTGTCAATTAATAGTTTTTACATTGATAAATTTGATGAAGGATATAATGCTTGTTTAAAAGCTATTGAGTCAGGATATGATATGGAACTCAATCAGAAAAATTTATCATTTTATAAGGAAAAAATGGGTTTTGTTTGACATAGTTTTTTCAAACGTGGATACAATGATAAATGATTAAGAATATACTGCTTGGTGTGTTTGATGAAATGAATTCTTTTTTCCCATTCATTATTTTCAATACATTTTTTTATAGTTTTCAATGCTTTTTCAAAATCATCTAGATTAATTTGAACATATGATCTTTCATCTACAATTTCAGAAACATTTGGAGCACCACAATAAAAACATAGTGTCTCGGTTAAAATACAATCATATAATTTTTCAGTAACATAGTTTGGTAACAAATTATTCTCACATGCGAAAGAATATTTGTAGGTTAATAAAGCTTTGCTTTTATCATGATCAGGTAATATACCTAGAAAATTTTTCCAAGGTAAATGAGATGATGAACCAAAAGCATCCCAATCTAAATCATGCTGAGCATACAATGCAAAATCAAGACGAATTTTTTGCATTTTATAGAAATTTTTACCCGATAAAATGGATGAAATTTTATTTGTATTTTTATACTGACTATAATTCAAATGTTTCAGTTCATCAAAACTGAAAGGTAAATGCCACTCTACCATGTTGAAATTATTTATATTGCTATGATCCCACTTACTCAACAATCTTTCTGGTCTAATATTTTCCCAGTATATATTGTACCATTCTGGTTCCATTTTCAAAAATAAAGTCTTTGACAAAATCTTATCATCATGAAAAGGAAATATTGTTGAATCATTAACAACGATAACAATATCTGCAATTTCAAAAGATGTCGATTCTTCAAAGCTAAAAAAATTTTGATATTTTGGTAGCATTTTTAACCATAAATCTTTTAAACACGAAGGAAAACACCATACCAGTTTAATTTTTATAGGATACGTTGTAGGTACTTGAACTCTTAAATTTTGTCGATTCATATTGGATAAATTTTTTACTTGAGAAAAACTGGAATTTACATCTTTGGATAATTTATTCATTATTTTTCATTTAGTAAAAAAGCTTTAAAATAAAACACAACTCTATGTGAAAATTTCAAATAGATGATAATTGAAATTTAATTTAAAATAAATAAAGAAATATAGATTAATATGTCACAGTGTATGATCAACGTGGAAGATTTTTCAAAAAGGATTGATGAAAAAATTAAAGAAACCATACAATATAATTTGAACGAGTTTGAAGAAAGACTAGAATCTCTAATTGAAGAAAAAGAACATTACATTGTTAGATCTAATATTGAACTAGAAAATAATATAAATAATCTAGAAAATACTATACGTAATTTCAACGAATTTTTAGAGAACATGGATTTCAAAACAAACATCGAGACCTTTGTAGAAGCATTAAAATTAACAGAATCAAATAAAACACAGCGATATATTTTTATATGTAATCTATGTTGTATATTTTTACTGTTGCTATTGAGCGCTGTCATTTTAATACAGTAATGAACCAAAAATTATATTTTTATTTTAAAGCTTTTTTTCTAAAGGAAAAATGAATAATGAAACCATGATAACAATCGTGTTAGCTATAGCAGTGTTAGCCGTATCATATTATTTTTATAGAAAAATACAATCACAAGAACAGACTATTCTAACGTTGTCTAAAAAATGTGAAGATTTGGAACTCATGTTCAAACCTATTGCTCCCGCGTCTGATTTGAAAAATATTTACAAAAGAAATTTTGAACAAAATGAAGACTGTACAAATGGTTTATGTGATTTACAACCTATGAATATTGAAATTAACAAAAATCAGTTTGAAAATATTGCCATGATGGAATTGAAGAATGTAAAGAATAGAAAAAAATCAAGTCCTAAATCGATTCATTCATCTCGAAGATCTTCGATATCTAATTAAAAACTAAATTTTATCACACATGTGTGAAAAAATTTTATACAATACATCACAGCCATGAAAATATCTAAAGGCGCCTTTGAGAAGAATAATACTTTAATTTTTATCTGCTTAATTCCTTAAGTTGTTTTTATTTATAAAAAATGCTTAAAAAACACAACAATCATGTTATCCAATTTTTGAAAAAACACACCAATCAAGATGTTGTTGATTTATGGTGTGAAAAAGAAAACCAAGAACAATTTAGAAAAATTCGATTCATTCATGAGAATGAAAAAAAAAGACCCATGTCCAGTTTTTTTTTGTATTGTAAAGAAAGAAGACCTTTATTGTTAGAAGAAAAACCATACTATCCTGCAACTAGAATCATATCTTTATTAGCT
Source organism: Hyphomicrobium sp. (assembly GCA_046074825.1). GTDB lineage: Bacteria > Pseudomonadota > Alphaproteobacteria > Rhizobiales > Hyphomicrobiaceae > JAGVSR01. The sequence continues at coordinate 8,340 of JBJTOZ010000192.1, forward strand.
AAAGAATGGCAAGATCATAAAGCACAAAATGATGACGTTTATAAAAAATTCAAAGATCTTGCACAAGAAAATTTTTTTTATTATATACATTATGATGACATAACAAATAAATATCCTCATTTTACACCAGATGATGTTAAAAAATTGCTAGACTTGATGTATGAAAAATATAAAAATTCCGAACAGGATTAGACAATTTGAAAAATGTGCTGAAATATAATTTAAAAATTAAAACATGGCACATGTAAATATAAAACAAATTATAGATAAAAAATATGAACAAGGAGAACCACTTATAACTGATGACATGTATGATTCCATATTTGGTGTTGACGCAACATCTCTTTCAACTCTAAATGATGTGGAACAACAAAAATTACCAGTTTGGATGGGTTCATTAGACAAGATAAAAAATGAAGCAGAATTAGAAAGATGGATAAAAAAATATACATGTTCTTATTTCATTATATCCAGTAAATTGGATGGTTGCAGTGCAATATTTACAAATCAAAAAGAATTATTTTCACGCGGTAATGGATCTAGCGGCACAAACTGGACAAAAGCGTTACAGTTTATAAATAAAAAAATTGGTCACGATACAATAAATAAGCTTGGGCAACATTCACATGTACGATGTGAAATTGTTATGAAAAAAAAAATTTTTGAAGAAAAGTATACCAGTTTCAAAAATCAAAGAAATATGGTTGCTGGACAATTGAGTTGTAAAAATTTCAACCCGTTAATTTTAAATGATGTTGATTTGATTCCTTACGAAATAATTTTGACGTCGTCTGAGCGTGTTCAGATGACGCCATCAAAAGCACAAATTTCATTGAAGCAACTTTCTCCTCAAGATCAAATGAAAATTCTATACAACAATGATAAAGAGAAATTTCTATGCTGGGAATTGGTTGAACGAAAAAATTTGACTATAAATTTTTTATCCAAAATATTGAATACATGGACAGAAATTTGCCCATATTATATGGATGGATTAGTTATTACAGCTAATATACCTTATGAAAGAAATACAAATGGTAATCCTTCATACAGTATAGCATATAAACAACACAATCTTTTAAAACAAAAAATTACTACTGTAAAAAAAATTGTATGGAATAAAAGTATATGGGGTTCTTTGATTCCCGTGGTTTATATTGAACCAATTATATTGGATGGAGTAACTATTTCAAAAGTATCTGGATACAATGCAAAATATATTGAAAAAGAAAAAATTGGACCAGGCGCGGTTGTTGTTTGTACACGTTCAGGAGATGTCATTCCCAAAATTGTAAAAGTTATTAATCCATCTGAATTTATTTCATTACCTAGGGGAAATTGGAAAGGCGTAAATATTGTTGATAAAGATGGTGGATGTTCAATAAAATTACTACATCAGTTGTTGAAAAAATTTGACGTAAAAAATGTTGGATTAAAAACAGTAGAAAAATTTTTCAATCATGGAATAACAGATTTATTTTCTTTACTAGATGCTTCAAAAAATTTAGAGTGTTTTAAAGGAAAACAAGGTGAAAAAATATACAATTCAATACAACAACTTTTACATCAACCACATTCTCTACCCATTATTATTAGCGCATCAGGAGTATTTTCCAAATCTATAGGTCAAAAATCTTTGGAAAAACTTGTTGAACATTTTGATTTATTTAGTGATGAAATTCCATCTTTGAAACAGCTTACGAGAATAAATGGGTTTTCAACTCAAACTGCACAGCAAATTATTGACAACTATTCAACCATGAAACAGTTTTTAAATAAATGTATTGACTATGGAATAAAATTTAGTCACGAAAACGAATTAAAAACAAAACAGTCAGATATAAACATTATGAATCCAGGCGCTATTAATATTGTTGGTAATTTGAAAACATGTGCTACTCTGATGGATAAAAAAAAAATTTGTGTTTCAGGATTCAGAGATGAAAATTTAGCTAAAAAATTTATTGTGTGTGATCATTTAACTAAAGATTGTACCATGCTTGTGGTTAAAGATTTGAATAAGGAAACATTCAAGACTAAACTGGCACAAACCTGGAATATTCCAATTATTCTTCGTGATCATGTTTAGCATCGTTGTTGAAATTTGAAAAACAAAAGTTGTTTTGAAATAAAAATTCAAACATGACACAAAGACATGTAACAAAAATTGTACAAAAAAATAAAATTACAGATTTGGAAACCAATAAAAAAATTGATCACATTTTCATAACTTCAAAAATAAATAAAGATATAAAATATAATTGTTGGTGGTGTAGATTGCCCATAGAAAATGAACCTATAGGTTGTCCATTAGTGTTTGAAAAAGATACATATTTTACAGATGGTGTTTATTGTTCAGCAAACTGTGTAAAAGCATATGTTTTGGAATATCTTCAAAATGATTCAAAATATAAACATAGTATAAGACTGTTGTCTTTAATGATTTCTGAAACAAAAGAAACATTTGAACCTATTACTATAAAACCTTCTTTACCATGGAGATTATTAATTCAATATGGTGGATATGTAACACCTGAAAAATATAAAGAGATGAATAAGACTATAACTTTTATAAATAAAGGTATAAAAATTAAACCCGTGACAATTCTCTATGAAGAAAAAGAAAAATACTAGTGTGAAAGTATTCTATATTTTTTATACACACAGTGTATAAAAATAAAAAAAAAAATATAGACGTGTATAAAAATAAAAAGATTTTAAAAAAATGACAATTTCTTCTTTCATTCATTCCACATCATTGAAAGCGTATGAAGGTATAATATTGACTGGTAAAATTCTAAATCAAAAAGATAGAGAAAAAATGCTTATTTATCTTTCAGGGCAAGGTGCGGCTAAACGTAAATATGGTCCTTTTGATTATTTTTTAAATCCAACATCCATTGATGATTATGAAGAAGCAGAAGGTGTTTATTTTAGAATTGAAACAACAACACCCTATGATTATATTAAATTTCCAGGTCAAGTTCATTTTATTTTCACTGACAAGCTTTTGAATCAATATCCAAACTGGATCATAAATTCTACAGAAAATTTTGGTTTTCAAATAGACCAACATGGTAAAGGAAATTATTCACAAATGAGTGGAGAATTTGGAACATCATGGGTAAAATCAATAAATAAAGACGGTATAAAAACACTGGATGAAAATTCTGAATTGTTGATTACCAATTCTGTAGATTTAAAAAATTTAAAAATGATTGTGTTCAATACAAAAGATCTTTTTTTAAAGAGTACCAAACTCCCAAATATAAAATATGTTTATGGTTCTCGATTTTCATAGATTAAAAATTTCATCACATATGATGTGAAAAAATAAAAAATCAATCTATAATACCACGGGGGTTAATATCCATTGCTCATCATATTTTTTTTTTATTATTGTGGTTATGCCAAAAAATGCTATTCCTGAAAAAATAATAAACAATGAATCTACTTTCACTATCCATAAAAATGTAATCAATAATATAGTTAAAATTATTGGCCAGTATTTGTTGAAAAATTCATTCAAAGTATGACGTTTACCATCACCATATAGATTAATGTAATTTTTTTTGATTTGTGCACCATCCAAATCATCATTAAACATTTCAATCAAATCTGGGTTACCAACAATATTTTCATTGTTTCGGCGTTGTCTAGATTCTTGTAGACCAGGAACAAAAATATTTTGTAAAAGTAAATCTGTTTCATTTTGTTCAAATGTTGGTATATCTACTAAATCATCGACTATGGATGCGTTTCTGACAACATTTTTTTCCATCTGCATTTTTCTACCAACACCAACACCTTTACGAAAACAGTCTCCAACAGAACCCATAATTTTTCCCGAAGGTAAATTTGCTTCATTTCCACAATATTTGTTTGAGGTTATAATTGGTTTATATCTTTTAGGCTCACCAGATATAGGCATATTTAAACCAGCTCCAATGCCTTTTTTCATACATTGATATGGTGTTCCTAAAATTTTACCATTTTTTAGTTCATATTCATTATTACCGCAATAAATGTTGGACATGATTTTTCTTGTACAAGAAAAATGACGATTATTGAATATTTTGATGACGATGAATTTATTGACGAGGAGAGACTTGATTCTGATGACGATGATACCGAAGACGATGAAAACAAAAGTGGCGATGATCGAGATAATGAAGAAGATCAAGAAGAAGATCAAGAAGAAGTTCAAGATCAAGATGAAGAAAATAAAAATTTACTTCCTCAACCAAAGTATAAAACACAACCAAATTTTTTAGAATATGATGAGGTAATTTCTTTACCCATCATAGACGATTTTACAGATCAAGAATTAGATTTATTACCTTTGGCTTATATTCAGGGTCCATATGAGCAATGGTCTTATATCTATCAAGCTATAGATTCCAATTTTTCTCGGGTAAAAAATCTAATCAAAGTTAATGATAAAACATTACAAATAGCTGCAGATGCTGCAATGTTGTATGTGTCTAAAAATATCAAACCTAATCAAGCTTTTGATGCTAAAAATTTTCCTAGACAATATTACCTTGTCAAATATTACAGAAATCGTAAACAGTAATGATTACAAATCATCAAAAGAAATCATGTTTAAATTATTTTCATCAAAATTCATAATGTTTGCTTTTTGATACTCGCTAACTTTTTTCTCAAAAAAGTTTGTCTTTCCTTCTAAATTTATCATATCCATAAAATCAAAAGGATTTTCCACTTTGTACAATGATGAATATCCCAACTGTTTAAAAATAAAGTCGGTTACAAATTCTAAATACTGAATCATCAACTTTGAATTTATACCTAATAAATCTACCGGTAGTGCTTCAGCGATAAATTCTTTTTCAATATCTAAAGCGCTACATAAAATTTGTCGAACCATGTCTTCAGATAATTTATTCTGAATATGCTTATTATATAAATTTATTGCAAATTTACAGTGTAGACCTTCATCTCGTGAAATTAATTCATTTGAAAAAGTTAGCCCTGGTAATAAACCACGCTTTTTCATCCAGAATATAGAACAAAATGAACCAGAAAAAAATATTCCTTCAACTGCTACAAATGCAATTAATCTTTCAACAAAAGAAGCATTTTTAGAATTGGTCCATTTGTTGACCCACTGTACTTTTTTTTCAAGAGCTGGGAAATGCTCAATTGTATCGAATAAAATTTTTTGTGCTTCTAATTCAGAAACAAACGTTTTTAAAAGTAAACTATATGTTTCACTATGAATTTGTTCCATAAAAATCTGAACAGAATAAAAAGCTCTAGCTTCTGGATATTGTACTTCATTAAAGAAATTTTGAACCAAATTTTCATTTACTAATCCATCACTTATTGCAAAAAAAGCCAATACATGTTCAATAAAAAATTTTTCATCTTTATTTAAAGTTTTCCAGTCTTTTATATCCTGTGAAAGGTTAATTTCTTCTGGAACCCAGAATAAAGCTTTATGAACTTTATAAAAGTGATCTAGGTCAAAATGTTTTACATCATAAATAAGACGTTGTTTATTTTCTTGTAATATTAATTCCATTTTGTATAATTATTTTTTTCTTTATCATGAAAAGAAAAAATAATAATATTGAGTCATGTTATGTTTAACCGTTAGCCACATGATGAACATTTATTCTTGTTGAGATAGAAAATCAATACCAGTACAAATATAAAGAGAAACGAAAGAATAATGATCCATTTTCTAGAATAGTATTCCTGTCTCGTAGCTAATCCTGCAGCCCCAATACCTCCTAATGCTAGAGGTATAGCCAGACATGCACCACAAAAATTTTCACGAATTTCATCCATTTTTTATTGATAGGAAATAAAACATGTCAAGTATAAATTTCAAATTTAAATCAAAAGATTTATGAGAACATAAAATCTTGTAAAAAATGACATCAGTACAAAAAGATATTGAGGCATATATATTGATTAGGCAGCGTATCAATGAACAAAGAAAAATTTTAAAGACCATGAGGAAGGAAGAAAATTCTATAGTTAAGGATATAAAAAATTATCTAAATCAAACTGGCGAAAAAGGAATTCGTATTGACAATGATACTATTATTTCCATCTCAAACCATGAAAAAAAAATTATTTGGAACAAGAAAGAGTATCAAGAAAAGGTAAAAAATCTTTTATATTCTCGTGGTATAGAAGACGATGACTTTTTGAAAGAGTTATTGGATAAAACACATGATGTTGTTCAACAGCAAAAATTAAAGATTATTAAAAGTTAAAAATAAAATACAACAAGCATAATAGCATTGAGGCGAAATCCAAAAAGATAAATCAATAAATAGTTCCTTGATAATGAATAAATGTTTATTTACACCACACCTTACATGATATTGATGAAAAGCTGTCTTGGTTTGAGAATAAAAATTTATCAGCTCTTTAGTTCTTGGTAAATTTTCCCATACTGATAAATTTTTGTTTTGAAGAACACAGAGAGATGTAGCATCTAAACATTTTGTATCCATATCAATGATGAAAGAAAATTTTTCCTTTGAAAGATTTATATGAACTGAAATCTGTCGATGATATTGATTGTGTTTTTCTACGTTGTTTTCTGTTGTAAATAAATTATTTCTCATTATTAAACTAGACTGTCTTTTTTAATTCATTTTGAATTTGAAAAGTAATAAAATTCTTACAAAATGGGAGCATCTGTTTCAAAGAATATTGCATCAATTATTACCAATTCTATATCAAAGATATCTTCTGAAATTATTCAACGAACACAATTAACCACAGATTCTTCACAGATAATAAGCGTGTCTGATATTCAAGGAGATGTTAATATCAGTGGTAATACATTTTCACAAAAAGCTAGTATAAATATGACGGCATTATTTGATGCTTTAACACAAGAAGAAAATCAACAAAAAATATTACTTGATGTTGTACAGAATGCCAAAAGTTTAATTAAAGATATTAACCTTGTTCAGTATGCCAATTCAAGTGATACATTAAATACTATTGTTAATGCAACTTCAAATATATTATCCAATATAAATCAAAGTTGTAAAATTTTTTCAACACAAAATCAAGAAATTATAGTACAACGTGTTGTAGGAAATTTAAATATTACCAACAATGTTCAAGATCAAATTAGTAAGTTATTTCAAGACTGTAATGAAAGAGCAGTTTCTGAAAATAAAATACTTCAAGATCTTTCAGCTTCATTGAATCAAACGGCGTCTTCAACTACGGCTGGTTTATCACCTTGGGCTCTTGCAGGAATTATTGCTGCAGCCTTAGGAATACCAATTGTGGGAGCAGCTGTTGCTCTTCCACGATTATTAAAATTTATATTTCCTATATTGATTTTAGTTGGAATAATTTTTTTAATTTTGTACAACGTTCAAACTAAAGAAGAAATGATAATGACAGCGTATTCGGATTTATTACAGACAAATTGCCAAGTGCAGTTACTTAAAGAAATAAATGATGTTACGGCAATAAATGCTGCAAATGTATGTAAGGCTGATTCAAATTGTAAAGGATTTGATTGGAAATTGTTTGATAATACAGGTACAGCTGGACAAGTAGTAGCACGGCTATACAGTAATATAGAACCATCAAATTGTCAAGTAAAACAAGATACACTGAATCCTCTTCGTATTCCTAATTTAGATCAAGGAAAAATTATACCAACGTTGCAAAATACAATAGGAAATGAAGGCGATGTCTTTTTAAATCAAAATAATGGTGTATGGTATCAACGCACAAATAAATGGCCAACAGGTTGGCAACCCATGGGTCAATTTGTCAATGATCCATTTACTACTATATCTTGGGGTTTTAATGATCCTGCAGGGCTTGTTCAAAATGAAGGAGATGAACCTATAATTTTTCCTGAAGATACTGTGTTTGTAAAAGTAACCAAATTTATTGACAATTATATAGTGTATAGATTTAAAAATAAAAGATGGATTGAACAACGTAGAATAAAAGGACCTGGTATAAATCATTCCATTAATTCAGAATCAAACACATCCGGTATTAAAACAATAGTAAAACCAACATGGATGTTGTATAGTGGTTTGGCTTCATTAATAACTGGCGTTGTAGGGTTTTTTATATACAATGCCATGAATCGGTCTGATAATATTTTAAACACATATAGTACACAGCGCGCATACAAGTTTTAAAATAATTTTTTAAAATAATTTTTTTTAAAAAAATTATTTTAAAAAATTATTTTTAAAAATATAAATGGCATCAAACACATCAACTATTGCTTATGTAGGATATCAACAAGATGAAAATATAAAAGGCTATTTCTCTGATGAAACAGTTAACTTTATTCAAGCTAAAATTACAGAATTATTAAGATCTTTTTATCAACCAGGAATTATCGTGCCTCAGGATAAAATTTTAAATGTTATGAATGCTGTGTATACAAATTTCAGACCAAGCACTGGTGATATTTTTACAAGATATAGTATACCATCAAACGAAAATAACAATTATATAGATAAGATGATTAACCAAGTTATTCAGATTATTACCAACGATGTTCAGAATAATTTAATCAATGAACAGAGCAACAGTAGGTTAGATATTAAGTCAACCATTCTAGGTGATTTTAATAAATGGGGTCTTAGACAATTTTCTACCATTAAAACAAGAGAAAAGAAACCAAATTTCTTGATCAATATGAACTATTAAAATTCTATATTAAAAATGAATATCCAATCAAAATTTTGGATGAATGATCCTTCAAATCTTTTTAAATCGTTTAAATTAATTCCAGATAAAAATGACCATCTTGAGGATAATTTGAATACAATTATGCGTTTAGCAATATTTGGTTCGCTTGCAATTGCCGTAGTTAAACCTATTCTTGGTTTGATAGTTTTAATTATTGTAGCTGCTATAACAGCAAGTAGTTATAGTGAATCTATTCAATGGGTAGAGACATTTGAAAATTTTGATGATGTACAAGAATTTAGTAAAGAATTTATTCCTTCTACAAATCCTTCTTCAAATCCTTGCAAGTCTGCGACATATTCTTCAGCTCATGATTCACTTTGTAATGATGGAGTATCGTGGTATTCAAGTTCAAATGAATTACTACATGGTCCTGTAAATCCAAAGACTCTTGTTGCACCAATTGTACCAGCTCCTTCACATGATTTAAATTCTTGGAAAAGTAATAATTTTGTGGTTCATTCTGGTATTAATTCAAAAACTGTAAATGATGTTTATCGTTCAGGATATCCAACAGAATTTATAGATTTAAAAGAAAATTTTGTTGATGATAAACACGACGATCATAAACACGATGAATACAAAAATAAAGATTATTGGTATTTTCGCAAGGATGAAAACGAACAAAGTCATAATGAAAATAAACATGAGCAGGTCGGCACACAGGGTCTACCGGATCTTAAAAGTTTTTTGTTTGAAACGCCTCAACATGATAATTTATTGACGCAAACTTTACAGCCTGGCTTCTTTCAAAAAAGTTATATTGGAGAACCAATCCAAAGTAATATTGGAATATCTCATGTTCCAGAATTTGGCCCCGTCGGTGTACATGAACGAATGAATCCAAAAACAAAAAGTAACAATGTAAAATTTACACAATACCCTGAACCATTTTTTCAAAAAAATGATCAAAGACCAAATATAGTTTCTGTTGAACGAGATAATGTTTACGATCCAAGATTGTATGGATATGGTACAAGTTATAGATCGTTTATTGATACTATGGGAAGGCCTCAATATTTTTACAAAGATATTGATTCAATAAATATGCAGCCATTTGTTAGAAATAAAATTGATGTGTTTCCATGGGCCTCAGAGAATATTTCCAATTATCAACAATTGGCAAATGATTCATTTACAGATGCAACAATACAATTTAGAACAGAAATGCAAGAAAGTTTGATGCGAAAGAGAAATTCAGAGTTGTGGCAACAAAGAAAATATCCAATTACAACCATGAGACGATAGTCTATAATATACGTAAGTATCTCGGCACATTTTTATGTGATGAGATTTTGGGGGTGCCTCCTGATTTGAAAAATTTATTTTGAGATTTTTGGTGATTTTGTATTTGACTAATGTTTAACCTAGCTGATACGTTAAGGTTGTTGCATTGTTTATTTCAAACACCAATGATTCAAACACTTGTGGAATATTTCTTGAACTGGATTCAAACCATTGTTTTTTCATTGTTTTGGTTGTCTTTGCGTCGTCATCATCTGTCCAAGGCAGAGTATCATATACATCTGCCATGGTGTACAACAAGCTCTCAATATCATTTACTCTGGTAAAGTTTTGCATCTTATCATATGAATCCAATGGCTGATAACGAGGTGTGCCTCCAACGCTTTTGGAAGTCTTGTTGATCTTGGTGCACATGCCAAAATCAATAAGATAAAACACTTTGTCTTTCCTCATAATGTTTTCAGGTTTCACATCATTGTGTGAATAGCCACGGGAATGAAGATACTCAAGTGCAATTAGAATTTGCTGGGCAACTTTTTGAACTTTGTCTGGTTTGTTTTGATAGTTGAGATTTTTAAGACTAATGTCCATCAATGGTGTAATCATGTAGTAATACCTGTGTCCGTCTGGAATCGAATCACAATTTGTCTTATCAATCCAACCACGGGCAAGAATAGGAATAATGTGGTTCTCTTCTGAACCTGCCAGTTTGCTCAAAATATTTGCTTCATACAATAGAGTCAAACCATCCTGTTCAATCTTGATGGCATACGTTTCGGGCTGACTCTCTCGATGGCACATGTACACATCACCCATACCACCAGAATCAACTAGCGCTCCAATTTTAAAAGATGTACCTTTATGTTTTTGTCTAAACTCTGTACCTTCAAAATTGTGTCTGGATTTTTTGCTAGTTTTACCTTTTGGTTTTTCTGGTTCAGAATGTTGACGTGATTGTTGACGTGATTGTTGACGTGATTCACATGATTGTTGACGCGATTCACATGATTGTTCACGCGATTGTTGACGTGATTGTTGGCGCGATTCACGCGATTGTTGACGTGATTCACGTGATTCACGTGATTGTTGACGCGATTCACGCGATTGTTCACGCGATTCACGTGATTCACGCGATTGTTCAGGTTGTTTCTCATTGTTTGATTTTGATTCAATGACTACCAACAACTCAATCAAGTCGTGTTTTTTAAGTTTATTGAATGAAACGCCGACATATTCTTTGGTCTTTAAAATTTCTTTGAGCTTAGCAACAGTGAGCTTTGAATATTTGTTACGAATGATGTCTTGTAGAAGAGCATGCTGACGAGTTGATTTGTGGTTAGCAGTTTCCGTAGTTTCCGTTTCTTCATCACCACACTTCTCTTTACGCTTCTCTTTACGTTTTATTTTTGGAGACGATTCTTCACTGTTGGATTCACCACGTTTCTTTCTTGGTTTAGGTTCACTGTTGGATTCATCACGTTTCTTTCTTGGTTTAGGTTCGCCGTCTTTATCACGTTTCTTTTTTGGTTTAGGTTCACCGTCTTCATCACGTTTCTTTCTTGGTTTAGGTTCACCGTCTTCATCACGTTTCTTTCTTGGTTTAGGTTCACCGTCTTCTTGATGACTATTTTCTGAATTGTACAATGTTCGGTTGATGCACTCGTACAAGAGTTCTACTTGTTCTTCTTCTGAAGAAGATGCAACAAGTTGCATGTTCTTCATAAGAAGAGGTACAAGAACATCATAGAGATGCTCTTTGATGAAGTCTGTGAGTTTATCTTGGAACATGTTCATGTTTGGTTTGAAGAGGGTTTGTTATAACCTGAAATTCAATTCCTTGGGACATGATGTTTTCAGAGGACATGGTTTCATTTTTAAACATTTACATGTTTAAAAAATAGTTTTGAAATATATTTACTACACTTATATTATTCACTACACTTGTATTATTTACTACACTTTGTACAACAACAAGATGATGCATTTTTGCCATTAACGTGGTTACACCATTTACAACAAAAATTATATTTTTCTTTTTCTTCTGATTTTTGACGTCGTTCACATTTTTCACAAAATACAGTCATGTAATAATGTTGAGGTTTAGGTGCCCATGTATGTGTTCCCATTAGACGAGGATCTGGCAGTCTTGGTTCTCTCCACGTATTGCTATCAGAATTCATTTTTAGCTTACACTGAATTTTTTTTTTTTTGAATCAATTTTAAAGTCATACTAGCCACGACGTTGCTACATTGAATCAATTTTATTGAAATTATAGGACACATAATGATTGAGGAGGATTACACGAATCACACAGAGCATTATCCCATGCTCCATTTGAAAGAGAAGAATAATCAAATTTGACATTTCCACCACGATTAAATCCTGAATACACACATCCTGGTTCTTGAAAATTTTGACACACAGCTGTCAAATATGGATTTGAACTAAACATGTATGGTCCTCCTGCACATCTTCCTGTTTCAGAAGAAAACAGTTGGTTAAACATATAAGGTGGATTTGTCCAAGTATCATATAATTTTACATAATTTGAAGAATAATTTTCTTTACTACCATTCACAACATTGACAATAATGATGATGATAAAAAGTATTACAAAAAGCAATATAATATTTTCCATTTTTCTATACTACTATAAAAATGTCATGTCTTGATTACAATTCAACAGAATTTCAATATCAAATAGGTTATTTGAAAGATGCTAGTTTAAATAATTTACCAACTACACAATGTGAACCATGTGCACAGTATACAGTTTGTCAACCTAGCATGTGTAGATTTCCGCTTCCTTCACAACTAACTACTCGTTATTATTTCAGAGATCATAATGATTCACCTATGGCAAGTTTATTGGTAAGAAATGAAAGTACATCCGCTGACACCATTGCTAAATATTTATTCAAAATTTGAAAGCACTTCTTTTATAAAAATTTCATTCGCATCAATGTTGTTGTACTCGTTACATTTTTGATAATTAAAAGAATAATCTCGAGTATTTTTTGTTAGATTAAGATGTATAAAATGAATCGAACTATTTCCATAGAATGTTTGGTCTAAAATCAAGTTCCATTCTTTCATATCATCGACATCATCAATAGGTAGATTTCTATCCGAGTTTAAAAAACAAACTTTTATAGTATCATAATTGTATGGATTATAAACAACCAATTTTGTTTCAGGGTTGTATAGAGACCCTTGATGTAATTTGAAAATTTGTTTATATTTCTGGTGATGAAGCGTTTGTTTACAATGAATAAGAAGTGAACAGAAATATCGTTTCATTACTATCCTGAGAACCATATTATAAATTATTAAATATTTGCTAAGTAATGTAGTTGTAGAAATGTTAAATTTTTGAGATACTTCTTTCATTGTTTTGGGAATATTGTGAAATTTGATCCAGAAATATATACAACCACTTACTACTGATTTACAAAACGAATCATTCATCAGGTTTGTTTTCTCTTTCACCATTTTAAATAAATTGATAGTATGTGTTGTAAATTTTTCCATACCAATGTTCTTTAGAAAAGATAAAATAATAAGTCTTTCATCTTTATCATTATCAAATGGAATAGTATAAATTGATTCTCTGGGTAATGATGTAGCAAGTCTTACAAATCCTTTATTCATTTCATTCTGTTTGATGGAAAAAATTTCCAAGAGATCATTGAGTGAAATATTATAATTTACAATATTTGCTGCTCTATGTAAACAAGCAGCCATAATAGATTTCTTGTGAGAATTTCTATAAATTTTATCATGGGTTATATTTTTATAAATATTGATAGTTATATCTTTCAAGTCTTGAGGTAGATAATTTGGTAACGCATCATATATCGTATCTAATCTTTGTCGTCTTTTCAATCCGTGAATATTTGGAACTGATGTGATGTAATATTCATTATAAATCTGACCACAAAATGAGCATAAAGTTTGATAACCTTCATCAACCATATTGTCTATACATCTGTGATTATCCAAATTGTGCACTATACAGTTGTTGTTGTTGTTTGTGTTTTCTTTCAACGTTTTTGAAATTTCTTTAAATAATTGTGTATATTCCAAATCCATTTTATTTAAAGAAATTTTCAATAAAAGTATTTTCAACTTCTGACAGGCTAAACTCGGCACATTTTTTTGTGATGAGATTTTTCTGGTTTTATTGTTTTTTTTGGATTTTTATGGTTTTATTGTTTTTTTGGATTTTTATGGTTTTATTGTTTTTTTTGGATTTTCT
>JBJTOZ010000193.1:0-6408 GCA_046074825.1 Hyphomicrobium sp.
GCAGGTGATCTTTCCTCAGGAACTTTATATGCAGGAGTTCTAAGAGAAACCGACATTAGTAAACGATCTGTTGGTGGATCCTTTAATATCTCCTTCACACGGCTTGGACACGCCACATCTGCTCAGGTAGAAGAATTAGCTGAAGACTATTTCTCTCTTGGTGGACAATCTGGGGCATGGCAAAGTATTTTTGAAAAGGTCTTTAAGGATTTCAAATATTCCCCAGATTCAATTTATACAACTGCAATCACTAGTGCTAATGGCGCTAAGGTCTACATAAAACCTACCGATGCGGCAGAAACAAATTTTTCTGCATACACCTTAATTAATTATGGAAAATCTCAAGAGCTAATTAAAGTGAAATCAGGCGCAGAGATTGGGGCGGCATTCTTAGAAACCGAACGCTATGCATCTTATTTAGGTGCAACAATGGAATTTACAAAATTTGAAGGGGTTACAATAAATCGAAGGGATAAAAAAGCATATCTCGCAATTTCTGCAATTAAATCAACAATGAACGACAACACGTCCTACAAACCAGAAGCAAATAATTCTATAATGCTTTCCATTCTCAATTCTGGAGCTACCTATGAAGTAGATCTTGGATCAGACCATACTATTGGTTCTGATTGGGTCCCTCAGTTTATGTCAGCACCATCTATGCTTCTTGGCAGTGACCTTGTAACTTCTGACAGCCATGGAAATACAGCAAATCTCGATTCGATTGCCAACACCGATAATATTTGGTTCTCAGAATCTATGCGTACTCTTTTTGTCGGTGAAGATTCGAATATGCATATTAATAACTATGTTTGGGCTTACAACGTGGATAATGCTTCTCTTGCTAGAATCTTCTCAGCACCTGCAGGAGCTGAATGTTCAGGATTAAAAGCCATAGATAACTTGAATGGTTTTGCCTATCTCTTATTGAACTTCCAACACCCAGGCGATTGGGAGAATATTCATTCTTCTATATTAAGTTCAACAGATCTCAACACGCAAATCAATGAAAACTGGGCAAATAAAACTACAGCGGCTCTAGGCTATATGATTCTTCCTGCGGTCGGCAGCTAAGCTCTTATGAGCACTCATTGCAAATTCGTCTCAGAATTATTTTAGATTTTAATTTTTAACACAACTCTCAGGTGTGAGAAGAGATCACATATACCTTAGAATTTAAGATTGAAGAAAAATCTTAGTCTGTTTACAACAGACTGCAAAACACTCTCAATTTTCAAAAAATACTATAGAATAAAGACACGCTTCGAGATAATTTTAGGATCTTTAATAACTTCTAAAATAGCTTAATGCCAGAGCCCAGAAAATGATTGCTGTCGGATAAGACCATATCAATTTCTACAACTGAGAATGCTACTGCCAGAAGTATAAATATAAGACCAATCCAAAAATTTGATATATTACTCATATTATGTCCGATACAATGTAAATCATAAGTTTTCTCCTCTGCTTCCTTCCTCAGCGGAATAAAAAAAGGGGGGCGATTAGACTATAAAATATTCCTTGCGAGAATATCCTTATGTTCAGCCCCTCCCTGCTTTCTTACCGTCATAGATTTAGCACCTTCCTCACAAGTAAATTCTAAAGCTAAGGCGTCTGGAGAATTAATCAGAGCCTTGTGACGTGAGGGTATATCATGAAAGATCCGTACTGGTTTTTTGTATTCAATAATTGTCTCTGGATCCCATTCTTCTGAATAGAAAACATTCAATTTACATCTTCCCTGGAACGGAACGAAGTAACCAACCAAACGGAATGTCACCAAGCCTAAATTAAAGCCAGAGTAGGGTTTTATAGTATGAACATTATGGGCATATTCAGCATTTAATGTTGATGGATAATGAATGAAAATTATCAGAATTATAATTTTGAAAAAAATTAGAATTTGTTTCAAAAAATAAGGCATTGGTGCCTGCTCATTCAATGTCTACTAATTAAGAAGTAAACGTTAGGAGTAAATATTATTTAACTCTAAATCATACTTGCATGACAGTTTGATGAAAATTTACCAAAAATTAGTGATTATTTATATTGCGTCGTAGCGAGCGAGAAAAATATCTATTCCTACATGTGCTTATTGAGCAGCTCAGTCTTCGATACTTTCTGTCAGGACATGACTTAAAGTAGAAATAAAAAAACTATAAATATTTTTTTGTGATAAGATTATTATAAATTATAGATCTATATTCAGCATCATCAGGTTTTTGAACAATCCGATAGGATCTGTCCGTAAACATCTCAAAGAGAAAATATAATTAAGGAAGATATGGAAACGACAGCCTTCAAAATTAAGGCTTCTATTTTTTCTCAGACTTAATCCATCTTTTATAAAGACCGTATAGGCTAACAAAAACCCATGCGAGTTCCATAAAAAAAGCAGACAAATTAAATTCAATCAAAAGGGAAAGTACAATCAGAAAAGATCCAACTGCATTCAATAAGAGATACAAATAGTCATCAAACTTCAATTTTTCTGACTGTAGTCCATAATACCCATACAATATGGCAAGGACTCCTATCGTTCCTGCTAGATTATGAAGATGATCAAAAAGCATATTAAATCTTTTATAAGGACCAATGGAGGTTCTTACTGAAAATCTTATTCAACTTTATCAGGATTAAGGAAAGGCCAATTTATTTTTTCAACGTTTTAAATTCTTTGGCCCTGAATTTTTTTAGTTGAGATGTTCTAAAGACTGAACCTCTTGGGGCTTAGAAAATACAACTTTTGTTTCCGCGACTGATTTTTGTTTCAGTAAATTAATTTTACTGTATCGCCGATCATGAGTGACCTCCTCGCCGAGCCAATCGGGAGCATCAAATCTTGTTTGTTCTAAAGGAAGTTCAATTTCAGCTATTATCTGCCCCTCAAGCAGACCGTGGTATGTATCAATCGTCCACATATGATTTAAGTAGGGAACGTAAAACCTCGTTTTTTCTAAAATACGTCCACCACAATGCCGCGTGAAAAGATCCTCAGCATCTTTAAGTGGTATCTCATATTCATATTCTTCTCTTTTGAGCCCTACTTTTAAACCTTTAATCGTAAGGGTAGCCCTATCATCATAGGTTCTAACTCTCACTTTTCGGGATTCTTCGGTGGCTATTAATCCGTCTCGAAGAAACTCTTTCTTGACATATTTGGATTTCCAACTCTCATTTAGAACGAGAAATTTTCTCTCTATTTCAATTGCCATTCTACAAATACCATTTCATATTTTTAGAAATACTTATCTCCCAGATCGCATTATCTTATGAAGATCGCCAAAACAATTCCTTAAGCAGTTAAAATGTAGCCACTAAAAAAAAATAAAATTTTGGATTTAAAAATATTTATATAAAACAATGTTTTATGTTTAAACTTGAAATGTCAGAAATATTGATCAATCAGCAGAGTTCATAAGAATAAATCTTAAATTTTTAAGTGTTTAACTGATTGTATGTACTTGTTGTCTTGGCAACACCTGCTCACTCTCACAAGAAACATCAGGTGGGAGAACATAAAATAGTCTCTCAAGCAAAAAAATTTAAGTTTGCGTCTGATTATTTCAGGATGTCTTTAGATCTATGAAGGTTAGAAAGGAGATCTTTGAGTTTTGGCTCTCGCACTTTTCTTGATGCAGATTGGTTGTCAAACCATCGCCTGTGGCGAAACTTTTTCTCAAGCCACACTTTTTTTTCTTTTTTAACCTCAAGAAGAAATACATTCACATAAACAAGTTTTTGTAAATTATTAGTCCTTTTTTTATAGCGATAGTACCCTATAGGCTTCTTGCTGATTTTTCCTGTAACGCCAGCTTCTTGTCTGGCCTCTCGGGCTGCTGCTGCATTATCTTTAATCTTTTTTGAAGGCCATCCCTTAGGGATGACCCACCTTCCAGTCTCTCGCGATGTAACAAGCATAACATCAGGCTTTCTTCCTTTATTTCGTCTTATTGGAAGAGCAGCAACTTGCTTTAATCCCGTTTGCATTATTAATAATATCTGATCTGATTAATAAACGCTACACAACAACAACTGAACTACATATTTACGATATGACATAGAATTCAGATTGAACAGCTAATCACATCAGAAAACATATTCAACTTATTTCCATAATTTATCTATTACTTTAAGAGTAACAGGACGATTTGCGTAAACGTGAAATTTTTTCTTGTCATTAGTATGAAATCATACCTTTTTGTGGGTTGTTGTTATGAAGCGCCCTATCGTTGTTATACCGAGCTGTACGAAACTTGTTGATGATAGGCCATTTTATGGGGCTAATGGAAACTATTCTCTGGCCATATCACAAGTTGCAGATTGCCAACCTTTGCTTATCCCTCTTGAGCCAAATTCTTTGGATCTTCACACTATTCTCGATATTGCCGATGGTATTCTTCTTTCAGGGAGCCAATCCAATATTTCCCCCGAACAGTATTCTCAAGAGCCTCCTATAGCTCCAGATCAGTTAGATCCCGCACGCGATCGCCTCACCCTGCCTCTCATTCGTCTCGCTCTTGAAAAAAATATTCCTCTAATGGGGATTTGTCGCGGTTTTCAGGAAATCAACGTTGCTCTCGGTGGAACATTACATCAGGCCGTTCATAACGTAGAAGGATTTTTTGATCATCGTGAGCGTGAAGATAAAAGCGATACTGAACAATGGGACCCTGTCCATAACGTAAAGCTTTCAGGAAAACTTCAAGAGTGGATTGGAGAAGAGGAAATTTTTGTAAACTCCCTCCACTGGCAAGGAATAAAAGATATCGCCCCGCGTCTTATTCCAGAGGCCTTCTCAACCGATGGCCTCATCGAAGCTGTACGCGGACCTGAAGATCATCCATTTTGTTTAGGGGTTCAGTGGCATCCTGAATGGAAAGCTCTTCAAAATCCTGTTTCAATCAAACTTTTTCAGAAATTTGGAGAAGCAGTAAAAAATAGTATCTGAGTTTTATATATCTCGATACAACAAAGGGTGCTTTCTCATTTTCTAAAGACAGACACTGTCGATAAAAATGTGTAGTCTGTAGATCCTCTATTGTCTGCTTCTCTTTCGCTAGATTTCCCATTACAAGGGAAAAATCCGCATAATAAAACTTTGTAATGAGATCCTCGAATGTCATCCCTTGCCTACTTTCAAAAACTTGCCCATGAAATCGCCTTTCCTCAGAATGCGATTATTAATGGGCAATGTGTTAAAGCAGTCTCTGGAGAAACATTTGACAATATCAGCCCTCGTGATGGCACGGTCCTCAATAAAGTAGCTAAATGCGATAAAGAAGATGTTGATCTTGCAGTCCGAGCTGCTCGCAATGCCTTCGAAAAAGGAACTTGGCGAAACATGCATTATCGCCAAAAAAAACAAATCCTCTTTAAATTTGCAGATCTCATTGAAAAAAATTCTGAGCATCTCGCTTTAATGGAGACACTTGATGTTGGAAAACCCATCAAAGACTCTTTGCGTATAGATGTGCCTGGATCTATTCGTACCTTCCGATACTACGCAGAAGCTCTAGACAAAATCTATGGTGAGGTTGGGCCCCAAACTCCAGATCGCATCTCTTTTGCAGTCCATGAACCGTTAGGGGTCGTGGGAGCTATAGTTCCATGGAATTTTCCTCTTCTCATGGCTGCATGGAAAATAGCCCCCGCCCTTGCGATGGGAAATTCAATCGTTCTTAAGCCTGCGGAACAATCTCCTTTGACAGCTCTAAAAATTGGAGAACTTGCTCTGGAAGCAGGTATGCCTGAAGGCATACTCAACGTAGTCCCAGGGTTTGGACCTACCGCTGGTAAAGCACTCGCGACCCATATGGACGTTGATATGGTTGCCTTTACAGGATCAGGTAGCGTTGGAAAACTTCTGATGCAATATTCTGGTCAGAGCAACCTCAAACGAGTCTCTCTTGAGCTTGGGGGGAAATCTCCACAAATTGTTTTTGAAGATTGTCCTGACCTAAATGCCGCTGCAGTCAGCGCCGCCTGGAGTATATTTTTTAATCAGGGAGAAGTTTGTACTGCAAGCTCAAGACTGCTTGTTCAAGAAACGATAGCTGAAAAGTTCATTGAAAAGGTTATAATGGTTTCTAAAAAAATTATTGCCGATGATCCTCTCGATCCAATGACAACTTTTGGTGCCTTGGTCAGCAATGAACAATTGAAAACAACCCTTTCCTATATTGCGTCAGCCCAAAAAGAAAATTGTATGTGTCTCCTTGGAGGAAACCAAATTCTGGAAAATTCAGGCGGTTTCTTTGTCGAACCAACAATTTTCAGCGAAGTTCAACCTCATCACATTCTCGCAAAAGAAGAAGTCTTTGGACCTGTGCTTGCAATTACCAAATTTAAAACCCCCGAAGAGGCCGTTCACATAGCAAATAGCACCATATATGGTTTAGCCGCTGG
>JBJTOZ010000194.1:0-14923 GCA_046074825.1 Hyphomicrobium sp.
ATAAAGAAGTAGATGTTGGAGTTACTCTCTTGTCCCGAAAATTGCAGAGCCGATACGAATATGAGTGGCTCCACAAGCAATTGCCCGTTCAAAATCCTCACTCATGCCCATACTTAAATGTAGGACAGAGTTTTCACAAGCCAACTTTGAAAGCATTTCAAAGTGATTAGTGGGATCCTCTGTAAGTGGAGGGATACACATTAGACCATAAATATCGAGCTTGAGATCTTCTCTACAAAATTTGATAAAACTACCAACTTCTCTCGGTGCAACTCCGCTCTTTTGCGGTTCCTCCCCCGTATTAACTTGGACAAACAAATTTATTTTTCTTTTATTCTTACGAAGCTCTAAAGCAACAGACTCAGCGATTTTAGGTCTATCTATAGAATGAATATTCTCAAAAAGGGCAACAGCCTCTTTTACTTTATTTGACTGAAGTGGTCCAATCAGATGTAAATCGAGATCATTGTATTGTGATTGGAAAAAAGGCCATTTGGATTTTGCTTCTTGTACTCTATTCTCACCAAATGATCTATGCCCTTCTGTCAGAATAGGTTGAATATCAGACTGCTCGAAAGTCTTGGAAACTGCAATAAGCTTAACACTAGAAGGATCTCGTCTTGCCTTGTGGGCGGACGAGACAACCCGATCGAGTATTCTGTGATACCGATCAACAGAGGTTTCAAAATTCATTTCAGTCATTTTATAATAATTTTTTATTCTTTTTTGGATTTATAAAGTACACAACGAAGGAGAATTTCTTAATTGAACATCAAGTATCATTTAATTTCTTATGACAAAGAACAGGTGAGCCTGCATAAAAACTACAAAAAATTACCATCTTAAAAATTCCCATCCTAATGAATACCCCTCAATTGCATAGGCGCCGCTCTCTGTATTAATTGGAGGAAGGTTTATGGAGATCAAATCTTGATATCCTCTAAAATAAGCGACATCATTAAAAATTTGATTTTTCCTACCAAATAGCCTCCGACAAGCCACTCATATATGAAACTAAATTCCGTGCTCTATTTTTCTTCTATGGAGAAATAAAGTGCAGGATCAGAAAAAACCTGGGAACTAATATAAAAAAGACCTCACTTATTTTTTTTCATTCTGTTTGATCTATTGACCAGTCTCGCAGTTTAAGGCTTTTAGTAATATCTTTTTTAAAAAAAATTGGCTCACTTTATCAATGATGATTAATGAACGGTATAATGCGCCAGAGCGAGAGCGTCATTGGCAGCAAGCCTGGGAAAAAGCAGGCATTTATTCAGCAAAAAACGACTATTCTCTGCCTAAGTGCTACGTCCTAGAAATGTTCCCCTATCCATCAGGGCGCATTCATATGGGTCATGTGAGAAATTATACAATGGGAGATGTGTTTGCTCGCTACAAAAGAGCAAAAGGATTTAATGTTCTGCATCCGATGGGTTGGGATGCATTTGGAATGCCAGCTGAAAACGCTGCTCTTGAGCATAAGACACATCCTGCAAAATGGACACTCAGCAATATTGGAACGATGAAGCAGCAGTTGAAATCCATGGGACTATCCGTTGATTGGTCTCGTGAATTGGCAACGTGCGAAGTTGAGTATTATAAACATCAACAAACTATCTTTCTGAAATTCTTCGAAAAAGGCCTGGCTTATCGAGGGCCTGGCAAAGTTAACTGGGATCCAGTCGATCAAACAGTTTTAGCCAATGAACAAGTCCATGAAGGACGCGGATGGCGTTCGGGAGCTCTAGTTGAGCAACGAGAAATGCAGGTTTGGTATCTGAAAATCAGCGCATTTTCAGATGATCTTTTAAGGTCGTTAGAAACTTTAGAACACTGGCCTGAGAAGGTCCGCTTGATGCAGGCTAATTGGATTGGCCGTTCAGAGGGAATGTCCATACGATGGCAGCTTGATGATAAAGAAGCTCCAGATCAAGAAAATGAAATTGAAGTTTTTACAACACGCCCTGATACGCTTTTTGGAGCGTCATTTCTTGCTATTTCCCCAGAACATCCCCTAGCTCTTAAACTTTCAAATCAAAATGCTGCCCTTAGAGAATTTATCAGGGATTGCCGTCATCGAGGGACATCAGTCGTTGATATTGAAAAGGGGGAAAAACTTGGTTTCGATACAGGACTTAAGGTCTATCACCCTTTTGATAAGACATGGCGTGTTCCGGTATGGGTCGCCAATTTTGTTTTAATGGACTATGGCACTGGTGCTATTTTTGGATGTCCCTCGGGAGATCAGCGCGATCTTGATTTTGCAAGAAAATATAATCTTCCTATTATTCCAGTTGTGCTCCCTCACGGCGCCGATAAGAATACATTTACAATCGGTGAGACAGCAATCGAAGAAGGAGTTCTTATAAATTCTCAGTTTTTAGATGATCTTTCCTCACAAGAGGCTTTCAAAATAGTTGCAGAAAAACTTGAGAGCCAAATGCTTTTTGGCAAATCTGTTGGAAAGCGCCAGGTGCGCTTTCGACTGAAAGATTGGGGTATTTCAAGACAGAGATATTGGGGTTGTCCAATTCCAATTATTTATTGTGAGACTTGCAAGGTTCTGCCTGTACCCTTTCAAAATCTGCCTGTCGAACTTCCACCGGACGCGACATTCGACAGGCCTGGGAACCCCCTTGATCGCCATCCAACTTGGAAGGATGTTGCATGCCCAAAATGTGGTGGTAAGGCCCGTCGTGAAACTGATACGATGGACACCTTCGTTGATAGTTCATGGTATTACGGGCGCTTTACAGCTCCTGATGCCAGAAATCCAATAGATACAAATTCAGCTAATTACTGGCTTCCCGTTGATCAATATATTGGCGGGATAGAACATGCCATCCTGCATCTGCTTTACTCTCGTTTTTTTTGGAGAGCAATGAGCGAGGTTTCCTTGGCCCCCTCAAAAGTAAAAGAGCCGTTTGCTGCACTTTTTACCCAAGGAATGGTGACACACGAAACTTATAAGTCGCATCAAGGACTATGGTTGCTTCCAACAGAAGTACAGATACAAGGTGAGGGCGAAAATAGAAGTGCAACTATAATCGCAACGGGTGAGAAAGCGATTATTGGATCGGTCGAAAAAATGTCAAAGTCTAAAAAGAATCTTGTCGATCCAAATGATATCATTGCTCACTGGGGAGCAGATTGTGCACGATGGTTTATGTTGTCTGATAGTCCACCTGAAAGGGATGTGATTTGGACAGAAGCTGGTGTGCAGGGCGCTGGAAGATTTATCCAACGTGTTTGGCGCCTCATTGGGGAAATAACAGAAAATATTCCTTTACATGAGGAAGATAAAACTGAGACCTTGAGTGAGGATGAGCTAAATATTCGTCGCGCAGTACACAAAACTTTGGACGGGGTCGGACGAAATATAGAAGTTTTACGATTTAATGTGGCTATTGCACAAATTTATGAACTCACCAATACGCTTTCAGCTTATTTACAAAAAAAGAACAAAAAATTAGACCAAGTTCTAAGAGAAGGTGCTGATATTCTTGTTAGAATTATTGCCCCTATGATGCCTCATTTAGCTGAAGAATGTTGGGCGAGACTTGGGTACAACACCTTAATTGCTAAAGAACCATGGCCCACTGTCGATCCTCGTATGCTCGTTGACGATCAGATTACGATTGCCGTACAGGTCAATGGAAAACGTCGCGGAGAAATTACAGTTTCCCGTACTGCTGATGCAAAAGAATTGGAAACTGCGGCATTGGCAGTTGAAAATGTTATTAAATCTCTAGAGGGTAAACCAGCTAAGAAGGTCATCGTTGTGCCTCATAGAATTGTCAATATTGTTGCTTGAGGGGCATATGTCTAAAACCCAGAGCAGCAGCAAAAGAAATGTCTCAAACATAGCGAAAAGAAGCTGGGATGTCCTAGCTTTATTCTTCTTATTTTTAACTCCACTTCTGCAAGGGTGCGGAAACACCGGATTTAAGCCAATGTATGGCTCTCTGACATCAGGAGAAGCATCGGTAGATAAAAGACTTGCACAAATCGATGTTTCAAGCATTCCAGGGCGTGTAGGACAACAATTAAGAAATGAAATAATTTATGAAACAACGGGTGGGGGCGATGCGGCCAAACCTGTCTATAGGCTTGAAATTGCAATACGAGAATCTGTGACCGCAACACTTGTACAACAGTCTGGAGATGCAAGGGGGCAAGTTTTCAACCTTGATGCATCATTCAAACTTATTCGACTATCAGATAAAGAAGTTGTCCTGGAGGGATCAAGTTTCTCAAGAGCAGGCTTTGAGCGTTTTTCTTCTGTATTCTCTAACGTGCGCGCGCGCATGGATGCAGAAAATCGTGCCGCTAAAACTATGGGAGAGGAACTAAAGTCCCGCCTTGCTGCGTATCTCTCCTCGACTGCATAACGATCATGGTTGCTGTCAAACCAAATCAAATACAATCTTTTATAAAAAATCCAGATCGATTGTTTCTTTCCTTTCTAGTTTATGGCCCAGATCAAGGTCTCGTATCTGAAAGGGCGTCAGAACTTGCCAATATCCTTGCTCGCCGCGAAAACCCGCATGGAGAAATTATAAGAATAGATGAGCCTGATCTCGACAATGAACCTGATAAAATAGCAATAGAATTGCAGACTATGCCAATGTTTGGAGGTCGCAAGATTATTCGAACAAGTCTAGGACGTCGCATTAATTATCAAATGTTGAAGAGTTTCATCGGAGATAAGACCTTATCAGGATTGTTAATAGTTGAAGCTGGGTCTCTGCGCTCTGATGAAAGTTTGAGAACTTCATTCGAAAAATCACCTCAAGCAGCTTCCATAAGTTGTTATGCGGATGAAGGGCGCGATCTGGATAATCTAATAAGAGAGTGCCTCAAAGAAACTGGTCACACTATCCTTCCAGATGTAAAAAATAGCCTTGTTAGTCGACTAGGAGCCGATCGTGCGCTCTCTCGCAGCGAACTAGAAAAACTTTGTTTATATGCCGGAGATGAAACTGAAATAACTGAAGCTGACATTGAAGCAGTTGTTGGGGACGCTGCTGAGATGACAATAGAAAAAATTGTCAATGCTTGTGCAAATCGCGATGCTGCATTGGCTGTGAAAGAGCTAGGACGAGCGCTCTCGGGTGGAGAAAAAGCGCAAGCTATTCTGAGTGCACTTCAAAGACACTTTATGAGATTACACCGTGTTCGTTCCTCTATTGATAATGGAGCCCCTCTTGAGACAGCGATACTGGAGCTTCGTCCTCCTATTCATTTTAAACAAAAAGATGTTTTTGTCTCTCAATGCAAAAGCTGGCGCAACGACACCTTAGGGAGCGCACTAGAAAGAATAAATGCAGCAACACAATCTGCCCGTAAAAATGCAGCTACTGAGAACATTATTGCTGAACAAATAATTATAGAAATAACTCGTATTACAAAATAATCATTATACTTAAATATCGAAAAATTTCGAATAAAAGATTTTTTAAATACAGAAGAAATAAAATGAAACTAGGATACGAAATCCCAGTAAGGTAATTTATATTAATGAGGAAGAAAGTATGAGCGAAATTCATTATTCAGTGGTTGGAATAGGAAATGCTATTGTTGATGTAATTGGCCATTGTGAAGAAAATTTTTTATTACGTCATAATGCGGTCAAGGGGCACATGAGAATAGTTGATGCCTCCACTGTCTCAAACCTTTATTCAGAGATGGGGCCAGCTATTGAAATCTCCGGTGGATCCGCTGCAAACACAATGGTTGGAATTTCCTCTTTTGGTGGGAGAGCAGCTTTCATTGGAAAAATTGCAGACGATGAATTTGGAAGAATTTTTAAACATGATATTATATCAGCAGGGGTAACATTTAAATCGAGACCTACTTTAGGAGAAATACCAACATCACGCTCTCTTATCCTTGTAACACCAGATGGCGAGAGAACAATGAATACTTTTTTGGGTATTAGCACTCAGCTTGATAATGGTGATATTGATAGAGATTTAATTCAAGCATCTGAAGTATTGTATTTGGAGGGATATCTTTTTGATCAGCCTGAAGCAAAAAAGGCGTTTTTTGAGGCTTTAAAACTTGCCAACAAGGCGTCAACAAAAGTTGCATTAACGTTATCAGATTCATTCTGTGTGGATCGTCATAGAGAAGAATTTCTTAAGCTAATTCAATCCGGAGTGGATATTTTGTTCGCCAATGAAAGTGAAATTACTGCACTTTATGAAACAGAGGACTTTGAAGTTGCGGCTCAAAAAGCAGCGTCTAATATTCCCCTTGCTGTTCTCACAAGAAGTGCCAAAGGTTCAGTTATTCTTTGTAAGGATCGCTCCTATCGTATAAATGTTGAACCTGTTTCAAAAGTGATAGACACAACAGGAGCAGGTGATTTGTATGCAGCTGGCTTTTTGTATGGTCTAACAAGCGGACGAGACCTTGAGACTTCGGGTCGATTAGGGAGTCTTGCTGCAGCAGAAATCATCTCACATATTGGAGCGCGACCTCAAAAAGATTATAATGAATTAGCTTTCAAAAAGCGCATTATTACTTAATGAATAAAAGACTAATTAATTTATAAAAAGAAAATTAGCCTTTTATTTATTTTCCATGAAAAACATTAATAACAATTTATTGCAAAAGATGGGTAATAAATTTTCTGATGTATTTCGGTCACAGATAATATCCGAATAAGATTTTACGTTTCAAAAAAGAGAATTATTTTATCCCAAATCAAAATCACATAACGTATGATTTTTCTATGCGAATCATTAGCCAAGAGAGACCAAGTCAATGGCTCAAAAAGCTTTTGCCCAACCTAGATCTAGGGCAAATTATATCAACGACATAGATAAGCTCATTTCTATTGCGGATTTACTTACTAAAAATCCAGATATGAAGAGAACTACTGCTATAAAAGCTATGGGGATCAGCGATCCCTCCACAATACGAAGGTTGCGAAGCAAACTCAGATCAAATCAAAGGGATAAATCTCTTTCATCTCTAAAGCCGGCTAAGAAAGATGGGTGTCTCGATCAACAAATAGTTGCTCTTAAGAAAATTTCTCGAAAGAGCACAAAACTTGGATCTTCTGGAAAAAAACAACTTCCGAAGCCTAAGACATCTGTTGTCGAAAACAAGAACCCTGACAAAAATCAGGAACCTAAGAAAAATACAGATAAGCCAGACATCTTATCCTGTTTTATGTCTGCAAATCTCGCAGCAGGTCAGGCCATGATACAAATGCAATACAAAATGATGTCAATAGCTTTTCAGGCATCTCCGTTAGCCTGCTACCTTCGCAGTCAAGAAATAATGCGCCTTACTTTGCAAAATCTGAAAGCCGAAAAATAAAACAAGTTAAATAACAGCTAACGAGATGCTCCCCTTCGTCTGCTAAACTTTATAGCTTTCTTAAAGACACCGATTGAACTTTGTGTTTTGGCCCTTTTTTAAGGATAAGGCGGGCTCGTTGTCGTGTTGGAAGAATATTTTCTTCAAGATTTTTAAGATTGATGTTCGTCCACAAATCCAGCGCTTGCGTCTTGGCTGCATCGTAGGAAAGTTTAGCGTATCTATGAAAATAGGCTGCAGGATCTCGAAAGGCCGTACTTCGAAGCCGCATGAAACGTTCCACATACCAACTCTCAATCAGTGAGTGCTCAGCATCGAGATAAATTGAGAAATCAAAGAAATCGGAAACAAAAGGAATTTCTTCACCGCTTTTGGGAAGATGGGCAGCTTGGAGGACATTGAGGCCCTCAACAATGAGAATATCAGGTCGTTCAAAAATCTGCTTTTGCCCCTGTATTATATCATAATGAAAATGGGAATAAACAGGGGCTTCTACTCTTTCTTTCCCAGATTTAATGTCAGCCAAAAAATTAAGCAGCAACCTGATATCAAAAGATTCTGGAAACCCCTTTCGGTTCATAAGACCTCGGGCTTGAAGTTGAGCATTTGGAAATAAAAAGCCATCTGTCGTTAGAATATCCACTCGAGGATGATCCGGCCAACGAGCAAGAAGGGCTCTTAAAACACGAGCAGTGGTACTTTTCCCGACCGCTACAGATCCCGCGACCCCGATAATGAAAGGAACTTTTTTGTCTGCTTTGGCAAGAAAGGTTGAAGTGACAGCGTGCAATTTTTGAAGGCCAGCCACATATAGGTTTA
This sequence comes from Hyphomicrobium sp., assembly GCA_046074825.1. Lineage (GTDB taxonomy): Bacteria > Pseudomonadota > Alphaproteobacteria > Rhizobiales > Hyphomicrobiaceae > JAGVSR01. The sequence continues at coordinate 8,152 of JBJTOZ010000194.1, forward strand.
ATAAGCGTGACAGTGGAAGATAGATTTGTTCTACCTCCTCCTCTGATAATTCTTCAATAATTCCAGAGAGCTCCTCAAGTTCACTTTTTTGAAGGGTCATTGGAGTATCTGCACGCAGAGAGGCCCAGTCAGATCTGCTAAATGACCTGTAAGGAGAGAAGATTTGTTCCCCTAATTTTTCCTCTTCTACCAAAAACAAGTTATTCACGTCTGAGCGCGGGCTCTTTATGTCTTTACGAATTTTCTCCCACATACCGAATGCATCCAGACTACAATTTGGCTAGCTTCACTTGGTCCTTGCTGCCTTTTCTGCCACTCCAGAAATATTCTTTCTGCTTTGTAAAATGCTGAGAACATCAGCAATAGAGAGGGAGCGCACCTCTAGAAGAACTAAAAGATGATAGAGAAGATCTGCAGCCTCATTTCTAAAATCTTCATCGGATTGATGAAGAGCCGCAATCATTGTCTCAATAGCCTCTTCACCAAACTTTTTTGCGCACCGTTCAAGGCCAGCGTCTAATAGCTGCTTTGTATAGGAAAAGTCTGATGAAGACTTGCGCCTGTCCTTGATAATTCCAGCTAGGTCCAACAAAGCATCAACAACCATCATACACTCACAAAAGAGGACGGTACTTTAAATTCTTTAAGAGGGTTAAATATCCTTTGATCTCAGGATAATAAAGCAATTTCCAAGTGCTATCTATATACGCTATCTGAAGAAAAAGAATAGCATTTAGTTACCGCTAGTGCTCTGTGAAAGCCTCAAACGAAGGTCTTCAAGTTGGTCAAAAGTGTTAAATTTTATGATAAGAGATCCGCTTTCTTTAGCGCCCTTTTTTATTTCAACTGACAGACCAAGGGTGTTTGAAAGTTCTTTTTCAAAAGCACGCGTATCAGTATCTTTGTTGCGCGACTTCTTTTTGCTATTAATCTTATCCTTTTTATCATCCGCTTGTACTAGGGCTTCAACATCACGAACATTAAGGTTAAATTCAATTATTTTTTTGGCTATTTCAGCTGCGTCCTCTCGACCAACGAGAGCTCGTGCATGACCAGCGGATAGCACGCCCTTTTGAACAAAGTCCTGTACAGATATTGGAAGTTTCAGGAGCCTAAGAGTGTTGGCAATGTAGCTACGGCTTTTACCAATAATTTCTGATACCTGATCTTGACTGTAGGCAAAACGCTCAATCAGATCTTTATAACCGACAGCTTCTTCAATCGCATTAAGATCCGAACGTTGAACATTTTCAATTATGCCAAATTCCAGAACTTCTTGATCTGATAGATTGCGAACTATAGCTGGAAGCTTATGCAAGCCCGCTTTTTGGGCTGCACGCCACCGTCTTTCACCCGCAACAATTTCAAACATTTTGTTGTTATCTGGATCAGGTCGAACAATGAGCGGCTGAACAAGTCCTTTGGCCTTTATTGAGTCTGCGAGTTCCACCAAATCTTCTTCGCGGAAATCTTTGCGGGGGTTGAGTTTGCCTCCACGAAGTTGATCAAGTCCCAACGTTCGATGCTCTCCAGAGGAAGAGATAACCTGAGACACTAGAGGTGTTTCCCCTATTAAAGAAGCAAGACCACGACCGAGACGATTTTTTTGTAATGGCATGTTCATAATGGAAATGACCTTTCGAACAAAAAAGATTAAACTCGAAAATCCTTAGGCAGCTTTTGTTTGGCGTTCCCGCTCAATAACCTCTGATGCCAAGCGGATGTAAGCTTGGCTTCCAGCGCAATCATAATCGTAAAGTAAAATAGGTTTTCCGTGCGAAGGTGCCTCTGCTACGCGCGTGTTTCTGGGAATAATCGATTGATAAACTTTTGCTCCAAAGAATGCACGGACATTCTGGACAACTTCGCGAGATAAGGATGTGCGAGCATCGTGCATAGTTAGAACAACGCCGTGAATTTCTAGCTGCGGATTAAGAGTTGACCGTATTTGATCAATCGATTCCTTTAGCTGTGAGATGCCTTCGAGAGCAAAAAATTCACACTGAACGGGGACAATAACGGCATGCGCCGCAGCTAGAGCATTGAGCGTAAGGAGGTTCAAGGATGGCGGACAATCAATCAGAACATAAGAGAAATTAGGAGAGGAAGACTGATCTGGATTATTTAAAGATAAAACTTGGAGAGCATCACGTAGTTTAAAGACGCGCGCCGCATCATCCATCAACTCTTGTTCAACTCCTATAAGATCCCTGTGCGCGGGTGCTATCGAAAGACCAGGGATAGAAGTAGAAACAGCTGCTTGTGCGACGGAAGAAGATCCTACAAGAACCTCATAAGTACTTGGAGTACGATTCTCAGGAGCTATCCCAAGCCCTGTGGAAGCATTCCCCTGAGGATCAAGATCCATCACAAGAACTTGCTCTCCTACTGCTGCCAGTGCGGTTCCAAGATTGATGGCGGTTGTCGTTTTGCCAACCCCACCTTTTTGGTTTGCTACAACAAGAATGCGTAACCTCTGCTCTCTTGAATTCATGCTTGACACAGGGCTTTCCCCTCTCCCTTGAATTCTAGATCCCAAATTTTAACAATCTGACCTGTTGGGTCAGAAACGCTAGGTTTTAGCTCCAACTTAAACATAAATAATTGATTAGCTTTATTTATTTCAGTTTGTACTTCTGATCCTTTAAGAAAAAGACCCATGGTTTTTGGTTTGCAATAAGGAAAAGTGTACCCGAGAAGCACATCCAAAGGGGCACACGCACGCGCCGAAATCACATCCCCTTTCCCAACTGTAGCTTGAGTCGTGAGGGTTTCGATTCTTCCGCATAAGATGTCCACAACAACGCCAAGCTGACGAGCAACTTCTCTGAGGAAAGCTGCTTTTCGCGTATCACTCTCAATCAATATAATTCGCTTAATCTCGCTCTGAAAAGAAGGATCCTGCGCCATTAGAGCTATAATAAGACCTGGGAAACCTCCCCCAGAACCCAGATCAATCCATGTGTTCACGACAGGGGGAGAAAAAAACATCAGCTGGGCGGAATCAGCAAAATGCCGGATCCAAAGGTTAGAAAGGGTACTAGGAGCTATAAGTTGTACCGCTGACTGCCATTGCTCTAGAAGTTGGGCATAAATCTCGAGCTTTGAAATTGTTTCACGTGAAACAGAAAATATTTTTTGAAAAGATTCAGGCCCACCCCTACTGACTTGCGACACATCATTTCCTGATCAAGCAGATTTCTTCATTTGAGATTTTCTCAATGCTACCATTAATAATGTCAATCCAGCCGGAGTCATTCCATCTAGACGTCCTGCATGAGCCAGAGTGCGCGGTTTGTGGATTGTTAACTTTTGTCGAACTTCATGCGAAAGGCTTGGAATAGAATTAAAATCAAAATCTTGAGGTATGAGAATCGCCTCATCTTTTTTTAAACAAACCACGTCCTCTTCTTGTCGACGAACGTAGGCTGCATACTTTGCATCCACCTCTAGTTGTAGAGCTATCTTTTCTGGAATTGCGGTTACTTGGGGCCAATTTTTCGCGAGATGCGCAAGAGAGAGACCAGGAAATGCAAGAAGCTCAAAGGCACTTCGTTTTTTACCATCAAAATTGATGGAAAGGCCTGCCTTGGACATTTCATGTGGCGTTATGCGAAGATCATCAAGCAAGGTTCGGAACAACTGAAGTTCTTTTGCTTTTCCTGCATAGGAGCGCGCGCGCTCTGACCCTACACATCCAATGGATATACCTTTCTGTGTAAGTCTTTGATCCGCATTATCAGCCCTCAGTTTCAAACGGTACTCCGCTCTTGAGGAAAACATACGGTAGGGTTCTGAGACGCCTTTTGTAACAAGATCGTCGATCATAACGCCCATATAAGCTTCAGAGCGGGAGAGATAAAAATCTCCTCGTCCCCCGCCGCTGACCAAAGCGGCATTTATTCCTGCAATCACCCCTTGCGCAGCGGCTTCCTCATATCCGGTCGTTCCATTAATCTGGCCTGCTAAAAATAATCCTTGAATACGCTTTGTTTCCAAAGAGGGTTCAAGTTCACGCGGATCGATATAGTCATATTCTATTGCATAGCCAGCACGCAAAATCTCAACGTCTTCAAGCCCATTTATAGTTCGAATAAAACGTTCCTGAACTTCTACAGGAAGCGAGGTTGAAATACCATTGGGATAAACTGTAGGGTCATCAAGCCCCTCTGGTTCCAGAAAAATTTGATGTTTTTCCCTATCAGCAAAGCGAACAACTTTATCCTCTATGGATGGACAATACCGAGGTCCAACGCTGCGAATTTGACCCGAAAATAATGGGGACAGATTTAGATTGTTTTGGATGATGGCGTGCGTTTTTGGAGACGTTTCTGTGATCCCACAATGGATTTGTCGATTAGGTATTTCCTCCGTCAAGAAGGAAAAAGGAACGGGAGGATTATCCCCAGGCTGCAGTTCAACACGCTCCCAATTGATGCTTCTGCCATTCAATCTTGGAGGCGTGCCTGTCTTAAGACGACCAAGGGAGAAGTGAAGAGACAGGAGCCGTTCGGATAGTCCGTGTGCGGGATCCTCCCCAAATCGTCCTGCAGGAATACGGTCTTGTCCACGATGAATAAGGCCATTTAAAAAAGTACCAGTTGTTAAAACAACACTAGCTGATTTTAACGTTCGGCCGTCCGAAAGAAGAACCCCTGTAATTTTGTCGTTCAATATCTCGAGGTCTTTAACGGCCCCCTCTATTACGGTCAGTCCACTGAGACCTTGAATAAAGCCTTGCATTGTTTGGCGATAGAGTTTGCGGTCCATCTGTGCGCGAGGGCCCTGCACGGCAGGGCCTTTTGACCTGTTGAGCAGCCTAAATTGGATACCTGATGCATCCGCGGCTCGCCCCATCAAACCGTCAAGGGCATCGATTTCTCGTACAAGATGGCCTTTTCCAAGACCACCAATTGCGGGGTTACAGGACATCTCGCCAATGGTGCAAAATCGATGAGTGACGAGAGTGACCCTCGCTCCAAGACGGGCCGCTGCCGATGCCGCTTCAACACCAGCATGACCTCCTCCTATGACGATGACATCAGACATTGCTTGAGATGACATACTTTTATTTTTCTTCACGTCAAAAGATTAAAAAGGGATAGGGTCAAGAGTTATAACGGACAATTATTTTCCGCCAAGGCATTAATTAGATCTATTTTTTTCATAAGCCAACTCTTCTGTATTGGATCAAACCGTGTCTTTGTTTCACGTGAAACAGAAGGGGACATTTATTTTCCAATACAGAAGCGGGAAAAAACGCGATCCAAAATTTCTTCAACTTCGATACGACCTGTCAGTCGACCTAGGGCATGAGCAGCTTGCCGCAAATCCTCAGCGCGAAGTTCTGTATCATAAGAGTTGTTTTCAAGAAATGATTTGAGATTACGTTGTGCTTCTAGAACCAAGGTTCTTTGCCTTGCATTTGTTAGGGAGGGTATATGCGTTCTGTTTGTTAAACGATGTTTGACAATCATACCTAATCTTTTTGTCAGGTCTTTAATTCCCTCCCCTGATTTTGCAGAAAGAAGAATACCATCATCAGGTAAAGCAATATCAGCCTTATCTTTTATCAAATCTGATTTATTAAAAACAAGAAGGATACGCTCTGCATAAGGTTTTAAATCTTCAGGAATTTGTTTTTGAGGGGTGCTTGGATCAATCAAGCAGAGAATTAAATCTGCCTCTCGCACAATCTCCAAAGCTTTTTGTATTCCCGCGTTTTCAACGCGCATTTCTGTTTGTCTCAGGCCCGCCGTGTCTGATAGGATCACAGGAAATCCATCGATATCAAGGTGAACTTCAATAACGTCTCGGGTTGTTCCTGCCTCTTCAGAGACAAGCGCTGCTTCTTTACGTGCAAGTACATTAAGAAGGCTCGACTTTCCTACATTAGGGGGACCCGCTAAAACTATGCGAAAACCATCCCTTAAAATTTCTCCTCGATTTGCATCATCGAGATAATGACAAAGAGAACTCTGTAGAGTTTGAATGGAACTTCGCGCTTTATCAAACGTGTCTTTTGCAACGTCCTTTTCATCTGAAAAATCGATAGAGGCCTCCACAAGAGACAGACCGTCGATGATGCTAGAGCGCCAACTTTCAATGACTGCGGATAATTCTCCTCTCGCTTGTCGTACGGCCTGCTGACGTTGCGCGTCAGTCTCTGCATCGAGTAGATCGGCTAACCCTTCGGCTTCTGTAAGATCAATTTTGCCGTTGTAGAATGCGCGGCGAACAAATTCTCCTGGCTCTGCGAGGCGGCAATCTGGAATCCGTCCCACTGCGTCGAGAACAGCAGCAACTACCGCCCGACCCCCATGAATTTGTAATTCAGCAAAATCTTCTCCTGTAAAACTGCGGGGTCCTGGCATCCAAAGAACAAGAGCTTTATCCAAAATAGCACCGCTTTCTGGATCAAGAAGATCACGTACGACAGCAAAGCGAGGTTTGGGTCTTGAGGGTGACATTACATTGAGAATTGTTCCAGCCCTAGGGCCTGAAATTCTCACGATAGCTACGGCTGCTCGACCAGGTGCAGAAGATAAAGCATAAATCGTAGACAAAACGGAAGTCTCTGACATTATTGAATATTTCGTTCATAAGGAGAATGTTTTATATATCAAATAACCATTCTCAAGCTGTCTGCAAAATTTTTATTCGGCGGTTTTTACTCTGTCTTAAATCTTAACCATCTTGATAGCAAAATAAGTTCGAGCGGTTATGCCGCCGCCGTTCTTTTTTGCAAATCAATTATTAATTGTTTGAAGAG
>JBJTOZ010000195.1:0-9322 GCA_046074825.1 Hyphomicrobium sp.
TAAGCGCCTATCAAACAGGTCTTCCAACAGGGGAAGAAGCAGACAGTGTAAATTTTGCAAATGAGTTTGCAGTGCATGCGGATATTACAGATTACTGGATGGGAAAATTCTCTTTAAATACTCTTCATGAGGTTGGTGATAACTACAAACTCGACAGCGTTTCTTTCGAGAATGTTTTTAGGGCAAACAAGTGGACGTTACGGACTTTTGATGCTGCATTTTATGGCGCCATGTTTGTTGCAACCGATGATGCGGCAACAAATGCTTTTGTCTTTGGTCCTGTGACTTCCTATTTCAATGGGCCGGTATCCATAGTTCTCAACCCTTTTTTTGAAAAAACCTTTGGTCAAAATAGGGAAGAAGGCATAGCCCTAAGCTACGCATGGCGCGCAACGTATCGGCTCCAAGACAAATTTAGTATAGGTATCGAAGGGTATGGGGAAGTTGAAAATTTAGGGAACGCTCCAGCAGTCCAGGATCAAGTCCATCGTGTGGGTCCAATTTTATATTTTGGAAATGTCCATGGTAATCCGCACGATCATCCCTCCTTTGAGGGGCATGATCATTCTTCTTCCCACGTCGATAAATCACTAAGTGATTATGGGAAAACTCCTATTGTGGAGGTTCTCAGTGCAGACGTTGGCGTTCTTTTTGGCCTGACAAATAATACTGCTGACGCTGCTATTAAAGCTAATCTGTACGCGCACTATTAAATTAAAAAAAGTGAACGGCATTTTCCCTTCTTTTTTTACTTTTTTTCTTTTCAAACAAAAGTAAGAAAATTTAAAAGTTTTAATTTCCCAAATTTTCAAAGACAAAATCCTTCTTTTTTAAAAATTTAATAGGAACAGAGGAACAATTTCTCTTTCGTGCCCTCCGAGCCATAACAAAAAGCAAGGTTGGTTTCACTTTTGCCCTTGGGGCCAACAGGTCAGTGTCACCCAGTGTGAAACAGGAAAATTCAAAACTAGGCAGGAATAGATAGATGCAAACTATTGATCAATAGAAAAATTTAATGATAACGCAAATGCATGCCGATAGGGATGAACCTGATGGGCTTCATCAGATTTTACGTGGGGAATATTACAAATATTCATAAATAATTAGGGGACATTACGTTGTCTGCGAGCAATAGGTGTATTAAATTTAATATATCTTTGAAATAACAAAAATTTATCAATATGTTGAATTGCTACATCAAGCTACATTTTTAATATTGATTATATTTGTTTAATCCTCTACCTTAGTATAAATTATATCACTATTAAGATGACCGCTCAACTTAAAACTATTTTTAAAAATAAAAAAAAGGATTTGTTAACTTTTTGTTCATACAGTATATTAATTTGATCTGATTACATGCTTACTCTATAAAATATGAGCTTAGCCCATGGACGTTAATTGCGAATTTTGCAGTATTACTTCTATAAGAAAATATCTCATAAGACCTTGTTAATTAATAGGATGCTTTAAAATATGGACTCGTTTGCCCGAATATACTCCCTCCTGATGACTCTTGAAAACAAATACGGTTTGGCCCCTTTGGAAAAGGATGAGCGCTCCATCTTTAATTTTATCGTTTCTGCCCTTGCGAAGGGCACACTACCTACCATTCCCGATATTGTAGAGGCAAATATCACCTCTAGAGCGAGCACATATCGCCATCTTAATAATCTTGAGCGCGCAGGTCTTATCGAACTTGGAAGTGGTGGCCATCGTATTCCCATCACGCTTTCACCACGGTTTAAAACATTCCAAAAACAATTCGAGAAGGTAATGAAGGCTCCCGCTCTTAAAAATATTTAGAATTAAAAATCCAAAAAGATATTTTAAGAGGCAATAGTTTTTTCCTGAAGATGATTTTCATTTCCAAGATAGGAATTGGATCGTAGTTGAATAAGTGGCTACCTTGCCACAAATCCCACTGAAAGAACCATTTCATTGCGTAGATGGCGCAAGCAGATGTTTTATCGTTTTGAAGGGATAAGCTCAATCTGATGGACATTAGTGCGGCCTAGTGCAAAAGCCCCTGCGCACATCGCAAGATAAAGTCTCCATCCCCTCATAAAACCTTCTTCATAGCCCAAAGCCTTAAGGTGAGGGGTAGCTTTGTCAAATCGATGTAACCATTCACGACATGTGCGCGCATAATCTTGGCCAAAGGAAAAGACATCACGTACCTTGAGCCCAGCGCGTTCAGATTCCGCTTTGAACCTCGAAAGGGAGGGGAGTAAACCACCCGGGAAAATATGATGACGGATGTAATCGCTCGATGTGCGGTAACTTGAAAAGAGTGTGTCATCGATACTGATCATTTGTATCATGGCAAGCCCTGTGCTCGTCAAACGGTCTCGAATTGTATTGAAATACGTGCTCCAGTAGCGCTCACCAACTGCCTCAAACATTTCTATTGAGACAATCGCAGAATATGTTCCATCTGCTTTTCGATAATCTTTCAGATATACATCTGCAGAGGTTCCAACGCGTTGGCGCGCATAGGCGAGTTGGCGTGGAGAAATTGTAAGAGCAGTAATTTTACGACCTTGATCGAGTGCGGAAGCCATAAAGCCTCCCCATCCGCATCCGATCTCCAAAATATCACGTCTTTTTTCTCCAAGCCTTTCAAGAATGCGAGCATATTTTGCCTTTTGCGCGGTCTCAAGATCTGTCTCTGGATTGTCGAAGAGTGCGCTGGAGTAGGTCATGGTTGGATCAAGCCAATGTTCATAAAAGTCATTTCCTACATCATAATGGGCCATAATATTGCGCTGAGATCCTTTAATGGTGTTGCGTCGAAAGACCCACTGGAGTAACACGGATTTTATCCGATGCAGTGGCGACCCCCAAGCCAGTTGCCCAAGACCCTGCATGTTCATCATAAAAACACTTAAGAGCGGCTCCAAAGCCGGACTATCCCACCACCCCGACATGTAGGCGTCGCCCAAACCTATATCGCCACCTTCCAAGGTGGCGCGGACTGTGCGCCAGTCGTGCAGTATGAATTCCCCATGAGGACCAGAATGGCGTCCATAAAATGTGTGTTCCTGACCGTCAGGGGTTATAACCTTTAATGATCCGTATTGGATTGCTTTCTCAAGCATGCGCAGGGCTTTAGTTACAAAGTAGGGCCGTGGTTTCATGGGGGCTCCGAATTCAAGACTGCAGACGAACCAGTCAATGAAGACGTGATCAAAGTCTCAGGGGCTCTGGGTTTCGAAAAATACTTTAACCCTTTCATGTAAAGTCTTACGGCGTGGAAGTGAATAAGAAAAATGACTTGCAAGGTCGGAAAGGGGTGCTGGAGAAAGCTTTTAGCAAGGGCTTTGGAGGTCAGTGTGACCAACTTACCAGATATTGTAGCAGAAAGAGCTCGCCTGTCGTTGCGATAGAGATCAACACGGATGGCAAGACGTTCTGCTTTTTCAACAAATCGAAAGCGATATTCCCCATCAAGAGGCATGAAGGGGGACACATGAAAAACCTTTTGCGCCGTAATTTCATCGTTATCATGAATAGGCGAACCATCCTCTTTGCGGCAAAGATAACAGTGCCGTTCCCCAAAAGTGTTATTTACCTCGGCGAGGACGGCTGATAAAAAATTATTTTCATTGTAGCAAAGCCAGAAACTGACAGGATTAAACCCAAAACCCAAGACACGAGGAAGCGTGACCAGTGTGATTTTCCCCGCGGGCTTTTGGGCACCCACGGTTTCAAAAGCGGAAACGATCCAACTTTCAAGATGCCGACTGCCATCTCCGTAATCTTTGTCATTCAAGGCAAAAAGACCCCATCCATTTCTATTTAAAAAACGGCGTCTCAGTCTTTCAAGCTCGTCCAAAGGGACAGACAGATAGGTTAGTTTGTGGGAGAGCACGTAGGGTTTAGGTGAAAAACGAGCATGCGTAATGCGCGCTTCTAACAAACCTCGTGGAATGGGATCGGACTGCAGCTGTTTCTGCCATTTGTTAAAGAGAAATTTTTTGCTTTTTAAAGCCATGGGATTGGTACCCCCATTCTTTGGGCAACCTGCACAGCACTCCATAAACCATCTTCATGAAAACCATTCCTAAGCCATGCCCCACAAAACCACAAACCATTTTGTCCTTGAATATGTGCTAGCTCTTTTTGCGCAAGAATAGCCTCATGCGAAAACATAGGATGGCGAAAAATATACCGATCAAGGATCTTATCTGTAGCGATCAGACGATCAGGGTTCAAACTTACAAAAATATTTTGTCCTTTGAGACTTTGCAGGCGGTTCATCCAGTAGGTCACAGAGACCCGGTCCTGTGTTTCTGGCCCTCCTGCCGCATAGACCCAACTCGCCCAAGCTTTTTTCGCACGCGGCATCAGGGTTTCATCTGTGTGCAGAAGAGCTTCATTGTCTCGAAAGGCAAAAGCTGAGAGCAAGCGACGCAACGCAGGAAGTGGATCAGCAATCATTCGCAAAGACCTATCAGCATGTGCGGCCAGCACAACCTGATCAAATTTTACGCGTTCTCCTTTCTCTGTCACAATCTCAAGACCTTTGTCAGCAAGAAGGACTTGTTTGACGGCTGTTCCCAGTCTGATCCGCTCTCCCAGCCTTTTTGCCAACTTCTGCACATAGTCATGACTTCCCCCTGTCACCGTTCTCCAAGGATGATGCCCCTTGACAGATAAAAGGCCATGGTTTTCGAAAAAATATATAAAGTTTTTTGCAGGAAAGGAGAACATCTGTGCAGGAGGAGTACTCCAGATTGCAGCCCCCATTGGGATCAAAAACCTATCACGGAACCATTCCCCCAATTCTAATTCCTCGAGAAACTCTGCTAATGTGGGATTGCGATGCTCAGTAAGAAGCAATTTGGCAGATCGAAAAAATCTTATGATGTCCGCCAGCATTTGATAATAGCGGAGAGAGAGTAGGTTTTTTTTTTGTGCAAAAAGTCCCTCAAAAGAACTCCCACAAAATTCTAGTTCCCCGTCCCCATACCGAACACCAAAAGACATATCGCTTGGTTGGGTATGAACCTCCAAATACTTAAAAAGCTTAGTCAGGAGGGGATAATTAATTTCGTTATAAACAATAAAACCTGTATCAACAGTCAATGCGCCGTCAGGAAGGGAGACAGTTAACGTTCGTGCGTGTCCTCCAAGACGATTTTCTGCTTCGAAGAGCATCACATCATGACATGGTGCTAGCAAATCTGCACACGCAAGACCTGAAATTCCGCTCCCGATAATCGCAATCCGTGCCACTTTGCTCCTCAGAGTTATTCCGATGCTCTTTTGCGTGCTCATGTCCATGTAGATCCCACATAAGGACACTGGTCTCTCTCTTATATTTTATCGTATACTGCGATGAAACAAAAATACTTAAGTACAGAATTTTTAGGAGCAAGTCGGGAATGCAGCTTTTGAAGGTTCTCTTTTGGAGTGCTACAGTTTTATCTCTGACAATGTTATTGGCATGGCTGTTGGCACTGCAAGTGAAAAATGCCGGCTGGGCAGATACGTTTTGGACTATGGGGATCGGTTGTTCTTCTTTAACATCGATTGTCTTATTTGCTTCAAAGCCCCTTTCATCCCGTCCTTTTCTGGTCATGATACTTGCTGCCTGTTGGAGTGGGCGCTTAGCGCACTATCTTTATAGCAGAACACGCAACTCTCCTGAAGACGCGCGCTATGCATATCTTCGAAAGGAGTGGGGCGTTAGCTTCACAAAACGACTTTTCTTTTTTTTACAACTTCAGGCGCTGGCAGCATTACCTTTGGTTTTTTCTATTGTGGTTGCAGCGGACCGATTAGGTCCTTTGGACATCTGCGATTTTCTTGGAACCGGACTTTTTTTTATTGGCTTAATGGGAACGACACTCTCCGATCGTCAGCTCGCCGCTTTTAAAGCCAATCCAGAGAATACAGGTTTGATTTGTAACAACGGGTTATGGAAAGCATCGCGGCATCCCAACTACTTTTTTGAGTGGCTCACATGGTGTTCGTGGCCTATTCTTGCGTTTAGTCTATCGGGAAATTACTACACGGGCGTCTTTGCTATGATGGCTCCACTTCTCATGTATTATTTGCTAGTGTATGTTTCGGGTTTGCCTCTTTTGGAAGCCCATATGGAGAGGACAAGACCGTCTGCGTTTGCACTCTATAAAAAAGAGACGCCAATTTTCTTTCCCAATTTCCTTAAATTTATGAAGCCCTCTTCCATAGGGGCGGGTTCTTTGAAATGAAACACCTTCCACCACAACTGCTTGTTGGGGCACTTCGATTTGTCGAGCATGTCCCCATTCCCGACACTCTTTTAAAAGCTTCGATTGCAATGTTTATTGGGATGCGGGATCGGGATCATGAGCCAATTGCTGATCGGGACAAAATATTTGCAGACTTGATGAGCTCTTATCCAATTGCTCTTCATGCCGAGGCAGCCAACGCGCAGCATTACGAGTTGCCTGAAGAATTTTTTGGGCTAACCCTTGGGCCAAATCGTAAGTATTCATGTTGTTATTATCCTCAAGGCCATGAAACATTAGCAGAGGCGGAAAGGCTCGCTTTAGAAAAGTCTGCTGAAAGAGCTTTTTTGACTGACGGACAACAAATTTTGGAGTTGGGCTGCGGTTGGGGATCATTTTCTCTTTTTGTGGCGGAACAATTTTCAAAGTCACATATTACTGCTGTTTCGAATTCACAAAGCCAACGTTCCTACATCGAAGAGGTTGCACGTGAGCGAGGTTTAAAAAATTTGAAAGTTCTTACTGCAGATATGAATACCTTTCAGCCGCAGGGTCCTTTTGATAGAATAGTCTCCATCGAAATGTTCGAGCACATGGCAAATTGGGGAGCCCTTTTGGCGCGTCTCAAAAAAGCTCTCAAACCTGAGGGACGTCTTTTTATTCATATCTTCTCGCATAAGGCGACGCCCTATCGCTTTGATCACACTGACCCCACCGATTGGATTGGACGTTATTTTTTTACTGGAGGGTTTATGCCAAGTGACACTCTCCTGCGCCAATTTGAAGATCATTTTAGCATTGAAGAAGAATGGCGATGGAATGGCACACATTACGAAAAAACAGCTTTAGATTGGCTCAAAAATTTTGATAAAAATGCCCAAGATATTATGCCCATTCTTCAAAAGGTTTATGGTGTCGAAGCGCGCGTGTGGAAGAGAAGATGGCGTCTTTTTTATCTTGCAACAGCTGGTCTTTTTGGATTTGCGAATGGGGAGGAGTGGGGCGTTAAACACTACCTTCTAAAACCCGCCAATTGATCGAAGATCACAATCAGACAGAGCCGTTAAAAGCGACAACGTGCATCGCCTTCAATTCAGAAGCTAGATACTTAAGGTGTACCAGTAGGGATAGCTTGGGCCGCTAATGTTCCCACGACTGCAGCTGATGCTGTCAAAAACGTCCCCCAACAAATATCCATGAGCGTGATAAAGGCGGGCCATGTTTTAAGCGTAGCCTGATTTGTCAAATCATACGTTCCATAGGCTAGAAGACCGAGGATCGCACCGTTGAGAGCGGCCTGTTGCCATCCTCCATTTTCTAAAGACGGGAGGATTGCAAACCAGGCAATGCCAAAAAGATAAAGAAGGTAAAACAAAATTGCAGGCACCAAGCGCACACCGTCATGGAGAATTTCTCCTAAATGCTGACGGTAGACAGAGATCATGTTTGTCAACCAAATTCCATCAATAACCAAAAGCCATAGCGCCGAGCAAATAAAGCCAACTAGAATCTTAAGCATGAACATCTTTCCTTCTTTGTTCACTTCACCTTAATTCAGGATTACTGGTTTCTTATACATAGAATATGTGTCGTCTTTCGGGAAGGGTTCAGTCTAAATCCAAGAAATGCTGCCTTTTTTCAGGACTAAAACTTTATCCTGTGGGCTTTCTAATTCAGTTATTTTTTTTTCAGGCAATTGCAAAATATGTCCGCGCAAACAGCGCGAAACACCACCGTGAGAAACGACTACCGTATCGCGGGTGACGGTTTGAAGCCACTCTAATGTGCGAATACGCAAATCTGCATAACTTTCTCCTCCATGAGGACGAGAATAAAAAGGATCTCGGGCGCGTGCTTCCACACCATAAGTATCGATTTTTTCTAAATCAGAAAGAAGATGTCCTTCCCAGATACCATATGAAAGTTCAATCAGACGGTGATCCACACGATAGTCTTTGGGATTGAGCGCAAGATTTTCACGAATAATTTCTATAGTCTCCCGTGTCCGACGAAGCGGGCTTGAAACAAAATCAAGCTTTGTTAAGTCGTTAACAAAGGCCTTTAAAGATAGGCCATTTCGGCGCGATTGCGCGCGCCCTGTTGCATTTAAAGGAATGTCCGTCTGACCTTGATAGCGAAGCTGCGCATTCCAGTCTGTTTCTCCATGACGAATAAAATAAAGGGTGAGATCTGTATGCATGGGGATCTTTGAGAGCTTCCCTCTATGATCAGCGCTTAAGGAAGAGTGTGAAACATTTCGTCAGCAAAAAGATACCTCTTCAATGGGCAGGAGACAAAATTCTGAGAGTTTCTTCTCTCAAGGCTCATTTTTCATGACGGAAATATCAGGCGCATCTTCGTTTTTCATGCCTTGAATATGATAGCCGCTATCGACATGGTGAACTTCCCCCGTTACTCCTCGAGAAAGATCGGACAACAAATAGAGCCCAGCTCCCCCGACTTCTTCGATAGTAACGGTCCGGCGAAGGGGAGAATTGTATTCATTCCAGCGCAGAATATAACGAAAATCAGAGATGCCAGAAGCCGCCAATGTCTTAATCGGGCCTGCTGAGATAGCGTTCACTCGGATGCCCGTGCGTCCTAAATCTGAAGCCAGGTAGCGCACACTTGCTTCTAAAGCCGCTTTGGCTACTCCCATAACATTATAATGGGGCATAACCTTTTCCGCTCCGTAGTAGGTCAATGTTAGGATGGAGCCACCCTTTGTCATTAGCTTTTCTGCACGCTGCGCGAGGGCAGTAAGAGAGAAGCAAGAGATAAGCATGGTCTGCGTAAAGTTTGCTTCAGTGGTGTCAACGTAGCGGCCGTCGAGTTCATTTTTATCAGAAAAGGCTATAGCATGGACAAGGAAATCAAGCCGTCCCCATTCACTTTTGATTTTGGTAAATAATGTATCTAGAGAGCCTTTATCGGAAACGTCGCAGGGCAGGACCAACTTGGCACCCAGGTCTGCTGCAAGGGGATCGACGCGTTGTTTATAATTAAGTTTCCACAGTTATTCAAGGCAAATTTTACAATAGCTTTTAGAAATGCGCTCTGCTAGACTAGAGAACTTTTAATTAGAAAGGGATTTTTATGCT
>JBJTOZ010000196.1:0-14297 GCA_046074825.1 Hyphomicrobium sp.
AGACCATATGCGACCATCAGCCAAAACGACTTCGAGGCCAAGGGTGAGATGTCGTATCGAGCCATATGCGACTACAGAACTTCCACCCACATTAGTTGCTAAATTTCCTCCAATGCATGCGCTTCCTTCCGATGCAATTGAGAGAGGCAACAGCAGATCCGAAGAAAGTGCCGCTTGCTGTGTAGCAGCCAAAGTAACACCTGCTTCAACTTCTATAGATTTTCCTATTAAGTCCAAATTTTTTATTTTCGTCATGCGATCAAGGCTGATGACAATTTCAGTTCCACTCTCATGAGGGATTTGCCCTCCCACCAGCCCTGTATTTCCGCTTTGAGGAACAACACCAACATGCTCTTCGTTGCAGCGTTTAAGAATAGCTGAGATTTCAGCAGAATTTGATGGACGTAGAATAAGCTCCGATCGACCTATATAACGATCTCTCCATTCTTTTAGA
The DNA here is from genome assembly GCA_046074825.1 of Hyphomicrobium sp. Taxonomy (GTDB): domain Bacteria; phylum Pseudomonadota; class Alphaproteobacteria; order Rhizobiales; family Hyphomicrobiaceae; genus JAGVSR01. The sequence goes on from JBJTOZ010000196.1 coordinate 455, forward strand.
TAACGACTTTGATTGGGATCCCCCTCCCGCAATACGTAAGAATGGCCCACAATGTTTGTAAGTTCATTAAGCAAGTCAGGAGAAGGAGGCTTAAGAGAATATTTGTGGTTCATGGATTTTACTAAAACAATGTACAAAAATTAATATCATTATCGTGGAGCGGCTGCCCGTCTTAGACGATCATTTATTGCTATACCAATACCAGTTTCTGGAATAGGCATGACAGCAACAGACCGAAATCCCATCTTATCAACTCCTCTCAATGTAGAATATAAATTTGCTGCAGCTTCAATCAGATCGCCATCTGGACTTAAATTAATAATGGTGCCTTCAGAGGGAGCAGCTCTTCCAAATGCAATTAGGGTTTCCCCTATCTTGGCCTCTAAGGCATTCAGCCTTAATTCGGCTCGAGGGGCGTAGTGACTAACAAGTTGGCCAGGGGATAGAACTTTAGAGTTTTTGAAGGGTGGGGAAACGATTTTTATTCCAAGGTCATTGGATATTTCTTGGACTGATATAACACCAGCTCGTAAAATTTCTAAAGTTTCCCCTGATGCATTTATTACAGTTGATTCTAAACCATGTTGAACACTACCCCCATCAAGTATCATTGAAACCTCATCTTTTAGGTCTTCAAAGACGTGGCCTGCACATGTTGGGCTTACATGTCCTGATTTATTGGCTGAGGGTGCAGCTATTGGACAATCAGATTCTTTAAGCAAGAACTGAGCTACAGGGTGATTTGGTACTCGAATAGCTATCGTTTGCAAACCTGCAGTTGTGAGTTCGCTTATCTTAGAAGATGCGCGGAGAGGTACGACAAGAGTTAAAGGGCCAGGCCAAAATAAAGAAGCAATCTTGTGAGCTTTCGGACTAAATTCACCTAAAGCCGCAGCGGCTTCGAAATTTTTTACATGTACTATGAGAGGATTAAAGGTCGGTCTCCCTTTTGCGGCAAAAATCGACGCAACAGCCTTACTGTTTGTTGCGTCGGCTCCCAGTCCATAGACAGTTTCAGTAGGGAAAGCCACAAGCTCGCCTTCTCGGAGCAATGAGGCCGCTCTTTTGATGTTTTCAGGTGTTGCCGGAACAAGCACTGTTTTATCTTTTATTCGGTTTTTGAATTTTCTAAATATTTCAACTACAATCTTATTTTTGTTTACTTCGATCGACTTTTCCTTCAAATTTTATAAAAGATTATTCTATCTCTGTTCATATTCATTCCATCTCAACTTCTGACCCTCTAGCTTAGATAGCAAGAATAAGGCTACGACTTTGTTGGTATGAAAGATCTCTTCATTTAAATTATATCTAAAATGACATATAAGGTTAGAGAAATAATCAATGAAATGCGGACATTCAATAATTTCTCACCTATTCCAACTTATTGATGAGGATTAAATAAAGCCTATGTCAACTTTGCTTCTTAGACATTCTTTATTTACCGAGCACGATACTGGCTTTGGCCATCCAGAACGTTCAGATCGTATGCGTGCTATTGATAAAGTACTTGAGGATGACAGTTTTTCAAAACTCCAACGCATGGAAGCTCCATTGCGCGATGATGTAAAAGAGCAAATTTTGAAGGCGCATTCCTTGCAGCACTATGATTTTGTTCACCACATTGCTGATCAGGCTGCTAGGGAAAAAAAGCTCCAGCATATTGATGGGGATACAGTAATGTCTCCAGCGTCATGGGAAGCGGCTCTAAGGGCAGTAGGAGCAGGGCTTCAAGCAGTGGATGAAATTATGTCGGGGCGCTTCACAAATGCCTTCGCACAAGTGCGCCCTCCTGGGCATCATGCGGAGAGAAATCGGGCCATGGGTTTTTGTTTTTTTTCAAACGCAGCCATTAGTGCTCATTATGCTCGAAATAAGTATGGCGCTGAACGTGTTGCGGTAGTAGATTTTGATGTCCATCATGGAAATGGTACTCAAAATATTTTTTGGTCAGATAAAGATCTCTTTTATGGCTCAACGCATCAGATGCCTCTTTTCCCAGGGACTGGAGAACTGACCGAAACTGGTGTTGGAAATATATTTAATGCTCCTTTGCTTGAAGGGGATGGTAAAGAGAAATTTCGGGAAGCTTTTGCAGAAAGAATTTTGAGACCTCTCCATAATTTTAGTCCCGATTTAATTATAATTTCTGCTGGTTTCGATGCACACAAGCGTGACCCATTAGGAGGTTTGCAGCTTGATGAGGATGATTTTAGATGGGCCACAGAGCGTCTGTGTGAAATGGCAGAAGAACACTCAGGACAACGTCTGGTCTCCTTTCTCGAGGGGGGCTACGATTTAGAGGGTCTTTCTAAATCTGTTGGGATACATGTTCACACTTTAATGGAAACTTCTGGCTAGCTTTATTAAATTGAAATATAAAATATTTTTTCATAATAATTTTTCTCAATTTTTTTGAACATCAGGTCTTTGCACCCTAGTAACATCACTTAATGAGTAAAGTTATGACTAAGACAGCGGCAAAACACAGCGATATTAAAGATATGAGTTTCGAGAAAGCTTTAAAGGAGTTAGAAGGTATTGTTTCCAAGCTTGAGAAGGGAGATGTTGAACTAGAAGAAAGTATTCTCATCTATGAGCGCGGCGAGCTTCTGCGCAGTCATTGTGACGGACTCTTACGCCAAGCAGAAGCTAAAGTTGAAAAAATTACTTTAAATAGTAATGGTGCTCCTCTCGGAACAGAACCTCTTGACAGTTAGTCAAATACATTCTGAAGCAGGTTTAAAATATATAAAATTATGGGGCGAATTCTCTGTCTCAAGAGTTAGATCAATATATTCATTATTTTACATTAATGGTGATCATATTAGATTGAACAATAGGTTCATGTGGGATGTGATTGTGATCCCCCAAAATAAGCTGCAGGGAATGCTTTCCTGGTTTGAGTTCAATTTGGGTTTCTGTCTGCCCTTTTCCAAAATGAAGGATATTTTCATTGGCAGGAATGGAGGAGCTTTTATCTTCTAACTGTGTATCAATTAATAAATGATGATGACCAGTGTTTTCTTTCTCAACGCCTGCTGGAGATAATTCCATACCCTCAATTCCAAATTTGACTTTAATTGGGGAAGTAACATCAGAATTATCTTTAGGTTCAATAATAAAAACTTTTGCCCCTCTGGGTGAAGGGGTGCGTGTCGGGCTATTATCGGAACACCCTGTAAGAATGAACAGACATAGAGTTATAATAAAGGGTACCACTTTCATCCTATAGCTCCTATTATTAGCTCAATACTTTAACAAACAAATTTAATTCTTATAACAAATTTTCTAAAAAAACCTATGCGCAAAAGACTCGATGAAATGCTCAAAGAGCATGGGCTTGTAGCTTCTCGTTCCCAAGCCAATGACCTTGTAAAGCGGGGACATGTCTATGTCGATGGAAATCTCGCTTGTAAATCAGGTTCTAAAATATCTTCAGGGGCGCGTCTCAGCGTCGCCCCTGAGGCAGAAGCTCAATATGTCTCTCGTAGTGCTTTAAAATTAAAGCATGCATTGCAAAAATTTCAATTTGATCCAAAAGGTCTTGACGTTCTTGACGCGGGAGCCTCCACAGGAGGCTTTACCGAGGTTCTTTTAGAACAAGGTGCTACAAGGGTTTTTGCTGTTGACGTTGGACATGGTCAGCTTCACCAAAAGTTAAGAAAAAATTCACGAGTTATTTCTCTTGAGAAGCAAGATGTTAGGAACCTTACGCTTTCTATGTTTCCCACGTCTTTCAAGGGCATAACAATCGATTTAAGTTTTATTTCTCTTGTGAAAGTTCTTCCCTTCTTATTCGATTTAGCGTCGGAAAAATGTTGGTTAGTTGCTTTAATTAAACCTCAGTTCGAGGTTGGAAAGAAAGCAATTGGAAAAGGGGGAATTGTTAAAAATAAAACTGCAGTGACAGATGCGATCAAAAGTGTCGAAGATCAATTCAATCAATTACATGGTTGGTTTGTCAAAGATATTATTCCATCTCCTCTTAGAGGCGGTTCAGGAAATGAAGAGTATCTGATCGGGGCTTATCGCAATGTCTAATAAATCACAAGTCACAATCATAGGACTTGGGTCTAGGGGAGATGGCATTGCAAATATAAATGGAGAGAGACGTTACATAAAAAATGGCCTGCCTGGAGAAGAGTGGCAAATACACAATGATGGTTCTTTGAGACGTGTTTTTGATAGTCCGTTGCGCGCCTCACCCCCTTGTATACATTTTGGAACTTGCGGTGGATGCGTTGCTCAACACATGCATAAAGACCTCTACATCAGGTGGAAACTTGAGGGAGTAGAAGATGCCTTTAAACAGAGGGGGATTTCTCCTCAAGTTGGCCCTTTGCAGATGCTATCAATTGGCTCTCGAAGACGAGCCTCCCTTGGAGTGGAACGTTTCGATGGCCATATTTCCATAGGTTTTCGGGAAGAAAAAACAAATACAATCCTAGATATATCTGAGTGTTTAGTTCTGGATCAAGATATTGTAACTATAGTGCCAGATCTTAAAAAAATTGCAGAAATTGCAATGCCAAATAATTCTGTTGGACGAATTATTGTTACAAGAGTTGATACTGGACTAGACGTTGATTTTCAGAACGGATTTAAACAACTATTACCTGATGAGAGGTCTGAAATTTCCCATATTGCGGAAAACAAAAACATCATCCGTCTTATTGTATCTCAAGATATTATTATTATTCGAGCTCATCCACGCCTAACTTTTGCAGGTGTCGAAGTTGACATTCCTTCTTCAGTTTTTCTGCAGCCTGTTCCTGCTGCAGAACAAATCATGGTCAATTTTGTTTTGAACTCTCTTCCAAAAAAGATAAAAAAAGTTTGCGACCTTTTTTGTGGAATAGGAACATTCACTTTTCATCTTGCAAAACGTGCGGAAGTTTTAGCTTATGATAACGATAGCAGGGCTATCTCTGCGCTTATGGAAGGCTCCAAGAATTCGCAGGGTTTAAAACCAATTCAAGCTTGTCTTAGAGATCTTTTTCGGGAGCCTTTATCACCGAAGGAGCTTGATAATTTTGATGTTGTACTTCTTGATCCTCCTAGAATCGGAGCTTCAAAACAGTTTCAGCAATTAGCCCGATCTAAAGTCCCGACAATTATAGCTGTTTCTTGTGCGCCTTCAACCTTAGCGCGTGATGCAAGAATATTAATAGATGCTGGATATGAAATTGGCCCTATAACATGCATAGATCAATTTATGTTCTCCGCACACCTTGAAGTTATGACAGTTTTTAAAAAGAGAAGCTAGTCTATGACTTGCTTAATCATCTTCTAAAAGGCGTCTTATATAGGCAGGCACAATCTCTGTTGCTGGCCCATGAATTGCCTCGTTAAAATATGAGCGACCTTCTGAGGGTTCTAAGTTGAGTTCAACTGTATGAACACCTTTTTCTCCAGCGATAGAAACAAATCCAGCTGCAGGATAAACATTACCACTTGTGCCAATTGAAATAAACAAATCAGCCTGATCAAGTTCTTCTATAATTCTTTCCATTTGATAGGGTTCTTCGCCGAACCATACTATATCAGGTCGCATTGTTCCTGTTGCTTTACAGCGAGGACATGCTGTTTCCAGAAACATGTCTTCTAACCATACCATTCGCTCACCACAACCTAAACACCAAGCCTTAAGGGCTTCTCCATGCATATGAATTAAATTTTGTGATCCAGCCTGCTCATGCAGATTGTCGACATTTTGGGTAATGAGAGTGACTATCCCGTGATATGCCCTTTCTAAGTGTGCTAATGCAAAGTGAGCAGCGTTTGGCCTCACACTAAGATGAGAGCGACGTCTCATATTATAAAACTCGTGGACGAGTTGTGGATTTTTCTCGAAACCTTCGGGCGTCGCAACATCGCGATAATCATATTTAGCCCAAATCCCACCTTTATCTCTAAAAGTTGCAACTCCGGACTCAGCAGAAATTCCAGCCCCTGTTAGAATCAAAACCCTTTCGAAATCAGGCATTCTATAGTCTCCATAGAAGCCAGTTTCGATAATAATGCCTAGCGTAGGCTTTTTTAAATCTCGCACTCATTGTCTTAAAGTGACTTAATTAAGTGGCCTATCATCCAAACCGATATTTTACAAAATTCTACATTTTTATAATTATTTTGATCCGCATTGACCTCTGTGGCGAAGCATATGATCTGTTAGAACACATGCGAGCATTGCTTCACCAACTGGCACAGCGCGGATACCAACACAGGGATCATGACGACCTTTAGTCGATATCATGGTAGGCTTTCCCGAAGTGGTTATTGTTTTTCTTGGTGTCAGAATTGATGAGGTAGGTTTTACAGCAAATCGGCAGACAATCTGTTGTCCTGTAGAGATGCCCCCAAGGATACCTCCAGAATTGTTAGAAGAAAAAATTGGATACTTATTTTGTTCCTCTGTTTCGGGGTAAGCAAGCATCTCATCTGCATTTTCTTCACCCGTTAATTCTGCACTTCTCATCCCGATCCCTATTTCCACACCCTTTACAGCATTTATGGACATCATGGCTGCTGCGATATCTTGATCAAGTTTTCCATAAATAGGTGCACCCCACCCTGCTGGTACACCGTCAGCAACAATTTCTACCACAGCACCTATAGATGATCCAGCTTTGCGAATTCCATTCAAATATTCTTCCCACTTAGGAACCGTATCTTTGTCCGCACAAAAAAAAGGATTTTGCTCAACTTCATCCCAGCTCCATCTTGATCGATCGACTTTTAATGTACCAATCTGAATAAGCGATCCACGTATATAGATATCCGCACCAAGTACCTTGCGGGCTACAGCACCAGCAGCTACACGAGCCGCAGTTTCACGCGCTGAAGAACGGCCTCCGCCGCGGTAATCTCTAATTCCATATTTTGCTTGGTATGTGTAATCTGCATGCCCAGGCCGAAATTTATCCTGTATATCCGAATAATCTTTAGTTCTTTGATCAACGTTTCGGATGAGCAGTGAAATAGGCGCGCCAGTAGAAACCGGTCGTCCCTCTGTATCATGAAATACACCTGAAAGTATTTCTACCTCATCAGGTTCTTGTCTCTGAGTAACAAAGCGTGAGAGCCCAGGCCGGCGTTTGTTTAAGAAGGATTGAATTTCGTCTCGGCTTATTAAGATCCCTGGTGGACATCCGTCTATGACGCAACCAATTGCGGCACCATGGCTTTCTCCCCATGTTGTGACTCGAAAAATATGACCATAAGTATTATGTGACATGAAAGCCTTGAAGGGGTTTATCTAAAATTACTTACGAAATTCTTATTACCATTTAGAAAATTTAAATCATAGGTGCTGACTTTTTTCCTTAGTGTAAGAAGATCATAGGAAAAAACCAGGATGTTCTGTTCCTAAGGTTTTTTTGCTTTATCTTTATGCCAAGTCCTTCATTTCAGCTTCTAATCTAAATGCAATTTAATTTTGAATTTATCCGATAAATAATTTTTTTGAGGATTTAGGGTTCTCTTAAATAATAGCTAGTACTTATTTTAGTCTAGATACAAATTTGATACCTCTTAGTAAGCTTCAAATCTATGTTCTCTTTTTAAAAAATTTTTTCAAATGACTTGTAAAATAATCTTACCAATATGTCTTCCTTCTTCCATTCGGCGATGAGCATCCGCTGCTTTCACAAGAGGAAAAATGCTATCTATGGGAATTTTGATAGAGCCATTTGCTAGAAGAGGTATCACGCACTTCTCAAGCTGCTGAGCAATTCCTCTTTTAACATCTAAGCTTCGTATTCTAAGGGTTGAGCCAGTAATGGTGAGACGTTTTAGCATTAAACGCATTAGATCTAATGTGGCAACCGAACCTTTCTGAAAGCCTATATAAACAAGACGACCGTCTTCTGCTAAAGATCGCAAATTCTTTTCAATGTAGTCTCCCCCTACCATGTCAAGAATCAAATCGACTCCTTGCCCCTTAGTTTCCAATTTTATGACCTCGAAATAATCCTCCTTTAGATAATTTATTACTCTATCAGCACCCAACTTCTCGCAGGCCTTACATTTTTCATCCGAACCAACAGTTGCTATCACCTTGGCGCCAAAGTTTTTTGCTAGTTGAATCGCTGTAACACCAATCCCACTGGTACCTCCATGCACTAAGAAGCATTCTCCATTTTTTAATTTTCCTCTTTCAAAAACATTATGCCAAACTGTAAAAAATGTTTCTGGGAAACCAGCAGCTTCAGCGTAGGATAAATTTTCAGGTATTTGAAGAGCCGTAGCCTCATCTGACAAGCAATATTCAGCATATCCCCCGCCATTTACTAAAGCCATGACACGCTGTCCTATATAAAAGTTATTCACGGTGTTGCCCAAGGCTACAATTTCGCCAGCTACTTCTAATCCAGGAAGCTCAGTATGCCCTTTGGGTGCAGGATATAGTCCTTTACGCTGCAGTACGTCGGGACGATTAATTCCAGCTGCGTATACCTTGATTAAGATTTGATTTTCTTTGGGCTGAGGTACATCTATTGTTTCGGGTATCAGAGCCTCAGGTCCCCCATTTTTAGAAATTTTTATAACAGTCATCTTTTCAGGGAATGATTGCATTTCATAATTCCGACTTGAGAGTTGTTTGGAAATCTTTAGAGATTGAGAAGAAAGTACTTTTGTGTAATAGTAGTATCTAAGAGATAAAGATAAAAGTAGCTATGATGGATTGGGATGAACACATACCTAGAAAACCTTACGCTAGCCACTCAATCGGTGAGTCATTAGAAAATTTAGCAATAATGGAGTTAGAAGCCCGAATCAAAGTTCTAGAAGATGAAATCAATCGCCTAAAAGAGGAGCTTATTAAAAAAAGGGCCCATAGTGCAGTTGCCAATTCTCTTTTCAAAAAATAATATCCTGAGTTTCTTAAATCTTAAAAATTGGTCTGTTTAATATATTCAAGCTGTATCTTCTGCCGTTTTATTTTTCTCTTTTAGGCATTGTTGAGGGGCTATCGCCTAGATTAAGCCTCTTTTAACAATCTGTCGTTATTCTTAATCCATGATGGATTTTTGGGCGAGTGTGAGAAGCAACCCGCATTCATTTTCGCCTAAAAGGATGGTGAATTAACTTTTGATTATTTATTGCCTCCTAAATTCAAAATACATCAATAAAAAGTTTTCCGAGTAATTAGAGTAGAGTTGTTGAAGTGTCTAAGAGTAAAGTTCAAGATAAAAAAAATGGAAGTTTGCGAAAATCGTTTGATAATGTAGCAATTTCCTTTGGCGAAAAATTTCAATCTTCCATACAATTTGATAAAGTCTTTCAAGAAGGCATGTCCCTCGTTGAAAGAGCTGCTTCGTATTTAGATGGCGATGGTCGCAGAGAAGCAAAATCTCTAGATGGACATCTCACAGTTCTTTACACTACTGAGAGTATGCGCCTTACAACCCGATTACTTGATTTGGCTTCATGGCTTTTAATAAGACGGGCTCTGAAAGAGGGCGAAATTACTAAGACTGAGGCGCAAAAAAAGAGGGATAGGCTCAAGCTTGAAAATATTGGCAGACCCTCTCATGTACGGGAATTTGATAAACTTCCGCAGGGGTTGCAAGAACTAATTGAGCAAAGTTTTTCTTTGCACGATCGTATTGTGCAATTAGATTTAGCGATGACAATTTCATTCAACAATTCTGTCGACCGTCAAGAAGCCTACAACCCTGTTGGGAAACAACTTGACCGTTTAGAGAAAGCTTTCACAGATAAATTGAACTAACTCACTCACTGTGAATTACAGAGACTAACGTATCAAATGTCGATCCAGTCAAGAGCCTGCTCGGATCTTACCAAAATCTGAAGAAAAAATCTTAAAAAATTCCTTCAAATTTCTTTTTAAAGCGGGATACTCGGCCACCTCTATCAACTAGCTTCGTGTCGCCGCCTGTCCAAGCAGGATGTGTTGTTGGGTCAATATCTAGCTGTAGTTCATCGCCCGCTTTTCCGTAGGTAGAGTAAGTAATAAACTCAGTCCCATCTGTCATCTTAACCTTGATAGGGTGATAGTCTGGATGAAGGCCTGCTTCTTTTTTCATTTGGTCCCACTCCCTTTTGAAGTATTTATAACCCAAAACAATCGATTTATGGGCCTAAATAAATTGATATTTGTTATGATAAAAATATGATGGTGCTTCTATAGTCGATAACAGGTCCATGTACAAGATATGAGGGCTTAAAAAAGTCCTTTATTAAAAGATTGCTTTTCTTTGAGAAGATTTCACTTGAGAAATAAAGTAAACCCCTTTTAGGAATAATAATCCATTGTTGTATTTTAGAATATTATCTAGGTTTATATATTTATGGAAGTCCAAGAGAAAGCCTCTTCCTCATTGCATAATATCCCTTCATCCGAGAGAGAAGTCGAAGATAAGATTTTCACATCCAATGATAATTTAAAAAGCTCCAAAAAAAGCTTAAAATTAATTCGACCTCTCTTGGCTTTAAAACCGTACCTCTTAAAAAACACCAAAATGCTTGTCTGGGGTGCCATTGCACTCGTCATCTCTGCGGGATCTATGTTGTCAGTTCCACTCGCAGTGCGCAGAATTATAGATCATGGTTTTTCTGCGGGGAATAGTAATTTCATAGGACAGTATTTTGTAATAATGATTGTTATAGGTGGGATACTAGCTGTCTCTATTGCTGCCCGTTTTTTTTGCGTTAACTGGTTAGGTGAAAGAGTAGTTGCGGATTTAAGATCAGAAGTATTTGCCCATTTGACCAAGCTTGGGCCAGCATTCTTTGAAAGAACACAATCAGGAGAGCTAATTAGTAGACTTACTGCTGATACGACCCAAATTAAAGCAGTCGCAGGTCATACCCTTTCTCAGGCACTGAGAAATGCCCTTATGCTACTAGGGGGCTTCGTGATGATGTTCATAACGAGTCCTCATCTTTCAGCACTAACCTTAATATCAATACCTGTCATCGTGTTACCGCTGATGGCATATGGACAGGCGGTTAAGAAACTCTCGCGGAGAGCACAAGATACTATTGCAGAGGCATCTGCGTATGCTGCAGAAAACCTTGCTGCTGTAAGAACTATGATTTCATTTGCTCATGAGAAAGTTGTTGCTTCACGTTTTAATGCTGCGGTTGAGTTATCATTTGATGCTGCTCGCGAACGCATGAAAGCAAGGGCAGGCCTCACTGCCCTGACTATCTTTTTAACTATTGGGAGTGTCGTCTGCGTTTTGTGGTATGGAGCATCAACTGTAATATCAGGCAAAATGACAGCAGGTGAGCTAAGCCAGTTTATTATTTATGCATTATTTGTCGCTGGAGCGATGGGCGAACTTGCAGAAGTGTGGGGAGAAATTACCCAAGCTTCTGGTGCTGCAGAAAGATTGATTGAGATTTTAGCGATTAACCCCCTTATCTGCTCACCTTCAAAGCCTGTTTCTTTCCCAAAAGAAAGAAAAGGAAACATTCTATTTAATAATGTTTCGTTTGCGTACCCCACTCGACCAAATGATATTATACTCAAAGACTTTTCTCTTTCAATTAGTGCGGGTGAAACTATTGCTCTTGTTGGTCCATCAGGTGCAGGCAAAACTACAATCTTTAATTTATTACTTCGCTTTTATGACGCCACTTCAGGAACAATCCTGGTTGATGGTATTAATATTGCAGATGCTAGACTTGAAGATCTGCGTCGGCTGATTTCATTAGTCCCCCAAGATGTTGCAATTTTTGCTGATTCTGTTCTCGAAAATATTCGATATGGAAGCCCCAAAGCTAGCTTCGAAGAAGTAAAAAATGCTTCTATAGCAGCGCAAGCAGATGCTTTCGTACAAGCTCTGCCAAAGGGATATGAAACTCAATTAGGAGAAAGAGGTGTTTCACTTTCAGGAGGACAAAGACAGAGGATTGCTATTGCTCGAGCAATTCTTAAAGATTCTCCAATACTTCTATTAGATGAAGCAACCAGTTCACTAGATGCTGAAAGTGAAAGAGCAGTCCAAAAAGCCCTTCAAATAGTAATGAAAAATCGAACTACCCTAGTGATTGCGCATCGTCTAGCAACAGTCCAAAAGGTCAATCGGATTCTAGTTATGAAGGAAGGTCGTGTCATTGAAAGCGGCACACATTCTGAACTTGTTGAAAAGGGCGGTCTTTATGGTCGCCTTGCGGATCTTCAATTCGGCCGAGAAGCAGCGGAATGAATAAATTCAAAAGTATCATCGATTAGTTAGCTTCAACTCGATACGGCGGTTTTTGCGAAGTGATAATTCGTCAGTACCATTTTCGATAGGTTGAAACTCACCATATCCAGCAGCAACTAGTCGTTTAGCAGGGACCCCGCGGTCTATCATGTGTTTTACAACCGAGGCTGCTCTTGCAGTAGAGAGTTCCCAGTTAGAGGGAAATTGTACACTTGAGATAGGGCGTTTGTCTGTGTGGCCATCAATCTGAACAGCCCAATCAATTTCCTTTGGGATCTGTTGTGAGAGATCATTTATTGCACTTGCGATGGTATCGAGAGCTAAATATCCATCATTTGTTAAATCAGCAGATCCTGAGGGAAATAAAACCTCGCTTTCAAACACAAAGCGATCCCCAACAATTCTGATATCTTTTCTATCTTTTAAAAGCTCACGAAGTCTTCCAAAAAAATCTGACCGATAGCGTTGTAATTCTTGAACCTGCCTTGCTAGGGCAGCGTTTAGACGCTGGCCAAGATCTTTTATTGTTCTATCATTTTCGCTTGTTTTCTTTTCTGAAGCCTCAATAGCTTCATTTAGGGCAGAGATTTGGCGTCTTAAAGCTGCGAGTTGCTGATTGAGAAGATCAACTTTAGCAAGAGCTTCATTTGAAATATTTTTTTGTTGCGTAAGCTCGTCAGTAAGTGTTCCGATTTGTACTGATGCATTTTTTGCAGCTTCATCTCCTCCTAAACTGAGGCTGTTCAATTTTGCATTTTCCGATTTAAGAGAAGCTATTGTATCTTGCAGCACTGAAATTTCATCCTCATTATCTTTTGCCTTCCCTTTTTCTAAAGACAAAAGACTGCTAAGTTCGGAAATCTGACGAGTTAACTTTTTGAGTGCATTATCTTTTCCTATAGATTCTTGTGTTGCGAAATACTGTGCCAGCATGAAGATCGACATTAGAAAGGTTACAACCAAAAGAAGTGTCGATAGAACATCAACATATCCTGGCCAGAATTCTCCATAGTCAGACGTTCTTTGACGCCTACGTCCAAAAGCCATTAGCTAGACCTGCGCTGAAAGTTTTCATTTAGAACCTTAATCGCATTAGCTAAATCTGTTTTTTGCGTGGCCTGCTCATCAACCCATTCGCGGACAACCTTTTGCTCACTCCGCATTAAATTTATAAGTTGGCTTATGCTTCGTGCCAGTTCTTTAACTGAATCTTCCGATCGATCTAATGATAGTGACTTATTTTCTTCAGCATTAGGTAATTGGGCAGTTTCCAGTTTATCAGATAATTCTGATATGGCCCTCTGCATTTCGTAAACCGCAGAAGTTAATTGACGACTTGCCTGATCAGTTGCTGCAGTGGTTCCCGGCGTTAATTCTGTGATACCGGAGAGCCATTCTTCCAACTCATTGTAGAAACGATTGTGAGCTTGGTTTGCTTGAAGCTCTAGAAAACCGAGAATAAGAGATCCTGCTAATCCTAGAAGAGAAGACGAAAATGCTGTGCCCATACCTTTAAGCGGAGCTGCAAGACCGGTTTTAAGTTCATCGAAAATAGCTACAGCCTCACCCTTTGTATCGAGGGCTTGAATAGCTTTTCCAACAGATTGCATAGTTTCTAATAATCCCCAGAATGTACCGAGTAGACCTAGGAAAACGAG
>JBJTOZ010000197.1:0-4775 GCA_046074825.1 Hyphomicrobium sp.
AGAACTCTTTGGAGAGGTAGGTGTAATATATGCAACTATCGTTATGACAATCATGATTTTTATTTTTGGAGCCGTCTTACCCAAGACTTATGCTCTGGCATTCTCAGATAGAATGGCACTTTTTGTTTCTCCAATAATTCACGGTGTTGTTGCAGCCCTAACCCCATTCACGAAAGCAATTGAAATTCTAGTCCGCCAGATACTCATTCTTACACCGACTAAGATGGATGATGAAGCAAATATACTTGCAGCTCATGAAGAAATTCGGGGTACAATCGACTTGCAAGCCAAAGAAGGTGCGGTTCAACGGCATGATGCTCATATGCTAGGCGGAATTCTTGATTTAAGAGATCTGCAAGTGGCTGATATCATGGTACATAGAACAAAGATGGATACGCTCAGTGCTGATTTAGATCCCCAACATGTTATTGATGAAATTTTAAAGTCTCAATATTCGCGCGTTCCACTATGGAGAAATGAGCCAGAGAATATTGTTGCAATTCTTCATACAAAAGATTTGCTAGCTGCTCTCTCCCAGGTAAATTGGGATGTATCTAAGCTCGAGATCATGGGTTTCGCTCAACCTCCCTGGTTCGTCCCAGACACGACGAGCCTGAAAACGCAACTCAATCAATTTCTCAAAAAAAAGGCACAGATGGCTCTTGTTGTTGATGAATATGGCGAAGTTCAGGGACTAATAACTTTGGAAGATATTTTAGAGGAAATCGTTGGTCAAATTGCCGATGAGCACGATACGCAAGAACAAAGTATTCGACTTCAGACAGACGGAACAGTTAATGTTGATGGTACAGTTGCTATTAGAGATCTAAACCGTTTTATGGAGTGGGATCTTCCTGAGGAGGAAGCCACGACTTTAGCAGGACTAGTTATTCATGAAGCTCAGACGATACCTGAGCCAGGACAGGTATTCACTTTTTATGGTTATCGTTTTGAGATTTTAAGAAAAAGCAGAAATAAGATTTCTGCTCTTCGTATTAAGCGGTTGCAAAACGTGAAATTTTATAACCCAACTTAGGGTGGCTTTTTGGCAAAGCGGGACCTGTAAAAAACTTCTTGTTTTGTCTGCGATACATTGTATCTGAAGGATTATATTCGTCAAAAAGTTCGACAAGTTTTTCTGTCATAGCACCTGCGAGTTCAGTTGGATCGGTTATTGTGACGGCACGGCGATAATAACGTGTTACATCGTGACCGATACCTATAGCAATAAGTTCAACAGGGGAAAAAGATTCAATTTGCTGTATAATTCTACGAAGATGATTTTCGAGATAGCTTCCTGTATTCACGGAAAGTGTCGAGTCATCTACTGGCGCTCCGTCTGAAATCATCATCAAAATTCTACGTTGCTCAGGGCGTGCAAGAATTCTTTGGTGGGCCCAAAGCAAAGCTTCACCATCTATATTCTCTTTTAGAAGTCCCTCCCGCATCATGAGAGATAAGGATCGTCTTGCTCTTCTCCAAGGGGAGTCGGCGGTCTTATAAATAATATGACGTAAATCGTTAAGCCGTCCCGGATTTTGAGGTTTGTTGGCTCCAAGCCATTTCTCTCTAGACTCACCTCCTTTCCAGGCTTTTGTTGTGAACCCAAGTATTTCTACTTTCACGCCACAGCGTTCCAAAGTGCGGGCAAGAATATCTGCACAACAAGCAGCAACCATTATGGGTCTCCCGCGCATAGATCCAGAATTATCAATAAGTAATGTTACGACTGTGTCTCGGAACTCGGTGTCTTTTTCACTTTTAAAAGATAGAGGTTGCATAGGATCAGTAACAATACGAGTAATTCTTGATGTATCTAATATTCCTTCCTCTAAGTCAAAGTCCCAAGAACGATTTTGTATTGCAAGAAGACGGCGCTGGAGACGATTTGCTAGCCTTGAAACTGAAGAAGAAAGAGCTTTTAATTCTCTATCAAGAAAAGTACGAAGACGATCGAGTTCTTCAGGGTTTGATAATTTTTCTGCGTCAACAACTTCATCATAAGCCTCTGAAAAAATTTTGTAATCAAAATTATTCACAGTATCTATTTTTGGATTAGTGTTACTAAAGTGCTCTCCAATCGTGTCCTCTGATTTACTTTCTGAAAGCAAATCTTCTTCTTCTAGCACAGATGATGAAGAGGCTGATGTCATGTCATGTGTTTTTGTCTGGTTTTTTTGACTATCTTCAGATTGTTGTTTTGTATTTTCATGCTTTTCGGAACTATCTTTATTTTGATTAGAGGAGGGATCTTCAGAGATTTGCTCCTCTTCATTTTCTTCACTTATGCCTCTTGGACGTGATTGAGTAATCTCAAGAGTTTGAAGGATTTCTAGAGTTAGAGATCCAAATATTTCTTGCTCACACATATTATTCTTAAGTTGCTCTAATATTCTTGAGCATCTCTCCAAAATAAACGGTCGCCATATATCCCCAACATGTTTTGCAATTTTAGGTGGCTCTTTTCCCGTCAAGTATTCGCCAACAATTATAGAAAGAGCCTCTTCCAATGGAGTTTCTTCACGTGTTTTGAAGTTGGCGTATTTAGTGTCTGAAAAATAATCTGCTAATTTTGAGGCTAAATTATTAGCCATTCCCTTCATGCGATTTGCACCAATTGCTTCTATTCTGGTCAACTCTAAACTATCATAAACTGCTTTAGAAAGGCCCTCTTTAGGAGCTAATTTTTGATGCAGTTTCTCATTATGACATGCTAGCATAAGTGACATGCTGTCGGCTCGCCCTCGAAATACTGAAATTTCTTCAGGCGATAAAGATGTAGCAGGTTCTGTCAAATGAACGTGACGTCCGAATAGAGAACTAGAATTTTTTGTAAAGTCCACTTTTACATTGTGATCATTTGCTATTGCTCTTACAGTTTGTGCAATAGCTCGTTTGAGTTGCTCCCTTTGTGTCTCTTTACCCTCAGCTGAATTCCTCGCTGCTATTTTTTTTGTTGGCATTATTTAATATTTCCATCAAAGTTGAGTTTCCGGTATGAAATCAACTTAACGCTACATTTGCTACACTTTCTGGGAGCTCCTCTCCAAATGCTCTTTGGTAGAACTCAGCAACGATTGGTTTTTCTAGTTCATCGCATTTATTTAAAAAAGTAAGACGGAAGGCAAAGCCAATATCATTAAAAATATCTGCGTTTTCCGCCCAAGTAATTACAGTTCTTGGGCTCATTACCGTAGAAATATCGCCATTTATAAAAGAGGCTCTAGAAAGATCTGCAACACGCACCATAGCATCTATTAGCTTTCTTCTTTCTTCAGATGTGGAATATGATTTAACTTTAGAGAGAATAATTTTTACCTCGTCATCGTGAGGCAAGTAATTCAATGTTGCTACAATAGACCATCTGTCCATTTGTCCTTGGTTTATCTGCTGAGTACCGTGATATAAGCCTGATGTGTCTCCTAAACCTATTGTGTTGGTCGTTGAAAACAAACGGAAGGCGGGATGGGGAGTTATGACCTTGGATTGGTCAAGAAGAGTTAATTTACCTGAAATCTCAAGAACTCTCTGGATGACGAACATAACGTCAGGGCGTCCTGCATCATACTCATCAAAAACGAGTGCAATATTAGATCGCAAACAATATGGGAGTATCCCCTCTCGAAACTCCGTGATTTGTTTTCCATCTTTTAATACAATTGCATCCTTACCCACCAAGTCAATTCGACTGACATGGCTATCAAGATTAACACGAATACAAGGCCACCGAAGTCTTGCAGCCACTTGCTCTATATGCGTGGACTTGCCAGTACCATGGTATCCTTGAATCATCACGCGACGATTGAATTTAAAACCGGCAAGAATTGCCATAGTAACATCACGATTAAAGACATAATCAGCATCTGCACTTGGTACGTGCTCATCACTTGAAGAATAGGCAGGGACCTCCATATCAGTTTCAATGCCAAAAACTTTTCTGACAGAAACGCTTTTATCTGGAAGCCTTATGTTTTCTGTTCTTTCTGCAGAAGCGGAAATAATAGCCATTCATATTCCTATTTATTATTAGTTCGATATTTATAACCCATCCTTTTGAGGCTGAATTTTAGTGAAATATTCTGAAAGTTTCAGCTCATGCGCTTAAATATAAGACAAAACAAATAAGGATGATTAATTTTTCGATGAACTTAGGTAAGCCCTGCTTGTTTTAAATAATTATAGGCCTGAATTATTTCCCGAAGTCTTTCTTCACTTGCCCTATCCCCACCGTTGGCATCAGGATGGTGGAGTTTCACGAGTTCTTTATAGCGCAACTTAATCTCATCGTGTGTTGCTCCTTGCCGCAGACCCAAAGAAATCAGAGCTTTTTTCTCTAAAGGTCTAAGCTGTCTGTGTTTTTCAATTGGAGCGCTACGAGACTGTCGAACACGCCAGGCAAAAAAAGCAGATGCATCATTTTGAGATGAAGCCTCTTGAGTATTAAGACGACTTGATTTCTTCTCCCTCATCCCAGGGATCCAAGAGTTGGCTGCAACCTTCCAAGTTGGGCGATGACCTGTTAATGCATCTTTTTGAAAACTTGCAACTTCGTTGTCTGACATTCCGTCAAAATAATTATAAGACGCATTATACTCTTTTACATGTGCAACGCAGAAGTTGAAATATTCTCCATCCTGTCCCCGCCCTTTAGGAGCCCTATGGGTTGCTGGCTGTGCGCACCCATTGTATTGGCAAACAGCTTTATTTTTTGGGCTCTTATCTGAGTTTCCCCGTTTAGATGATACGCGAATTGAATCAAAGTATTTGGAATTTAA
>JBJTOZ010000198.1:0-4100 GCA_046074825.1 Hyphomicrobium sp.
GTTGAAAGCGCATAGGCCAGATAGCGTTCTTCGAGCGCATCTTTTAAATCTATGGGCTCCGTATGGCCTTTATTGTCTGCGAGATTTGTTTGTTTGGTCATGTAAATGAATTAATGAACTTAGAGATAAATCTCAAGACAATGGTCACTGATCAGACAACATTCTGTTGAAATACTCGTGTTTCGCACTTGTAAAGTTTGAGATCTCTGCAAAGAAAGCCTCCTTCTCTATGCCCATTCCTGATATTGCAGCTGTGGAAACAGCACTCTTTGAAAAAACAAACGCTGTTCGCAGTGAAAAAAATCTAGCACCCATTTCCCAAAATACCTTCCTTAAGATTGCAGCCCGCGCCTATGCGACATATCTTGCTGATAAAGGTTTGTTTTCTCATACAGCTGACGGATGGAGCATAGAAGAGAGAGTAAATATTGAAGGATATAAATGGTGCAGACTTTCTGAAAATCTTTCCATGCGCGCCCCAAGTCAAAACACAAGCGCAGATCAACTGGCCTCAAATATTATTGAGGGTTGGATGAAGTCTCCAAAACACCGAATAAATGTTCTCGAGCCTAATGTTACGGAGACAGGCGTTGGAGTGGCTGTCGCAGGAGAAGACGCACAAAAATTTATATCCGTCCAACTCTTTGCTCGACCGCAAAGTTTTCGATATCAAATTATTGTTAAAAATATGACGTATGAACCGATATCATACGCTCTCGGCGCTCAAGATAAAATAGCCTCTGCTAGAATGACTGTACGACACTCCTTGTGTGATCCTCAGACGATTGAGTTTAGGGCTCCAAAAGAAAAAAAAATTTCTGGTCGATATCAAACGAAAGACAATACTGTTTTTCTTGTTACTGAAGATAAGGATAATTCTCTAAAAGTCGAAATCATGCATCCTTAAAGTTTTTAGAATTAGATATTTGAAAATTTAAGAATTCGACCGCGTGCCTCTGGAAGTTGGATTCCGCGAGCAGCAAGAATACGTGTTTCCAAAAAATGACCCGTTAATGCAAGGCCATGAGATAAATCTTCTTTTGTAAGGCGAGCACTTCTCTCCTGAGAAAGAAAGGATGGGAGAGGTAGAAGACGGTCGTGATAGGGAGCACCCGCGCTTTGCGAAACTGCTCTACCTGATTTGGGGGATACGTAGATTAAATTTTCCGTTACACCCGTCGAAGCACATTGAGAAAGATCGAGACCAAATCCAAGCTCCTGAAGAAGAACAACTTCCCATCTAACATAGACAGCGGGCCAAACAGACGCATCATTTAAGTAACTTAAGAAGAGAACTGTTACTTCGTATAGAATTGAATGGGGATCTCGCTCAGGTAACAATCGGAGAAGACTGCATAAGGAGGACAGCGCCGCAAGGGCAGGCGGATCTTCCATAGCTTGAACAGAATAGCAGTTTTTTAGTTCTAGCGTGAGATAGCCTAACTGTTCTGAAAGTCTTGATTTCCAGGTAAGATTTACGAGATTGCCACATTGAATAGTAGGTACTTTTTTTCTGGATTGTCCTCCATGTAGAAGACCTAAATGTCTTCCGTGATCTTGAGTAAATAACTCCACGACGACGTTGGTCTCTCCGTGAGACTTTGCTCCTAAGACAACTCCTTCATCAGTCCATTCCATAGACAAATATCATCTCAAAGAATCTTTTAGAAACCATGATTATTTTTTGGGATACTCAAGACCAACTTCTCTATAAAAATCTGGACTTGAGCTCCAGTTTTCTCTCACTTTGACAAATAAAAAAAGATCGACTTTTTTCTCTAAAATTTCTGATATTTCAAAACGTGCTTGCGAGGAAATAGTTTTAATCGATTGACCAGATTTACCAATCACAATTTTTTTTTGGCTTTCCTTTTCAACATAAATAGTTTGCTCAATTCGAACAGATCCGTTTTTGAGATTTTTCCAAGATTCAGTTACAACAGTAGTGGCATAAGGTATTTCCTCGTGAAGAAATTTGTAAATTTTTTCCCTTGTAATTTCGGCTGCTAAGACCCTTAGAGGGGCATCAGAGATATCCTCAGCAGGATAAAGCCAAGGACCAATAGGAGCTTCATTGGCTAAATAGATTCTTAATTCCTGAAGCCCATCCCCATTAAGGGCTGAAATCATAAACAGTTTATCAAATGATAACTTATCTTTTAGGAGTGAAACGAGGGATAGCAAATTTTCCTTTTTTGAAACCTTATCAATTTTGTTGAGAACAAGTATCTTTGGGCCTTTGTGAAGTTCAATTTTTTTGCAAAGACTTTCAAAATTCTCTTCAATTTTTTTTGAAGCATCCATGAGGATGATTACAAAATCAGAGTCATATACGACGTTCCATGCGGTCTCGAGTAAGACGCGATCAAAGATCCGTTTTGGATCAAATATTCCTGGAGTGTCGACAAAAATTAATTGGCTTTTTCCCTCAATTGTTATTCCCCTTAGAGGAGCGCGTGTAGTTTGAATTTTGTGGGACGTGATTGCAACTTTCGCTCCAACAAGACGATTAACAAGTGTGGACTTTCCCGAATTTGAAAGGCCTAGGAGAGCAATCACTGCGCAGCGATTTTGATTATCAGATTTTTTTTCATCCGCGCTCTCCTGATTAGACATTTTCATTCCTTATATGGACCCCCTCACGAGTAAGGAGACAAGACGCAGCAGCCTGCTCGGCAATTCGTTTAGATGCTCCCTCTCCTCGTGCAGGAAGCAGAGATTTTATCCTTACTTCTGCTGTAAAAAGAGGAGCATGATCAGGTCCTACTCGTGATACAACTAAATATTGGGGCAAAGGTAGCCCTTGTGCTTGGGCCCATTCCTGTAAAGATGTTTTGGGATCGGGAATCACATCAGTATTTTGATCCTGAAGAAGATCATGCCATAATCTTAAAATTACTGAACGGGCTTTTTCAAAACCTGCTTCAAGATAAATTGCACCAAGGATGGCCTCCATAGCATCAGCAAGAATTGTCTCTTTTTCGCGCCCCCCGCTTGAAGATTCAGCCTCTGAAAGGATAAGCAGAGGTCCAATTTTCAACAATCGAGCTATACTTGCACAGGACTCACCTCGAACGAGATTATTGAAACGACGTGCCAATTCTCCCTCGCGGGCTTTAGGATAGATTTGGTTAAGTTGAGCAGCAATTGCAAGGCCAAGAACCCGATCTCCGAGAAATTCTAATCTCTCATTATCTGCGCTCTCTCTTTTTCCGCCCCGAACACTTGAATGTGTAAGAGCACATTCAAGAAGCTTTTCGCTCTTAAATTTATAGCTAAGTTTGCTTTCAATATCTTTGTATTTACGGACCCTGAACACAGGGCCTCCTAGTGTATGATTTTAAAAAAACGGTTCCATCTGATATCAAAAGGCCACGTCCAAGGGCTAGTCCACTTAAATGCATCAGGCTCATCAACAGCGGCTGAAAAAAAGATAATATCTGCTCTTCCAACAAAATTCTCATAAGGAACGAAGCCTACACCCCAAAGTGCACGACTGTCAGTTGAATTATCTCTATTATCTCCCATCATAAAGTAATGATTAGAAGGTACCTTATATGGGCCGACATTATCAAAAGGTCCGTTTTTATCTGCATCTAAAACTGTATACTTAACCCCATTTGGGAGCGTCTCTTCAAAGGTTGGGATCTCACTTCTATTTCCATCTTCATCAACATTCGTGAAGATCCCCTTCTTCACTTTTGGAACAGGATTGCCATTGATAAACAATTGACCATCTTTCATTTCGATTTCATCTCCAGGCAATCCAATCACACGTTTGATGTAATCGGTCGAATTGTCTCTTGGGAGCTTGAAAACAGCTACGTCTCCTCTTTTGGGACCAGCAGAAAAAATGCGACCTGAAAAAAGATTAATCCCAAATGGAAAAGAATATCGACTATATCCATAGGATAGTTTCGAGACGAATAAATAATCTCCAAAAAGAAGTGTTTCTTTCATGGACCCAGATGGGATATTAAATGGTTGGTAGAAAAATATGCGAACAGCCATAGCAATTGCAAGGGCTTGAAGAACGACAACCGATGTCTCCCACCATCCAGATTTTTGTGCTGAAATATTTTTTGATTGTAATGCCATTA
>JBJTOZ010000199.1:0-2675 GCA_046074825.1 Hyphomicrobium sp.
GAAAGCAGCCCAACATCTCCCACAAAACATACTTTACCCCTTCAGCAAGTCAAAGAAACGGGAGCTTTGCCACAGCCAGCAACTTCAACAAACAATGTTACAATCGAGAAAAATAAAACAATTAAAAAGGGTGCTCTTGAAAAAGGAAGTCCAACGGCTGTCAAAACTTCATCTTATAATCGCACATGCGTTCAATGCAGTAATGATGAAATAGCCGATAAGTACTGGACAAAAATCATAAGGCAGGCTCAAAAACACGTTTCGAATTGGTGGAGCTCTCTTAAATCGCCCAAAAAAACATAAAAGCTTATGTTCTGAGCACGAAGACATTAAAATTATAATAGGCTCATTTAAGCTAATGAGAGCTCATCAGTTAATTTAAATTTGTTCTTTTAGAGGGCTTTGGATC
Organism: Hyphomicrobium sp.; assembly: GCA_046074825.1. Classification (GTDB taxonomy): domain Bacteria; phylum Pseudomonadota; class Alphaproteobacteria; order Rhizobiales; family Hyphomicrobiaceae; genus JAGVSR01. Next base: position 410 of record JBJTOZ010000199.1, read on the forward strand.
CGGATGCAAAGTTCTTTCAACTGCTTTGAAGATGCTTCGCTTGGAGCGCCCATGAGTAAATCCGTACCCGCTTGATTCATAGGAAAGAGAGCAACCTCACGTACGGTCTTACACTCAGTCAGTAGCATTACTAAACGTTCTAGACCAACGGCCATGCCTCCATGAGGGGGAGCACCATATTGAAAGGCTCTATAGAGGCCTCCAAATCGATTTTCTACTTCTGCGCGACTTAGACCCGTTATTTCAAAAGCTTTGACCATTGTCTCTGGAAGATGGTTTCGAAGTGATCCTGAAGCAATTTCATATCCATTACAGACAACATCATATTGATTTGCTTTGAGAGAAAGAAGAACATCTTTTCCCTCCTTTTCTGCGTGCTCTAGAGCTTCTTTCCCCCCTTTTGGCATGGAGAAAGGATTATGTGAAAAATCAATTTTTTTCTCGTCCTCATTCCACTCATAAAATGGAAAATCAACAATCCAAGCTAGTGCAAATTGATCTTCCTTAATGAGCTTTAATTCTCGACCAATGCGATCGCGGGTAGCCCCTGCAAATTTAAAAAAATTGGAAGGAGTTCCTGCTACAAAAAAAACTGCATCCCCTAAAGAAAGATTTAACCTTTGTTGTATGGTATTTGCTCTGTCTGGACCAATATTTTTTGCAATTGGGCCCGCCCCTGCAGTCCCTTCTTCTGCTCTCCAGAAAATATAACCAAGTCCTGGCTGCCCCTCGCTTTGAGCCCAAGCGTTCATGCGATCACAAAAAGCTCTTGACCCTCCAGATGGAGCAGGAATACCCCAAACCTGCGTTTTTGAGTCTTTATCAATCATGTTAGAAAAAACTTTAAAACCAGACCCCCTAAAGACATCTGTTAAATCCACAATCTCAATTGGATTCCTTAAATCAGGCTTATCTGACCCATATTTACTTATAGCTTCATCGTAAGGAATTCGCGGCCAATTTTTGGTAACTTTTTTTCCGTTGGAAAATTCTTCAAAAATACCAGTAATGATGGGTTCCATAGTTTGGAAAATATCTTCTTGTTCAACAAAACTCATTTCTACATCTAACTGGTAAAACTCCCCGGGCAATCTATCCGCACGCGGATCTTCATCTCGAAAACAGGGTGCGACTTGATAGTAGCGATCAAAGCCTGAAACCATTAATAATTGCTTGTATTGCTGAGGGGCCTGGGGCAAAGCATAAAACTTTCCAGGATGTGTTCGGGAAGGAACTAGAAAATCTCGTGCGCCTTCAGGACTTGAAGCCGTTAGGATTGGGGTTTGAAAATCATTGAAACCAGCATTCTCCATTTGTCGGCGAATTGACTTGGTAATCTCAATTCTTTTCATAATAATATTATGGAGAGTTTCTCTCCTTAAATCTAAAAATCGATATTGTAATCGTAGATCCTCAGGATAATCCGGTTCACCAAATACAGGGACTGGAAGTTCTTTAGCCTGAGACAAAACCTCAATTTCATTTACATAAATTTCAACCTGCCCCGTGGGTAATTCAGGATTAGCAGTTCCTTCAGGTCGCATTCGCACATTCCCATCAACACGAACCACCCATTCAGATCTAAGAGTACTCGCAATTTGAAAGGCTTTGGTATCAGGATCTGCCACTACCTGAGAAATTCCGTAGTGGTCACGCAAATCTATGAAGAGGACACCACCATGATCGCGCACACGATGAACCCATCCAGAAATACGGACAAAGTTGTTTATGTGTTGCGCTCTAATATCACCACACGTTAACGTTCGATATCTATGAAGCTTCATTTTATTTGAGCTCAATTTTACAAAAGAGTTGAATGTTATTTAAGTTGGTGAAAATTTCTCTCGAAGATTTCTTAAATCTTAAAAGGAATAGATTCATCAAATAATAAAAATATAAAGAAGAGTTTATTCATAGCTTGACTCGCAAGCAAAGACAAATTGAGAAGGGGGACAAAGTCATATACTGAAATTGTTCTTTCAGACGAAAAGCGGTAAAACCGGATGTCCTCAAAAAAATCTCAATGTAGAGCGCTTGATAACTATTAATATTCTTTAAAGTAGGTTATGTTGTATGCAATTTTATTATGAATGTCATCTCATCCACATCTGAACTAACCGATCTCTGTCGAAGTCTGTCCACAGCTGATTTTGTTGCCGTGGATACTGAATTTATGCGCGAACAAACATATTGGCCAGAGCTTTGTCTTATACAGATTGCTTCAGATAATTTAAAAGCCATAATTGATCCCTTTTCCCCAAATCTT
>JBJTOZ010000200.1:0-14147 GCA_046074825.1 Hyphomicrobium sp.
CGGTGTTCCGGAGGGTGAAACTATCTCTTTGGGTGGGCGCATGTCGCTTCCTATTTATCAGGAAGGTGGACGTTTTCATGCAGAAGTTAGAAAGGCAAAACAGGAACATTTAAGTTTCTTACAAGAGATTGAAGCTGCAAGAACCGAGGTGAAATCGCAAGTGGTTTCCGCTTGGTCTGTTCTTCAAGCGTCAAGAGCCCAACTTGAGAGTGATAAAGCGCAGGTTGCGGCCAATGAAATTGCTCTTAGCGGTGTTCGAGAAGAAGAGCGTGTAGGGCAGAGAACGATTATTGAAACTCTCAATGCACAACAAGAATTACTTAATTCTCAAGTTAATCTCGTCAATACGAAACGCAACCTCATTGTTGCAGCTTATGCTCTTATTGCTGCAGTGGGCCATCTGGATGCTATAAGTTTGGATGTGACCAGCGTTGCTTATGATCCACAAGAGCATTATAATGAAGTTAAAGGGAAATGGTTTGGTATTTCGATTACACGACCAGATGGAAGTCACGAGGACGTAGATGCTACTTCTGGCAATACTAAATAATGAGCTTCAAACTAAATATCGACTGAAGTTTTATCCAAGGCCTGTTGCTTGATATTGTCCTCTCCTTTGTAAATTCGGAACAGTCGTCTCGCAACTTCATAGAACCTGCCGTTTTTTCTCTTATTTCTAAAACTCTTTCTCCGAAGAGACCTAAAATTAGCGGCAAGTCGTTGCAAGATTTATAAGTGGGCTTTTCAACTTTTCAATAAGGTTCTCGGAATCGCCGTATTTGGTGGATAACTTTTAAATTTGGGAGTGTCTATTGTTTGTTAGTCACCCTCCCGAAATCAGCTAGTGCTTTAATTCTTAAGTTTTGAAGTGTTGAAGAACACATAATTTGTAGGGGATTGGTTATAATGGATCATTCAGCTGAAGCTTCTATGGAAGAAATACTTGCCTCAATTCGACGAATTATTGCGGCTGAGCCAAAAGCCGTAATGGCATTTGCTGATGAGCACTTTCAAAAATTTTCCAACACTCCAGAGCAGTTACAATCGCTATCTTCGGAAAAAGCGGAGACCTCTTTAAGTAGCGATTTTTCTGATAAAAAGATAAGCCAAGACCATGCTCAAAAAGCGGAACCTTCTTTTTCTTCTTTGTCCGCGCAGCCTTTGAGTTCACGTAAGTTATCACAAAATCTCGCCAGTAAACCAACGGCGCAGCGTTATGTGCAAGCTCTTGACGATGATTTAGCTGGTCTCATTGAGACGCCATTACCAGCACGCCATGAAACAAAAAAAGATGTATCGGTTAATGATGCGGCTTCTGAAAATGTGGTAAATGATCAATCTTGCTCCAATATTTCCGATAGTCCCTCCAAAGACTTTATACCTACCAAAAATATCCAGCCGAGTGGCAAGGATGCCCAGGTGAAAAATGCAGCTTTATCTCCAACTGCAGAAGATCCCTCAAAAAAGGAACCCTCTTTCTATTCAAGTCTGACAAGCAAAGATTTTCTCAAAAAGGAAGATTTCTTGTCGACTGCAGGCACATCTTCTTCAGTATTTGCAATGAAACCTAAAGATCTTTTAGACCCACCAAATACTAGAACTCCAACTTTTGTTGAAGAAGTTCTTGCCAATTCTGCTTCCGCAACGGATAAGCCTCTATCTGAAAAAGGGCATGATGCCTCATTAGTAGATTTGGGCGAGAAGCGAGAGACAGCCGGCTTTTGGAAACCCTTAGAAGAGATTAGTCCTCTGAAAGAGGATTTAATGCAGAAAGAGATATCTATTAAATCAGCATCCACTCAAAATATTGAGCCAAAGGAGGAAAATCTCCAAACCTTAAGTCAACAGGTTTCCCAACGTTCTTTTGAGGATGTTGTAAGTGAGATGCTAAAACCAATGTTAGAAAAGTGGATTGAAAAAAATCTCCCCCATCTGGTTCCTAAATTACTAAAGACGGATAATTCCTAATGTCTTTGGTTTTTATGGTTCGCTTTTTATTTTCTTCTCTTTAGCAACAGACATAAAACCTTTGACATAAACCCAAGAGGGGGGGTACCACGTCAACAGTTTCCCTCTCTTCAGAATACGTTCATTATGCTCGATAAAATTTATCAGCCATCAAGCATCGAAGCCCGAGTTGCTGCGATTTGGCAAAAGGCACAGGCTTTTACAGCAGGCAGACCTGACCGAATAAAAGCTCCTCCATTTGTTATCGTTATTCCTCCACCAAATGTCACTGGTTCCCTTCATATGGGCCACGCTCTTAATAATACCCTCCAGGATATTCTTTGTAGGTTTGAGAGAATGAGAGGGAAAGATGTTCTTTGGCAACCAGGGACTGATCATGCGGGCATAGCCACACAGATGGTAGTTGAAAGACAATTGGCAGCCAACAAGGAGCCAGATCGTCGTCAACTCGGTCGTGAAAAATTTTTACAAAGAGTGTGGAAGTGGAAAGGCGAAAGTGGACACGCAATTCTTCAGCAACTCAAAAGATTAGGAGCATCCTGTGATTGGAGTCGTGAACGCTTCACCATGGATGAGGGTTTTTCTCAAGCTGTCCTTAAAGTTTTTGTTGAACTCTTTGACGTAGGATTGATTTATAAAGACAAGCGTTTAGTCAATTGGGATCCAAAATTTCAGACAGCTATTTCAGATTTGGAAGTAGTCCAAATTGAAAAAAGAGGGACTTTTTCTTGGTCAGACGGAGATCCTGAAAAAAAGTTTGATCCCGACTCCTTTGAAAAATGTCTTGCTAAAGATCCCAGCGGACATATGTACTATCTCCGCTACCCTCTAGAACAAAAAGTCCAAGGTTATCCTCTAGACCACATTGTGGTGGCGACAACGAGGCCCGAAACACTCTTAGGTGATGTAGCAGTTGCCGTGCACCCTGAGGATGAGCGTTTTAAGGTTCTCGTACGGTCTAAATTAAATGTTATTTTGCCTCTTGTCGGAAGAAGAATACCGATTATCGCAGACACTTATTCTGATCCTGAAAAAGGGACAGGGGCAGTCAAAATTACCCCTGCGCATGATTTCAATGACTTTGAAGTTGGAAAAAGGCATCATCTTGAGTTGATCAGTGTTCTTGATTCTTACGGGAAAATAAACGATCAGGCTCCGCATAAGTATCAAGGCTTAGATCGTTTTCTAGCGCGCCTTCAGATTATTAATGACCTTGTTCAAACGGGGCTAGTGGTCAAAATAGAACCGACCACGCACACAGTACCCCATGGCGATCGCTCCAATGTTGTTATAGAGCCACGTCTAACGGATCAATGGTATTTAAATTCAGCAGAATTGGCCAAATCAGCCATTCAAGCTGTAGAAGAAGGACGAACCAAATTCACCCCTAAAAACTGGGAAAAGACCTATTTTGAATGGATGCGAAATATCCAACCATGGTGCATATCTCGCCAACTCTGGTGGGGGCATCAAATTCCAGCTTGGTATGGTCCTGATGGGAAAACTTTTGTTGCTCTTGCAGAAAAAGAAGCAAAGGAACTTGCCCTTGCTCATTACAAAGAAGAGAAACCCCTTACGCGTGATGAGGATGTGCTCGACACATGGTTCTCATCGGGATTATGGGCCTTTTGCACCCTTGGATGGCCTGATAAAAATTTAGAACTTAATCGATATTATCCAACCAGTGTCTTGGTAACTGGATTTGACATCATCTTTTTTTGGGTAGCTCGAATGATGATGCTCTCGCTTTATTTTCTAAAAGAGGTTCCTTTTAGAGATGTTTATATTCATGCCCTTGTTCGTGATGAGAAGGGGCAAAAAATGTCGAAGTCAAAAGGAAATGTTATCGATCCTATCGAACTCATAGATGCCTATGGAGCTGACGCTTTAAGATTTACTCTTGCGTTGATGGCAGCCCAAGGTCGCGATATTAAGCTCTCCAAAAATTCCGTAGAGGGAAATAGAAACTTTGCAACTAAGCTCTGGAATGCAGCGCGCTTTGCAGAAATGAATGAGTGCTCCAGCATCCGCGGATTTAATCCAAATACAGCGCAATATATACTCAACAAGTGGATTGCAGGGGAGACGCAAAAAGTAATTGAAACAGTTACTTCCAGTTTAGAAAGCTATCGTTTCAACGAAGCTGCTAGTACCATCTATGGATTTGTCTGGGGGATATTTTGTGATTGGTATCTTGAGCTTATCAAACCCGTATTGGCGGGTGATAATCAATCAATAAAGTCTGAAACCCGTGCGATGGTGGCTTGGGTCATCGAACAAATCCTTAAAGTTCTCCATCCTTTCATGCCATTTGTCACAGAAGAGCTTTGGCAGCATCTCATCGAGCGGATTGATAAACATAATTCCATGCTAACACTTGCCGAGTGGCCTCACTTAAAGGGGCTAATTGAAAAAGAAGTTTCTCATGAGGTGGGATGGCTCATTGAACTTATAACATCTGTTCGGTCCGTGCGCACGGAATTAAATGTTGCAGCTGGAGTTAAACTTTCACTTGCAGCTGTTACTCCGTCTCAAGAAATTATGGCCAAGTTAAAAGGGCATGAAGAGATAATCCTTCGTCTTGCGCGGTTGAATGAAATTCTTATTACCCAAAATTCCCCTAAAGGCTCAGCATTAATTGTCATCAATGAAACAACTTTTGCCCTCCCCCTAGAGGGCATTATAGATAGAGATTTTGAAATTCAACGTCTTAATAAAGAAATACAAAAGACAATGGCTGAAAAAGACAAGTTCGAAACTTGGCTTTCCAATAAAGATCATGTCGCAAAAAGTCCTGGGCATGTGGTAGAACTTCATGAAGAAAGGGTTATGGCAGCCAATGCGCGTATACGTCGGCTTCACACCGCTATAAAATGGATCGAAAATTGATAGATTGATTGAGTTAATGAATTAAGGAAAACCTTTGTGGTCTTTCTTATGAACTTCTTCATTTATAAAGAGTGGGAAGTATTTGCCTTCATTGAAATAGGCTCAATATCAGCATTATTTGGTGATATTTTTTATTTAATCTAGCATATCCATAAAGTTGCCACGGGGAAGAAGCGCTCGGTATCCTTAAGATAAACGATTGAATAGCGCAGTCCGTGTGTTGTTACCTAATCACCACAGATTGTCTTCTTCAGTGCCTCTTTTGAGCCACAAAAATGGAGATGAGTTATGGAAATTCCGATGACATCAATGTTTTACCACAATGTTAGGATGCATTCTTTAATGACTAATAAAGTGTATCGCTTAGTTTTTTCAAAGTGCTGAGCAATGTACTTTAGAATTTGGCTTAGAGAAGAGATAAGAAATTAATCGCAAAGTTAGAAATGAAAATAAATAAATCCAAACTCCCCAGTCGCCATGTTACGCAAGGCCCCTCTCGCGCCCCACATCGCTCTTACTATTATGCAATGGGATTGACCGAAGAGCAGATAGCAGCTCCTTTCGTTGGTGTTGTGTCCTGTTGGAATGAAGCAGCTCCGTGCAACATTGCTTTGATGCGTCAAGCGCAAGCTGCAAAGAAAGGTGTGACATCTGCAGGAGGAACGCCACGAGAATTTTGTACGATTACTGTCACGGATGGTATTGCCATGGGGCATCAGGGCATGAAATCCTCCCTTGTGTCTCGAGAAGTCATTGCCGACTCTATTGAACTTACAGTGCGCGGTCATTGTTATGATGCGCTCGTTGGTATTGCGGGGTGTGATAAGTCGCTACCAGGGACTATGATGGCCATGCTGCGCCTTAATGTGCCATCAGTATTTATGTATGGTGGATCCATCTTACCAGGTAAATTTCGAGGGAAAGATGTAACGGTCCAGGATGTGTTTGAGGGCGTTGGAATGCATCTTGCTGGTAAGATGTCTGAGAAAGATCTTCACGAATTAGAATGTGTCGCGTGTCCTGGGGCTGGCGCCTGTGGAGGTCAATATACAGCAAATACTATGGCTATGGTTTCCGAGGCACTTGGTCTTGCATTGCCAGGTTCGGCAGGTTCGCCTGCCCCTTATGAAGATCGTGATCGCTATGCTGTTGCAAGCGGAAGGGCAGTGATGGACTTGTTAAGTTTACAGATACGTCCTCGAGATATCGTTACTCGTAAAGCGCTTGAAAATGCTGCCGTGGCGGTTGCCGCAACGGGAGGCTCAACAAATGCAGCACTTCATTTGCCTGCAATAGCGAATGAATGTGGTATTGAATTTGATCTTTTTGATGTCGCTGAAATTTTTAAACGCACTCCGTACATTGCTGACTTAAAACCCGGAGGAAAATTTGTTGCCAAAGATGTTTTTGATATAGGTGGGGTTCCTCAAATCTTAAGAGCTCTTCTTGAGGGTGGTCTTCTTCATGCAGAGTGTATAACTGTCAGTGGAAAAACGATGGGAGAAAACCTGTCATCAGTTACCTTTAATCAGGATCAAAAGATCGTTTATCCAGTGTCAAATCCCTTGTCTAAAACTGGTGGAGTTGTGGGATTGAAAGGATCACTTGCACCAGATGGAGCAATTGTGAAGGTTGCCGGAATGCAAAAACTCAAATTTAGAGGTCCTGCACGTTGTTTCAATTGTGAAGAAGACGCCTTTGAAGCCGTGACCCAAAAAAATTATAAAGATGGGGAAGTTTTGGTTATTCGGTATGAAGGACCCAAAGGTGGACCAGGGATGAGAGAGATGCTTTCTACGACTGCAGCTCTTTATGGTCAGGGTGCTGGAGATAAAGTAGCTCTAATTACGGATGGTCGTTTTTCAGGAGCAACAAGAGGTTTTTGTATAGGACATGTTGGCCCTGAGGCTGCCGTCGGTGGGCCTATTGCTCTCATTCGCGATGGAGATATCATCTCAATTGATGCGGATCTTGGCATTCTAGATATTGACGTCAGTGCTGATGAACTCAATTGTCGTCGGAAAGAATGGAAAGCTCCAGAAAATAATTATAAAACTGGCGCAATTAGAAAATTTGCTGATCAGGTAGGGCCTGCGCGTTATGGTGCTGTAACGCACCTCGGTGCGAAGGCAGAGGTCGTCTGTTATGCAGATATTTAAAAAATTTCTAGCGATACTCAAGGAGGGGCTCTCTCTCCTTATGATGATGCTTTTCTTTGTCTCAGCTAGCATGGGTGAAACTGTTTCTTTCACCTCTGTCAAAGATGCTGTCAAACAAGGGGTCAGTGCCTATCAAGGAGGATACTACGAAATTGCTATTCCTGCGCTTGAGTACGCTGCAAATCAAAACGATTTCATGGCAGAATATTATCTTGCTCGGATTTATTCAGAAAATTCCTCTCCCCATACTAATCATCCTAAAGCATATAGTTTGTTTCAGTCCATCGCAGATGAATACGCAGATGCGGATCCAGATGATGATCCTCATGCTCCCTATGTTGGGAAATCCTTAACTGCATTGGCTGGATATTTGCGCAATGGGATAGAAGAAATTGGTCTTAAGCCAGACCTAGATAAGGCAGTGCTTTATTTGCACAACGCTTCGGCAACCTTTGATGACGAAGACGCACAGTTTGAATTAGCCAAACTTCAACTCAAAGGAGAAGGTGTTCAGGAAGATGAAGCTTTGGGGCGACACTGGCTATCTGTCCTTTCGGAGAGAGGTCATGCAGGGGCCCAAGCCTTTTTAGCTGATTTACTCTGGCATGGAAAGTACATGAAGCCCGACAAACCAAGAGCTCTTGCTCTCATTTCCGTGGCAATTGATAACTCCCCACTCTATGAGCGTTTGTGGATTGAGGATATCTATCAAAATATCTTTTGTACTTCTGATGAAGAAATTCGTCAAAAAGCAAAAAACGTCCTTCTGAAATGGGGAGCTCGTTATGATCGTAAACCAGAGGAGCGGGATGTTTCAGGTGTTAGTTTCCTTAGAGCAAATCCGATGCGCTCATGCCAAAATGGGGAAACAGTCTCACCTTTAAAATTAAAAGATAAAGAACGAAATAAGGCTGATGTTTCTGGGCTCTCGCGCATTAATTAAGTCGTCGATTTTCCTCTGTTTTTTATGTGCTATATTTAGAATAAAAAAGTTCTTGGCCCCATCATTTAAGAACTACCAACCTCCCTAAGGATAGAAAAGGTTCCAAAATTGGAGTGTTTTAGTCGAGCTCCACCCAAACAGGCACATGATCTGAAGGTTTCTCCCACCCTCGAACATGTTTATCTATGCCAGAACTTTTTAATAAATCTGCAGCTTGAGGAGAAAGCAAAATATGGTCTATGCGGATACCGTTGTTTTTATTCCAGGCTCCGGCTTGATAATCCCAAAAGGTATAAATTTCATCACTCGGATGGCAGGCCCTAAGGGCATCTGTGTATCCGAGATTTATAATTCCTCTAAACGCTTGTCGACATTGTGGTTGATATAGTGCATCGGCTTCCCAAAGCTTGGGGTTTTTAGCGTCTTGTGCCTCGGGGATGATATTGTAGTCACCTGCCAAGACAAATGGGATTTCGTCTGCAAGTGACTCCTTTAGGTACGTATGAAAACGTTCTATCCAATCAAGTTTGTATTTGAATTTTTCTGTTCCAACAGGGTTGCCGTTGGGTAAGTAGAGTGAAGCAAATCGAAGCGGCCCTTTTTTTCCATCAAAAGTTGCTTCGATGAAGCGCGCTTGATCATCACTCTTTTTATTTGGCAAACCACGTTTTATCTCATACATTGGATGGAGAGAAGCAATGGCAACACCATTAAAGGACTTTTGACCGTAAACATTGATATTATATCCAAGATCATTGAAAACATCAGTTGGGAATCCGTCGTCAAGAGACTTTATTTCCTGAAGGCCAATAATATCAGGTTTTATTTCCGAAAGAAATTTTACAACGTTTTCGATTCGAGCTTTGATACCATTTATATTCCAAGTTACGATTTTCATTTATTATATCAAGAATTCAACAGAAGTAATAATGTTTAGAGAGAAAAACTTACACCGCATCCGCAAGAAGAAATTGCTTGTGGATTTTTGATTTGAAACGAGGCTCCCATCAAGTCGTCAACAAAATCAATTTCAGAACCCGTAAGAAAGCCTAAGGAGATTCTATCAATTAGAATTTTCGCTCCTTCAGTTTCTAAAATGATATCGTCCTGATTTGTATCTCGAGTGAGATCAAATTTATATTTAAAACCTGAACATCCCCCACCTTCGACGGCGACCCTAAAGAAAGTCCCCTTTGGTTCTGAGGCAATTATATCTAGGATCCGTTTGGCGGCATTGAGAGTGACAACAACAGGTATTTCGGTCATATCAGTTCCGCTTTATCTTGGGTTTTTATGCTTTTTGAATGTGAACTTAAGTCTTAGTAGGAGAGCGTTAAAATTATAACGAGTTAAATATACTTGGATTTAGGGACAAACATCAAATAGTTACTTATTATTGGCAATACAAGATAGGCCCATGTAAAGTATGACTTTCCAAAATTCTGTCTTTAAAGATCCTAAAATATATCAATTCTCCTCGACTTTTGAACAAGGATATTTTCTTAAGTTATGAACTCTTCTTGTTTTGAATTAAGTCCTGGTGAACGCAAGTTAGCTGACTTCGCGGCAAGTAAGGTGCCATCTCGAGGGCGTTACTACACTGAGACCGAATGTCCAACGCGAAGCCCCTTTCAAAGAGACAGGGATAGGGTTCTTCATGCCACTGCTTTTCGCCGCCTTACACACAAAACCCAAGTCTTTTTTTATCATGAAGGAGATCACTATCGAACGCGATTGACGCATAGTCTTGAGGTGGCACAAATCGCTCGCACGATTGCAAGGCAACTGTGTTTAGATGAAGATTTAACTGAGACACTAGCTCTTGCGCATGATCTTGGTCATCCTCCTTTTGGCCATGCAGGGGAGCGAACGCTTGATTTTTTAATGAAAGAGCACGGTGGATTTAATCACAATGTGCAGAGTTTGAGAGTGGTCACGAAACTTGAAAGAAAATACCAAAATTTTAACGGTCTTAATCTCACATGGGAAACACTAGAGGGATTAGCAAAACACAATGGTCCATTAAAAGGGGAAAAAAGCTCTGCTCTTATCAAGGTTATCAAACCTTTAGAGGCCTGGCAGTCTTTCCAGCCAGGTAGTTGGGCTAGCGGTGAAGCGCAGGTTGCAGCTCTTTCTGATGATATTGCCTATTTAACACATGATACAGATGACGCGCTCAGAGGTTCTCTTCTTTCTTTATCTGATCTCAAAGATATTCCATTCGTAGGTTTCTTTGTAAGAAACATCATAGGGCAAGATGAGTTAAAACAAATTGAGCGTGCGAGCTTTGAATTAATTCGTTCAATGATTACGGCACTTATTCGTGATGTCGTAAATGAGAGCCGTCAAAGATTATTGAAATCGTCACCAAAAACCTCCAATGACATACGGCAGTCAAAATCCCCGATCGTCTCATTTTCAGAGTGTACATGGAAGCAATTAGAGTCCTTTAGAACATTTCTTTTCAAAAATGTCTATCATCACAAACGGGTTTTGAAAGTGATGACGGCAGCTGATTCAATTCTCAATGATCTATTTAATCGATATTCATCCCATGATGGTGTAACAGAATTACCTGAGAATTGGCAAAAAATTTACGCAACGCTGAATGAGCGGAGAAGGGCGAGGTTGATTTGTGATTATTTAGCAGGACAGACGGATCGGTTTGCAATCCAAGAACACCGTCGTCTATTTGATCAAACCCCCGATTTAAGATAAAGTTTTCAACTTTTTTAAATTAATCAGACAGAGCATAAAACTTTTGATGAATTTTCTTTTCAAGGGCTAGCATTATCCGCAGGGTAGTTCGATGAATGTTTATGGATTTATTGGATCAAAAATTCAGTCTTCTCTAAGATCTCTGCAGCGGGATGGACTAATTCCTGAAGACGTTCATCTCCCTTCAATTGATATTGAGACCCCCCGAGATACCAGTCATGGCGACTTATCCTGCAATGTAGCTTTTCTTTTATCTAAGCCAACCCGTATGAAGCCTGCTGAGATAGCGGGTTATGTCAAAGCTAAACTTGCGGGAGATCCAGATATCAAATCCGTCGAAGTCGCAGGTGCAGGGTTTCTGAACATCACTATGAAGGTTTCCTTCTGGCATCAGATTGTAAAAACTATTGTAGAGCAGCCCGAAACATTTGGACGAGGGGATCCAAAATCTGAAGCTATAAACATTGAATTTGTTTCAGCGAACCCAACGGGACCTATGCATGTGGGGCACTGTAGAGGAGCCGTTTTTGGTGATACCTTATCTAATCTCCTCAGCTATTGTGGTTATAAAATCACTAAAGAATTTTACATCAACGATGCAGGAGCTCAAGTTGAGGCGCTCGCGCGCTCAGTTTATTTGCGTTATAAAGAGGCATTAGAAGGAAAAATTTCAGAATTTCCCGAGGGCCTCTATCCAGGGGAATATTTAAAAGAAGTAGGCTCTCAATTAGCTGAGCAGTACAAAGATAAATTTCTCGGCAAGCCAGAAAAGGAGTGGCTTGCTATTTTTCAAGCTTATGCAGTTGCAGCTATGCTTGATCTTATAAAGCTGGACCTTGCAGCTCTCAATATCCATCATGATGTTTTTATTTCTGAGGCAAAACTTCAAAGGGCGGAAATAAATGAAGTAAAAAAAACGATCGATATTTTGCGATCTAAAAATTTAATTTATGTCGGACGTTTGCCAAAACCGTTAGGGCATGAGGATCAGGATTGGGAGAATAGGGATCAAATTCTTTTTAAGTCTACAGATCTCGGTGATGATCAAGATAGAGCATTACAAAAATCTGATGGGACATATACCTACTTTGCTGGGGATTTAGCCTATCATGCAAATAAACTCGAGAGAGGTTTTAAACACTATATAAATATATTCGGTGCGGATCATATCGGGTATATTCCCAGGCTCCTAGCAGCTTTCGCAGCTCTTTCAGATGGGACTTTAGAGCGAGATAATAAAGGTAAAATTAAATCTTGGAAGACCAAAAAAGGCACTGCCGATCTTGAGATAAAAGTTGTTCAGCTTGTCAAGCTATTCAAGGGGGGCGAGCCGTATAAAATGTCCAAAAGGGCTGGAACTTTTGTTACATTGCGTGACGTAGTTGATGAAGTTGGTCGCGATGCTGTTCGCTTTATGATGCTCTATCGGAAAGAATTAGAGCCGCTAGATTTTGATTTTGCAAAAGTGACAGAACAATCAAAAGATAATCCTGTTTTTTATGTTCAATACGCCCATGCTCGCGCAAGCAGTGTGCTAAGGAATATTTCCGAACAATTTCCAAAGTTGGATTTATCCCCCTCATCTCTCAAAAGCGTGGATCTTTCACAACTCAATGATTCTGCTGAAATTGAACTTATTAGGAAACTAGCGTTCTTTCCAAGGCTCATATCTCAGGCAGGTGAGGCGAGAGAACCACACCGGATAGCTTTTTATCTTTATGATTTGGCCTCAACATTTCATATTCTATGGACGCGCGGCAATGATTTGCCACAATTACGATTTATTCAAAATGAAAATGTGGCTTTAACTTCAGCGCGTTGTGTTCTCGTGCATGCAACGCGCTGCGTGATATCCTCAGGTCTTTCTCTTCTCGGGGTCGAGGCGCCAGACATCATGCGCTAAAATACTATGCATGTGATTCGTTTTTTAGACTCGCTGGATTCGCAGCATAAGGAATTTGTAGATGTCAGCTACCGACACTTCTCAGCCATCATCTGATTTTTTAAAATCTTCACGAGTACAGGGAGATTTTGAACTTAACTCATGGACCCAAGGATTAGGTGGCGCACCGCGACCAAATCCTCTTCCTGCCTCGTCTCTTTCTACACAAGCTCCCACTATTTCTACTCAAGCTCCCACTATGAGCCCGCAAAATCCACATTCTCTGTCAACGGGTTTGAATATGGGTGCAGTGAATACAACACCAACCAATAGATACGCTCAAACTAATTCCGCCATGCGCTATGATCAAAAGGTATCCTCTTCAAGTCAGTCTTCTTCCTCTAATCCTTTTCTGTCCTCACCTTCTTTGGGGCATGGCTCAGATAATCGACCAGATCTGAGGGGAAATTTAAGAGAGGCATGGAACCAAGCACAGACCTCTGATCTCCAATCTTTTGACTTATCGACCTATGTGCAATCTCAAGGTCGACCATCTGCATCACCACCTCCTCAATCTCGGGATTATGCTCCACCAAAAACAGATCAGCTCTCTTCAGGGAGTGGATTTTCTGCCAGCGGCTTTAATGAATGGGGGCGCCAGTCAGGAACTGCCCAAGAGAATATTCCTCATCAAGCAGCTTTTGATCAGCTTTCTGTTGCTGACAACAGTTCTGGTAGCGGCGATCACGAGGATTATGATACAGATGGCAGTGGCGGCTCTTATGAACCCCGCTTTGCGAATAAGAAAATATTAATTTCTACTGTCCTAATAGGAGCTTTAGTTTTAGGTGGAGGAGTATCCTATCTCTATAACTCTTTCTTTGGTGGGGCTAGTGAAGGGCCAACACCTCTTGTAAAAAATGCACAAGGACCCTCAAAAGTTAAACCAAGTGATCCTGGTGGGAAGCAATTTGCGCATTCTGATAGTAAGATACTAGGAAGGTTGAACGACACATCCTCTGTTTCGGAATCGGACTCGTCCGCAGAAGCACGAAAAGTTTCTACTCTCGTCGTTGGGCGGGATGGAACAATACAAACTCCATCTGCAACAGAAGCACAGAATGTCACCCCCTCTGTGTCTGTGCCTGTTCCTGGCATGACTCTTATTGACGGAGCTCCGACAAATGGAAGGGCTGCATCCTCCTCTGCTGAGAATGTTCCTGGTGCTGGAACATTGCCTGTCAAGCCAGAGATTACCTCCTCAGGGATTGCCAAGCCTTCTGAAGCGAAAGTATCTGATAATACGATAACAAAAGAGACAGCTCAGCAGCAGAACGCAGCTTCGTCAAAGTCATCTACTACAGACACTGGAGCACAAGTGGCAGCCGTTTCTACAACAGCGCTTACTGCCTCCTCCAATCCGCAAGGGCCTGCATCAACTGCTTCTACGAAATCTTCTGAGTCCTCACAGCAAACAAAACCAGAGACAGCGTCCCCTTCATCGTCAAGTGAAGGAAAGACAAAATCAACTCTTACAGAAGCGGACCTAGTAGCGCCCACTTCACAGAAAAAACTTGCTTCAGGTGCA
>JBJTOZ010000201.1:0-2762 GCA_046074825.1 Hyphomicrobium sp.
GGTCAAAAATTTTTATCTACCGCCATAATGCTGAGGTCTATCAAGATGGCTTATTAATCTCATGGTCCAATGATTTTTCTGCTTCTCTGAATGAGAGTGCTTATCTAAATCGCCTGCAGTTATCAAAGGGGTGGGGAAAACCTCTTATGCCCATCAGCGGAAAAGATTTAATAAATCGCGGAGTCCCTTCTGGTCCAGAAGTGGGACGCATTCTTTCTCTTTTAGAGGAATGGTGGATTTCCGTTGGATTTCCGAATGATAAAGAGCGCATTGAAGAACGGCTTGAAGCGCTTCTTGCCCTCGATAAATCAACTGACTAAATAAGAAGACTTTATTGAAGAGAACCAAATCTAGAAGGACTATATTTCTTTTAAGATCCAGTGTCTTACATGCTGCATAACTGTCATTAAAAAATTATAGCGTTTCAAAAGTTGAATAATTAAATTTGAAATATCTAAGAATTAGGCTTAATAAGAAATATAATGTTTGCATTAATTATTATTCGTATCTCAGAGCATCAATAGGATTAAGGCCCGCAGCCCTGCGTGCTGGAAAAAATCCAAAAAAAATGCCTGTCAGTGCCGCAGCTCCCATAGCTCCACCAATGACACTTGCACTTATTGCAACTGGCCAATTCGCAGCATAAGCAACAATCGCTGCAATCAAAATACCAAGCCCCACTCCTATTAATCCTCCCATTAAACAAAGCGTAACGGCTTCAACTAAAAACTGTATGAGAATATCTTTTTTCTTGCCACCAACGGCCATACGAAGTCCAATTTCACGTGTCCGCTCAGTGACAGAAACAAGCATAATATTCATTATACCAATTCCTCCAACGAGAAGTGAAATAGCTGAGGTGGCACCCAGAAGATAACTCAGTGTTGTTAGAACCTCGGTTCTTGCTCGCATAAATTCAGCCATATTCCGAACTGAGAAACTGTCTTCGTTATTTGGTCCTGCTTTACGCCTTTGCCGCAGCAAGGTTTCAGTCTCTTCTTGGGCTAGCTTCAGATCCGTTTCGGGGCCAAGCTTCATGTAAATGCGCCCCACCTGCTCAACCTGAAGATCGCTCTTTCCAACAACTCTATTCCGTGCGGTTGTGATCGGAATTAACATAACATCATCCTGATCACGACCCATTGCCGACTGTCCTTTAACAGTTAAAAGTCCGATAATTTCGAAAGGGACATTCTTGATCCGAATTTGATTTCCCACAGGATCTTCTCCCGGAAACAATTGACGCGCCACAGTCGAGCCAATCAATGCAACACGTGCAGAAGATCGGACATCTTGAGGACTTATCTCGCGTCCACTTTGAACAGGCCAATCTCGGACAGTAGTATAATCCGAATGAACACCACTAATAGCGGTTGTCCAATTCAGATTTCCCCTGACGACAGCAGCTGATTCATCAAGCTGTCCTGAAATGGCTGTCACTCCATACACCTTATCCCGTAAGGCAATAAGGTCTGCTTCAGACAAAGGCAAAGCAGTACCTGCTGCACTGGAGCGTCCCATGACCCGTAAGGCATCAGGAAAAATAACCAGCATATTTGTTCCAAGAGAATTTATTTGGCGTGTGACCTCACCTTGGGCTCCTCTTCCGACAGCCACCAGAATAATTACAGAGGCTACACCAATCACTATGCCTAACGTAGTCAAGATGGAACGCAACAAATTTGAACGCAAAGCTGTTAATGCTGCTGCTATACAATCTAGTAAGCTCATTCCGCAGCCTCTGATCTATAGGGCTGTTGGCGCTCATCACTGAGGATACGTCCATCACGAAATGTAATTTTGCGGTTTGCCCAATGAGCTATATCAAGTTCATGGGTAACAACCACAACAGTAATTCCCTTCTTATTGATCTCAACAAAGAGACGCATAATTTCTTCAGAAGTTTTACTATCAAGGGCCCCAGTAGGCTCATCCGCAAGTAGTATCTGCGGATGGTTGACAAGAGCTCTGGCAATAGCAACTCTTTGTTGCTGGCCGCCTGAAAGCTGACGAGGCAGATGGTCTGCGCGGCTCTCTAAACCAACCTGTTTTAAACGCCATTTTGCTTCTGCTTCGAGATCTGCAGGTCTTGGAGTAGCGTACAAAAGAGGTAACATAACTTGCCTAAAAGCGGGTGTTCGCGGCAATAAATTAAATTGCTGAAAAACAAAACCAATCATATCGCTGCGAAGATGCGCAAGTTCATCCGAGGATAACGTGCTGATGTCTTGCCCATCTAATTCCAGAGCACCACTGGTTGGTTTATCAAGACATCCTATTAAGTTCATCATGGTCGACTTACCAGAACCTGAGGACCCCATGATAGCAACAAAGTCGCCTGACTGAATTTCCATTGAAACGTGATCGAGGGCTGAAATTTGTTGCTCTCCCATTGTATAAACTTTTGTAACATCCATAGCTTTGATAATCGGTCGGCTTTGGCTCTGTGAGATCTGTTGCTGCGTACTCATTTCTCACTCTCACGGATACGTAGGATAACTTTGTCTCCTTCTTTTACTTCTCCTCCCACTATTTCTGTGAATTGATCATCCGCCAACCCAATACGGGCTATACGCCGCTCAGGAGTATTATTCTTTCCGAGAACCCAAAGTGTAGCTATACGCAACCCCTCACGCCCTTTTTTCCATCTATCGTAGAGCTTTCTTTGTTCATCATTGAGATGAGGAAGAATAGTTTGATCGAAGCGCATAAGCAATTTTTGACGGAAAGCATTGGGATCAAATGTTGCTCCTGAAAAACCT
>JBJTOZ010000202.1:0-3946 GCA_046074825.1 Hyphomicrobium sp.
CTTTCTTTATCTTCTGTAGCATATATTTTAGTCATACCCTTAAGTTGGCGTAGGTTTGTGCTGAAGAAGTGTTCAGGGGAACAGGATTCCAATTTCAGCGTTTTAAACGCCGACGTGCCAGTTCAAACAAGCGATGATGAAGCTCATACGTTGAAAGTCGTTGGCTTTCGTTCACCTGAAATTAAACAATAGAAACTGCGCGAAAAGAAATTTTCAGATACGATGCATCTGCCAGAGTGTGGTGAATAAGACAGTTTTTGTCTTTAGTTTATGCTTATGAAATTCATCGAATGGTAAAGCGAAAGGGGACTGAAACTATTAAAGGTTCTCCTCTGGCTATTTCCTGGGGCATGGCAGGAAATGGGGCTGCCTTCTTCACCGATGCAAGGGCAGCATCATCTAAGACCTTAATCCCAGAGCTCTCTGCTATTTCATGTGTCAAAAGATGTCCTGTAGGATCTACAGTAAAGCGAACAACGGTTTTTCCAGTGAGTTTAGATCTTGGATTGACTTTACGTTTTTCGAGATGGCTGCGGAGCTGACCAAGGTATAGCGTGTGAGCCGTCGTATCCCCGCCTGATTTTTCTTTTGTTGCAGCACGTTTTTCATCAACCGCAATTTGTTCGGATTGCTCGAGGGTTGCAACTTGTTTGGTCAGTTGTTCTGAAGAAACCTCAGGGGTTTTTTCCATCTTCTTTTCTTGTTCGGGTCCGTTTTCGGAAGTAATAAGTTCAGTGGTCTCAACCTCCTCTGGTTTTTTTTCTTCCTTAATTTCTTGTTGCGCTTTGCTTTGTTCTAAGGGCACAGCCTCTAATGCGTCGACATTTGTATCATCATTCCCCCACGTAGAGAGACCTTCGATCGCAATTCCTTTCTCTACGACAAAATCGTCGTTATTCTCACCCGTTTGTAAAGAGGCACTCCCAGGAGTAATAAGCAGCCAAGCCGCAAAACCTGCATGGACAACTGATGAGAGAAGAAAAGTTAGTATTCTAATTTCCATTATTATCTTTACTTGTAATTTCTATTGAGGGGTGTTGGAAGACGGTTCTATGTTTGAAGGCTTTGGGATTGGTTGAGAAAGTAAGGAAATGCGAGCAAAGCCGCTTTTACCAACTTCACCTAATAATTCCATAATATCCCCATAGGGGCTTTTTCTATCAGCGCGTATATAAACAACTGAGTCTCCCTCAAGAGACTTAATTTCGTTCAGTTTAGAGATAAGTTGATCGCGAGCAACTAAATCGTTGCGAATTTGAATCTTGCCATCAGGCGTTAACGTCACGACAAGAGGTTTTTTGGTTTGACCAAGCTTTGCAGCGGCAGTCTTGGGGAGCTCTACAGAAACACCTGTTACCATCAATGGGGCGGCAACCATAAAGATTATCAAAAGGACTAACATCACATCTACCATCGGTGTGATGTTAATTTCCGCAGTAGGGCGATAAGAAATATCATCGCTGTCGAAATAACTATTAGATAGTTTAGGCGCGCTTCCCACTAGAATGTCTTTCCGGTTTTTATGAGTTCTACAGGGGCTTTGCTAATATGTTCATTTTTATTTCGTGAAAGATTTTTTGCAATATGATTTATAGCTGCTCCGCCTCGAGATGAAAGACGGCTTATTTTTACTGCAAAGTGATTGTAAGCCATAACCGCAGGTATGGCTGCGGCTAGCCCAAGCGCTGTAGCGAATAGGGCTTCTGCGATGCCAGGAGCAACAGTCGCAAGACTTGTGTCTTGGCGGGCTGAGATTGCCGTGAAACTATTCATGATGCCCCAAACTGTTCCAAAAAGACCAATAAAAGGTGCTGATGATCCAATTGTTGCCAGCAAGGGAAGCCCAATTTCTAGTCTTTCTAATTCCTCTTTAAAACAAGACTTCATAGCACGTTCAAGGCGTAATCTGATCTCGCTTCGACTTTCTTCTCTCTCGGCAGTCTCATTGGCTTCTATTTGAGCAGATGCAAGGATTTTTCGAGCGAAGTCTCCTCCTTCATTCGTTTGAGTCTTGCCATCTCCAATAGCCTCAATTGAAAGGATTTCTTTTTTAAGTTGTCTCATGCGGATGGTCTTTTCGAGAACGACGGCCCAACAAGCTATGGAAGAGAGCAATAGAATTAGCATGACACATTTCACAATTGGGTCTGCATTAATGATGTGCTCAAGGACTGAAAAATTTGATGTGGGCATGCTTGATTGGTCCATTTTAATACCAATTATTTTGTAAGCTGAACTTGAGTTAGAGAATTAACTTTGAGGCCTGAAAGACAGTCCTCAATCGGGGTAGTTTCTGATTTACATTCAACAACCTCATTAACAAGAAAACTACCAATTGTGTTACAAGGGGTGCCGTGGAGATCAAAAAGTTTTACAGATTTCTTAACGGGCTTTAGGGGGCCCAGATCAATTGCAACCCGTCTACCGATAACCCCATCTGGCTGAAAAAGAACGAGATCTAATTTGAAGGTAGCGTAGGAATTCGTATTAGAGTTCTCTACAACGATATAGGCACGACAACTTTCTTCCTTAGCCTCAAGTTTATTCAGTTCTATGGAGACGGATACAGGATCTGCTGCAAGTGCTAAAAATGAGGGGGAAATAATAAAGATGCTTCCTGCAATTATAAAAGCTAATATGCTTTGATGTCGTGAAAGTCTTTTATTGCAATCAAAACTAATCATTTTAATAAATTTAAATCATCTAATTTGAGTGACTTGTCCTGAAACCCTTTACCAAGGTTCTGTATGTCATCCTAGAAGTTTGTTGTCTTAACTTAATTATAAAAATGTTCCAAATACAAATACTTCAAATCTTTGTTTTTTAACCCTCAGAGGATCTTTATTTGTATTTTGCTGCTGTTTCCTACTGGGTCAAAGATTAACAATTCGCCGCTTCTCTAAATCTTAACGGAATTTCTCAACTTTTGAACTTCGAGTCGTTTTCTGCCTTTTTGGGGGAGGGGAGTTGAGAGGCAGGTCCATCATTAAAACCTGTGTTATCTGAATTTAGACAGTTGTTTCCGTATAATTTTTTGAAACCACCCAATGGCAAGCATACTAAACAAAATGGCAGACTTAAATAAATGCGAATTCTCTACGAAATAGATAAAAAACATCTTCTTTCCTTTTTTAAATTTTCAAGCATGTGTTGTTTCCGTTGTAGATTAAGCAATATTACCGATTGTTCCGCCTTGTTGAGATGATTCGAATCCCCTTTTTAAAAAGGGTATTTCTTCTAAATTTTTTCATTATAGTCAAATTAAGTGTCACTCGTAAGCAACGCAAATTTAAACTCAGTCTTTTCATTTTCCAATGTAGGGTCAGATATTCTTAGCACATTATAATTTTTGTATGCTGTTCTGATTCGCGTCATTCCAATTGCTTACATCCATCTCGAAAGAATAATACAAAATGCGGTTCGGATACTTGAACGTTGTTCTTATGTCGAACCTCATTTGTTTCGCACCTTTCACTGCGATTGCGCAAACTGTTGAAGAGTCTGCTCCTCCGTCTCCCTTACCCTCAGCTACAGCAGGACAACAGCCAACACCTTCCCAAGGAACTGCCTTGCCTGAAGTTGAAGTTGTTCAAAAACCAGAAGAGAACCCTGAGCAGAAGAATAAGCAATCTTCGCAGCCAACACCACAGACACCTCCTGCAGAATTAAAGCTGCCTGATGCTTCTACAGTTTCTTATGGTCCACCCCCATTAGATGTTCCTGTCAAAATGTCTCCTTTGAGCGGGAGTGAAATTCCACTTGATAAAGTTCCAGGGGCGGTTGGTCGCATAAATGCAAACGAGATCGCAACGGATGGCACCCGCCAAGTTCAAAATGTTCTCAATCAGCAGGTGCCCGGCATCATTTTGTCAGATACTGCTGGCGGAGGTTTGCGCACGGACATACAATATCGAGGTTTTGATGCTTCTCCCGTTGGTGGTCGTTC
>JBJTOZ010000203.1:0-24625 GCA_046074825.1 Hyphomicrobium sp.
CATGGGAGGATCCTAGAATGATGATCCAGCAAGCACTTAACGAAGTCTCGAAACAAATGCGCATTCGTCCGCGCTATGATAATTTTATCGGTGGAAAGTGGGTTCCGCCAACCAAAGGACAATATTTTAGTAACATAACTCCCATTACGGGGAAGCCACTTTGTGAAATAGCTCGGTCCACCGCCGAAGATATCGAATTAGCTTTGGACGCAGCCCATAAAGCAAAAGCAAAGTGGGGGCATGCCTCCCCTGCAGAGCGGGCAGGGGTATTGCTCAAAATCGCAGAAAGAATGGAATCTAATTTAAAACTACTTGCTCTCGTTGAAACACTTGATAATGGGAAGCCAATCCGTGAGACAACGGCAGCGGATGTTCCTCTTGCCATTGATCACTTCCGCTATTTTGCAGGATGTGTCCGTGCTCAAGAGGGTTCAATCTCAGAAATTGATCAGGATACAGTTGCCTATCATTTTCATGAACCTTTAGGTGTTGTTGGACAGATTATTCCTTGGAATTTTCCGTTGCTGATGGCCTGTTGGAAGCTCGCTCCCGCTTTAGCTGCTGGTAATTGTATTGTTTTAAAACCTGCAGAACAAACTCCTATGAGCATCATGGTCCTAATGGAGCTTATTGGTGATATTCTCCCACCAGGTGTTTTGAATGTAGTCAATGGCTTTGGTGTTGAGGCTGGAAAACCTCTTGCTCAAAATAAACGCATTTCTAAGATTGCCTTTACAGGAGAGACGACAACAGGGCGTCTTATAATGCAGTACGCCTCTGAGAACATTATTCCCTGCACACTTGAGCTTGGAGGAAAGAGCCCAAACATCTTTTTTGCTGATGTTGCAGATAAAGATGATGCCTTTTTTGACAAAGCTCTCGAGGGTTTCACCCTGTTTGCTCTTAATCAGGGAGAGGTTTGCACTTGCCCTTCTCGGGCTCTCGTCCATGAGTCGATTTATGATCGTTTCGTTGAAAAAGCTGTGAAGCGCGTCAATGCTATTAAAGCTGGTCATCCCCTTGATGATAAAACAATGATTGGTGCGCAGGCTTCTAATGATCAGATGGAAAAAATCCTATCCTACATTGATATTGGAAAGCAGGAAGGTGCTAAAGTTCTAGCAGGTGGTGAGCGTAACCGTTTAGAGGGCGAACTTGCTGATGGCTTCTACATCAAACCCACTATTCTTGCAGGACATAACAAAATGCGTGTCTTCCAAGAAGAAATTTTTGGACCCGTTGTTTCTGTGACGAAGTTTAAAGATGATGATGAGGCCCTCTCGATTGCTAATGACACACTTTATGGTCTTGGAGCCGGAGTGTGGAGCCGAGATGGAACACGCGCGTATCGTTTTGGTCGCGCAATTCAGGCTGGTCGTGTATGGACGAACTGCTACCATCTTTATCCAGCGCACGCCGCCTTCGGTGGTTATAAGCAGTCTGGAATTGGTCGTGAGACACACAAGATGATGCTCGATCATTATCAGCAGACCAAAAATATGTTGGTCTCCTACAGTCCAAAAGCGCTCGGCTTTTTCTAATTTTTTGAATGATAAAGAATGGTTCGATCCTATTCATCGAACCATTCTTTGTTTCTCTCTGCCCTTTGAGCGTTAGTCTTTATGATTGAAGTTGCCCGCGTCAGTGCTACCCCATCCACTCTAGCTTTGATTTCGAAGCTGACCAAAATACACGGACTTTTGTTGTTTCATCAGTCAGGGGGATGTTGTGATGGCTCTGCACCTATGTGCTACCCAAGGGGTGATTTCCGAGTAGGAGCCCAGGATGTCTACCTTGGAGAAATTGGGGGACAACCCTTTTATATAGGCAAATCCCAATTTGAATACTGGCAGCAGACCCATCTTCTCATCGATGTAGTACCAGGCCGCGGCTCAGGATTTTCGTTGGAAGCCCCTGAGGGTGTACGTTTTTTGACGCGCTCTCGTGTCTATACGGAAGAAGAATATGAAATCCTTGATCGTATGGGCCCTCCGCCTACAGGCCTAGAAAAGCCTGTGGTACTTTAAAATAATCTTTTTCATGATTATTAGGGAAATTTGACCGATCAGATAAGGCGAATATTTGCGCTTTAATCAGCACCCACGGCGTGAGACACCTTCAGCATCAAACATATGTCCAGTTAGGTTTTGCCCTTGACGGCTGGCAAGATAAACAGCCAGAGCAGCTAGGTCGGACTCTGAGGTCAAACAAGCGCCACTCATTGCATCATAGAGTGTCGCTTTTGAACCAATAGCATTAATGCGGACCGCAGAATCTGCCCAACGTCTTGCTTGATTATGCGTCATGGCAGCTAAGGTTGATTTCATAAGACCTGCGATTCCAGCTTCCCCATCTGTCTGGGGGGTAAACATAACCAGTGCATTAAGTATTATGCCTTCACACCAAGTGAGAGCCATTCTGTTGGCGGTTACTTCAGTGATTTCTCGAGCTGAAGAAAATTTCTTAACAACAAGATCCTCTATCTCATTAATATTTTTTTTCCCAGAACATTCTTCTCGTGAGAGAGAAATAAGATTAATGAGCGTATCGATGCTTCCCAAAGTTCGAGCGACGCGCTGTGCAAATTGTGAGGGAGGTTCTATACAAGATTTGGATGGATCAACAAATTCAATTCTTGAGGCTTTTTTTAGGTTTTTCTTTTTTTTGAGCGCTATTTGTGCGGCCTCATCGGCAGTTGAAATGATTAGACGCGCATTACGATGGGCAAAAGCTTCGGCTAACTCAATTCCTAAAGAGGAGGTTAAACCAGAAATAACAACGCGCGTGCCAGCAAGCTCTGGATAATTTCCCGCAACACGATCACGCTGAACGAGACTCATATACATAGAACACAATGCTCCTTAATAACGCCGGAGAACAAGACTCAGCCGGTATACGAATTTCATAGTGATTCGCCTAACAATATCTAAACACATCCCAGATGAGGCTCAGCCCAAACAAAATTGCGACTAACGTCTCACTTGGTCCTTAAAGCCTCCCATGCTGAGGCGGAAGAGACACTTAAGTACCTCATGTTTTGTAAAAATGCCGTCTTTCAATGCTCTAACTCAATATCTTAAGAGAGTCTTAAATTGGTGCTTATGTGCCACGCAATACTTTCCAATTATTCGAGGAGTGTGGGAAAGTTGGTGAAAAGGTGTTTATGAGAATTGCCCGCAATCTGCTCTAGCTGTGATGATATAGAAATCGAATCGGATCTTCCTTCTTGGGCAAAAACTATGTCACCTGACACCTTAAAACTTTCCAGCGACAATAATCGGTTCACCAGCGGATCGAATATTGTGATTTTGGTTTCGATATTTCTAGTCTCAATTTCGATAGCTCTCGGGCTCAACATCCATTTTGGAATGGACATTGCTCTTGCTTCAGTTGTTGGTTTTTCCCTTTTTGTTGGGTTAGTAGGTTTTCAAGTTTGGCAAAGGACCTCTTTTGAAAACCAAGCTCTCAAAGAGGAGATTGATTTTCTGGAAGCAGAAGTTGAGCGAATACGGAGCCCTTCAAATTCTACTAGAAAAGACACAGATGTCTACAAACCTGTAAAGATTCCCATTCAAACTTCTTTTCTTGAGAATACCACTCCCCCTCCCTCTGGAGCATCTATATCAGTTGTTAAGGGAAATGATGTTGATCAAATTCAGCAGCGTATTAAGGACATGCTTAATCAGGTTTCTTCGACAGAGCCATCCGCGGTTTCTGGTTCAGATTTAGCTTTACCTGTTTCTAGCCCGAAAGAAACAACTGATGAGCAAACAATTAAAACTGATCCTTCTTCTCTGCCAGAGAGGTCACTAGGCTTGCTACGGAATGCTATGCAATCTTTGCGTTCTAAACCAAAAGCAGAGTTACAAAAAGTAGACGATCAAAGTTTACAAGTTTCTGCACCTGCGCCCTCCTCTGAAGTGCCCCCCACTTCTTTGTACGGCGTTTCGTCTCTTTCTTCTCCTGAGGACGCTGCATCTCCTTTGGAACCAATTACCTCTCCACAGATTGTCAATAATTCTTCTTCGGTGGCGGATTTGGCAGCTGTTAAGCAGGCTCTCGAAATCGGACGTCTCGACGTTTTTCTTGAGCCTATTCTCTCACTGGGTGAGCATACTGCCAAACATTACGAGGTCAGCATTAATGTACGCGGGGCAGGGAATGAAGACCTCGGTCCATTTGAAATTAAAAATGCCCGAGGGACTAGTATTCTCCCTTTTGTTGATACAGCCTCTTTTCAAAGAAGCGCACTGATCGCGGAGCGTTTAGCAAGTCAAGGAAGAGAAGGTTTTGTTTTTACGCGCTCGTGTGGTGAGACAATTCTTGATGCAAATTTTAATTACTTGGTTGAGAAAGAATATATAGGTCGTCAATCTGTTTTTAGGCAAATGGTTCTTTGTTTAACTCAATCTGATATTCGTTCTTTTCGAGCAGAAGAACAACGCGCCGTTGGAAAGCTTTCTTCTCTCGGATTTCGATTTGCTGTTTTAGATGTCAACGATCTCGACATGAATTTTGAAGCTATGGCTCGGGCAGGTTTTTGTTTTGTAAGACTGGATAAAGATGTCTTGGCCGATGGGTTGTCAACTCCGAGCGGGAAATTGACATCGCCTGAAATCGCTGGCTATCTCGCAAAGCGTGACTTTACTCTGATTGTGAATGGAATAGACAGTGAGGAGTCTCTTTCTCGCTTATATGCTGAGGGTGTGCTCTTTGGCCAGGGTTCACTATTTGGAGGACCTCGTCCTGTTAAAGCGGATCTTGTTTCTCGATCCGCACAAGCAGCAGCTTGATATCAGGTATGCTTTGCGCGCTGTTTCTTTTGATAACCGTTCTCTACTTTTAAATGCCATTTCTTTTATCAAAGAGCTTAATTCTTTAAAAGAGAATAGCCTTGCACCATTTCGTGCAAGGCTATTTTGTCTTGAGTCATTTTTTTGACGTTAGGAATAAGAATAGGCAGGTGGAGCAAGGCCATGTTTCAAGCCCCAATCATACCAATTATCAACGGCGGTTCCCGTTAAAAGAATTCCAATACCTCCTGTTAAGGGACACAGCACCGCAAACCACCATGCCCAGCGATGGATAGATTCCATGCTAGCATTAAAGCCCATGGTCCATCTCCAAAAGAGAGCTGCTCTCTCTGAGGCTGTGCCACGATCCGTGATTTGTTCAATTTCGCGCTCTCCACCATAGCGCGTCACTGCAAGTATCGTTGCGCCATGCATAGCAAAAAGAAGCGCTGAACCATAAAGAAATGCAATTGAGAGCATGTGAAAGGGATTATAAAACAAGTTCCCGTATGTAATAGAAAAATTGTTTGTCCAGTCCAAATGCGGAAAAATGCCAAATGGAACCGCTTCACTCCAACGTCCCATTAAGATGGGACGAAAGAAACCTAACACAAGGTAAAGCCAGATAGCTGCAGCGAAGGCCCATGGCAGATGAGTTCCCATACCGAGAGAGCGCGCCCTGCGATACATACGAACCCACCACAAGAGAATGGACGTTGTCAGGAAAAATCCTGCTAGCAACCACCACCCGCCTTCTTTCAGTGGAGGAATGGAAAGTCCGTACTCAGGTTTAGGCGGGTCGAGAGACAGATAGGCAAGTTTGCGTACAAACTGGATAGGATCCCAGTTCACTGAGGCAAACATATTAAGGCCAATAATTTCAATGGCTATAATTCCGCAGAAAAGGGAAAAGAAGCCAATTGTTCCAAGGTAAATAGGACCTATTTGCGCGTCACCGATTTTACCCGCCCAGTAATTGAAGAACGGAACACCTGTGCGTTCAGAGTCTCCTCGGGGAAGAACAACACCTGTTTCAGCAGGAGCCGTCAACTGTATTTGCGTGAAAATATTTTGATATTGAGCCATTTTTTCGTTCCTCTCTCAAGACCAGATTGGAAGTTCAAGCCACCAATTCCACCAGTCGGCCCACGGATTGCCCTCAGCCCATAGAGGTCCGCTGATGATAATGCAAACAGCACTCCAGAAACCTGAAGACAGAGCTAAGAAAAGACCAAGTCGATGGATGCCAAGAGTTCCAATGGAGTAGCCAATCGTATCTCGAAAATAAGTATTTTCATGTTCTGGAGTTTTTACAACTTCGCCTTCCTTGGGGTTAGTTGCTGAAAGTACCAAGGATCCGTGCATCGCGAGTGCAAGGCAGGTTGTAAAGAAAAACGTGATCGCAATCATATGGGCGGGATTGTAGTGAAAGTTACCGTAGGAATATCCTGTTCCCGAGACCCACTCTAAATGGCTCATAAAACCATAGGGAAAACCATAGCCCCATGCTCCCATGAAAATAGGACGAAAGACCACAAGTGTTACATAAGCAAAAATGGCAACAGCGAATGCAAATGGAACATGATATCCAATTCCAAGCTTTCTACAGATCTCAACCTCTCTGAGTGCCCACGATCCAAAGGCCCCAATGGCGCAGATTGTGACAGCCTGCCAGATCCCTCCCTCTTTAAGCGGAGCAAAAGCAAGCCCTAATTCTTTTGCGGGGGGATTGATACTTAAGCGGAAGAGATTCCAAGTGGGCCCGAGTGCGGCGCCCCATAAAATGAGACCAATTCCTAAGACACTAAAGAAGATTGTCGTAACTCCGAAGAAGCCGACATAAAAGGGGCCGATCCAAAAATCAAAAAGATCGCCTCCGATCAGTGTGCCACCTCGAACACGATATTTGCGTTCAAAATTTAGCATAGCCATGGCTGGTATCTCCAATCAGTCGGCGCACAGCCGCTGCCAGTCTTATTAAATTCGGAGCCGGAAGAGACGAAAGCCTCGTCTCATCCGGTTCCATAGTTGGGTGCGGTTAGACCGCCTTCTTCATCATCAGCGGCGCCTCGATTTGTGACGTCTTGGCGGGAGCTGATGCACGTGGACCCTCGATCCAATTGAAGCGACTTGTGCTCAAAAGGATAAAATGAATGAGTATCGCTAGCCCGAACAAAAATGTTCCAAGAGCGATCAACGTTCTTCGAGGATCGAAGAGGAGCCAGATTTTCCACATTGTCTTATCTCCTCCAGATTAAGCTTTGAGCGAAGTGAATGTGCTCAAGGCATAATTCACGCCGTCCATCAAGGATGCGTAGCCCTGCGGCCCTGGGAACCAAGGACGCCATTGCCACACAAGAAAGTGCGCGATTATCGCGATAACCGTAAAGATGATGAAGGACCCCATAAAGATACCATGGAATTCCTTCGCTTCTTGTTCGGTTAACCCCGATAACGAGCCGCTTCTGTTATCAGCAGCCATTTTGGTACTCTCCGTGAATTGGCCTTTCGGCCGTTACCGCGCAGGACCCGCGCGGCAGGGTTTACCGTGGCTTTGGACACCACGTAATGTGTGCGCCGAACTCAAAGAAGTTCGGTGAATAGGATACTCAGCCCATGAAAGCATATCCCACGCTGATGTGGGCAGCTTCTCTAGCCTGTTCGATTATAGACTTTCTCATTTCTCCCGCCTCGTTGCGCCCAGACCAGTTATGGGGCAAGGCTCTTTCAAGGACAGATGTGAAGAGGAATAAAGCAAAAGCTGCGCTGAAAATAAGACGAAACTCGATAGTGGAATTTCGTTTGAAAGGATTTTCAAAAGATCGGTTTCGAGTGTGGGAAAGAACAGATGAAAAGGGATAACTGAGAGTATCATTTCTCACACCACTGAAGTTTTTACTCAGTGATGAAGAAGCCCCTATCATGCTCATCTCTTTAGTAGATTTGATGCGAGCCTTTTTAAGACCTGTATTGGATCTTAAAGTTGTTTTGGAATAAGATTTGACAGTCATGCGGCATAGCCCTCCTTGATGAAAGATTTTGAAAGTGCAATTCGTTGTGCATTAATCCTTTTTTCTCCTGCCTGGCGCGCTGTGCGTTCGGCTGCATCTCGCAACCGTTTTGCTGCAGAAATGCGGATTAAAACTGGTTGGTCCTCGATGATAAGATCAAACGCCTCTTTGGCTTCTTCGTCCCAAGGCAGTTCTTCATGGAACCTAGCGGGTGTCGCATCTACCTTGTCGAGATCTGTTCCTAAGGGGAGAATATTAAAGAGCGCATCAAAGAGTGCGTTGCAGATTTCTTGGACCAAATATGTTGCACCAGAATAGCCCATAAAGGGTGTTCCTGTGTGCCGACGGATAATGGCGCCAGGGAAGGAGGCGGGAACAAAAATCCCTCGTCCACCTGCTTCGGCCAAATACATCCGTTCGTTATAACTTCCAAAGAGGACGAGTGGGGGGGTATCTTTAATAGCTTGACGGATTTTTTGATTGTCAGGTTTTACGCCCGCTTTTCTTGCAAAAGAGAACGTGCAGGGCAATCCAAGTTCTGTTTCTAAAAATTGTCGCACGCCGCGCGAGTAGGTATCATTCGCAACTATACCAAAGCTTGCGGTTCCAAAGAAATCTTGAGTTACGGAACGCCAAAGATCCCAGATTGGTTTTATGGTGGTGTGTTTTTCTTTCTTTATAAAAGGCTCTGGATCGATCTTTAAAATCTCTCCGAGCTTACGTAAGAAGCGCGTTGTCGAATGCAGTCCGATCGGAGCTTGAAGATAGGGTCGTTCCAAAGTTTCACAAAGTAAGCGTCCATACTCTCGGTACATACAGATATTAGCGTCCGCATCTACGAGTTTTGGAAGATCTTCCAGATGGGATCCGAGAGGAAAGATGCAATTGATTTCAGCGCCAATTCCCTCAACAAGCCGTCTGATTTCAGCTAAATCAGAGGGTGTGTTAAATGTTCCATAAATAGGTCCGATAATATTAACACGTGGCTTTTCCCCTTCTGCGCGGGTTTTAGGTTCAGGAATTTTTTTTCGTCCGAACTGCGACCACAACCAAGTCATGGCACGGTCGGCGCTTTGCCACTGGTCTTCATCGATAGTTCGTGGAAGAAAGCGTTGAATATTTGTACCTTCCGGAGTGACGCCACCTCCAATCATCTCTGCAATAGAGCCCGTCACAACAACTGCAGGTGCGTGAGGATCTAAATTCTGATGCGCCCGACGCATAGCCCCTTCTGTTCCGGTTTTGCCAAGTTCCTCTTCTGAAAGACCCGTGACAACGATAGGTAGTTCATGAGGAGGCAGAGCATCTGTGTAATGTAAAACAGAGGTAACGGGCAGATTTTCACATCCAACGGGGCCATCAATAATAACTTGTAACCCCTTCACGGCGGTGAAGACATAAACCGCTCCCCAATATCCTCCTGCGCGATCATGATCGAGGACAAGCATTAAATCATCTCCTCGCTTTTGCGCTTTTTGAGTTCTTTATCGACACGGCGCTTATACTCGGCACGAAATGCGGGCCGATCTTTTGGAACTTCATCCCAAATACCAGAAGTGTAACCTGTCCCGACCCCATCAAAGAACTCAGTGAATTGATCGAAGCGTGCTTTTGCTCCGAGAGCGGCATTAATCACTTGAGCAAGGGATCCTGCGCCTGCCACTCCCATCAACGGACGCGCAGAAATCAAATTGGTAAAATAGAGAGCGGGGGTCGATTTCTCTTTTGCCTTTTGCACCACGGGCGTTGTCCCAATTGCCAAATCGGGTTCAAACTCTTCAAAGGCTGCAAGATCCTGCTCAAGGGATGCACGATATTGAACAATAACTCCCTTTGACTCGAGCCATTCGCGATCAAGATCAGAGAAAGATGTTTTGGGACATGCCGTCCCGACATAGCGCACATCCGCTCCACTCTCGATGAGGAGTCTTGCAACAATAAGTTCCGAACCTTCATAGCCAGAAAGAGTAATGCGGCCCTTAATTGGTTTGTTTGAAAGAGAAGTTTTAATTAAGGGAAGAAATTTATTTTTGGTGCTGTCAATTTTCTCTTGGCTAATCCCACAAGCTTTTCCAATACTTTCAAGCCAGGTCGCTGTCCCATCCAAACCAACGGGTGCTGAACCTACAATAGGACGACCAGCACTTTCGAATTCACGGAAGCTTGCCTTATAAAAAGGATGTAGGGCTGCAACAGCGGCACAGTCCAATGCGCTATAAAGTTCTCTCCACTCTCTTGTTGGCACAACAGGACCACAGGTCAATCCTAATGGTTCAAGTAATGCGCCGATGCTCATGGGATCGGCAGGGAACATTTCTCCGACAAGTGTGATAGTTGGCTTTAAACTGACCCCTGTTCTTGGTGCTTGGACAGGACCATGTTCAGCTTCAGTACGGGCATATTTGAGCATCGCTCCTGCAAGGACATCCTTAGCTTCGGCATGGGTTGGTACCCCAAACCCTGGAACATCAATACCGATAATGCGAACGCCATTAATTTCTTTCGGCAAGAGCTGCAGTGGCACTCCAGACGCCGTTGGCACGCATAGGTTTGTAACAATTACAGTATCGTAAAGTGCGGGATCTGCGAGTTGAAAGACCGCATCACGAATATCTTCGAAAAGTTTGCCAGTGACCAATGTTTCAGAATTAAAGGGAACGTAGCCAACAGTGCGACGAGCTCCATAAAAATGCGAAGTAAATGTCAGTCCATAGACGCAACAGGCAGAACCTGAAAGGACGGTGGCTGTTCGGCGCATTCGCAATCCCACGCGCAAAGATCCAAATGCGGGACACATGCTTTGGGGTTGATCATGGGGTCCAAGGGGATAATCAGCTGCATAGCGATTGAGAGTTTCACTCTTGCCTGCCGCAACTGCTGCGCGATGCAATTCTTCCTTGCCCGCATGACAGGAGAGACCTTTGATGCGGTTATTTACATTTTTTTGTTCAGAGATGGGTGGGCAAGCAGTCTCGTTAAGAGTGTCCGCTCTTTCGCTCGTAGTGTCCACATTTCTCTCGTCTAGCGCAGCCATAGCGTGGGCCCCTTAGCCCTCTGTTGTTAATAATCAAGCCGTATCGTATATCACCTCAAGCGAAGGACGTTCGACTTTGACACCTCCACACATATCCTCGAAGCTTGCCGGCTGTAGAACTACATCGCGACCAACAACATCACTTTTAAAGAGAGATAGCAGTCCATCCTGAGTGAGCGGCGTGGGGCGCACGGGTGGCGCATTTGCGACATTCGTGGCAAGGCCTTCAAAGAGAGGCCCCCATTCTCCATCAGGCTTGCCGATAATTTGATAGTTGGCACTCTTGCGGCGAATATCTTCGTGGGCAGGGATGGAGGCAAGAACAGGAATGCCTGCAGCATTGGCGAATGCTTGCGCTTCTCCCGTTCCATCATCTTTGTTCACAACCATACCTGCAACGCCAACATTGCCGCCTAATTTGCGGAAATACTCAACTGCAGAGCAAACATTGTTAGCAACATAAAGAGATTGAAGATCATTTGATCCCACGACTATGACCTTCTGGCACATATCGCGGGCAATAGGCAGACCAAAGCCGCCACATACCACGTCACCAAGAAAATCAAGTAAAACGTAATCAAAACCCCACTCGTGAAATCCAAGCTTTTCGAGTGTTTCAAAGCCGTGAATAATTCCTCGTCCCCCACATCCACGCCCTACTTCAGGGCCGCCAAGTTCCATCGCAAAAACGCCATCGCGCTTGAAACAGACATCAGAGATTTTGATCTCTTCTCCTGCGAGTTTCTTTTTTGCACTCGTTTCTATGATTGTGGGTGTGGCACGACCGCCAAAAAGAAGAGAGGTGGTATCGCTTTTGGGATCGCATCCGATAAGGAGAACCCTTTTGCCGAGTTGCGCCATCATGTAAGAAAGATTGGCCAAAGCGAAACTTTTGCCGCTGCCCCCTTTGCCATAGATGGCAATGATCTGCGTTTGTTTTGTTTCAGAACCCATTTTTGGAACAGGATTTGGCTCGACCTTGGCTTCCTCGCGGAGAAAGTCTTTCAAAGTTGGTTTCGTCTCTTTGAGGACCGAATGGGTTTGACATGTCGTCATGAGCAGGTTCTCCAATCGAGGATCATTTTTAGACAATCGGGGTCCGTAAATGCTGTGCGGTAGGCTGAACTGGCCGCTGTAGCAGGTTCGCAATGGGTAATAAGACCTTCCAAAGATAGCTGTCCGCTTTCAATGAGATCTCGTACGGCGAGGAGGTCAGCTTCTTTCCATTCGGCAGCAACACGCAGTCGGGCCTCCCGCATAAAGGCTGGAGGGAAAGCAAAGGTGAGGTTTTCGCTGTAGAACCCTGCGAGAACAATTTCCCCTTTGGAGCTGAGGTGCGAGATCAGAGTATCAAGGAGACTGCTATCCCCACTGACATCATAGATGCTGTTATATTTTTTTTGGGTGTCCTCGCTCGGACAAAGAACTTGATAGCCTAGTGCTCCTAAGGCGCGTTTGGAATTGGCTTCCCACACAACAGGGCTCTCTCCGCCGAGAGCTAATGTCATACGAGCAAGCAGACGACCAAGCACGCCATGACCAACAATAAGTTCAGGAAGGGGAGAATAAGGAGTATTGATGGCATGGTAGGCTGTTGCCGCCAGCGCCAAGAGTACTCCTTGCTCTGCTAATTTTTCATCAAACCGCAGAGTTTTTAAACCTGGAACAACGACCCGCGAAGAAGCCCCTCCGAACAATCCGCGCACGTCGCCGTAGCAGCGAGCTCCTGGCACAAATACCCGCTCTCCAATTTTAGCCCCTGATTTAGAACCTGCTTCTCGTATACGTCCCACAGATTCATACCCTGGCACTAGAGGATATCCGAGCCCTGGGAAGGGGGGCATTCGTCCAGACCATAAAAGGCGTTCTGTTCCTGTGCTGATCCCGCTCCATTCGATATCAACAACGACTTCCTCCTCCTTAGGTTCGGGCAAAGGCAGATGGCTAAGCACGAGGCGCTCTGGTTCTTCAAGCACAACAGCGAGGGTGTTCATCTCAAACTCACAAATCTGGAAGGAAGAACGTCTCCCTTTAGAAAAGCCCCTTTAAAATTATATGTCAATTTAACCTGACATAAAAAAGTGTCAAGTTAGTTTAACACTTTATCCTTCAAGGGATGGCAACAAGTAAGCTTGTTTGAAGAGGAATGCGGGTTGGAAGAGCGTAAGACTCTCGAAAACCAACCTTTTTTAGCATTTTTTGCAGTTCAGACTTTGTTCGTGGACGCCCCGACCGCATTGCAAGAAGATAGAAACCAAAATAAGCCGCTCCCATAGGTTCAGCTCCTCGGGTCTCCGCAAGAGGCTCCCCAATCAACAGACGCCCATTTTTTGGAAGGACTTTATGAATGTTGTGAAGCAACTGTAATACTTTGTCGTCCGAGTGGTCGTGAAGAATTCTTATTAAAGTAATAAGGTCTTTCTTTTCTGGTAGAGGGTCCGCAAAAAAGTTTCCACCAAGGGTAGTTGTCCGAGAGGACAGCTTATTTTTTATGAAATTTTTTTTGGCCTGCTTTGCAACTGCAGGAAGATCAAATAGTGTTAACGAAAGATGAGGAAATCGTCTTCCGACTTCGCATAGAAAGAGACCCTCTCCCCCACCAACATCCAAAAGATGTTTATGCTCTGTAAAAGGATAAGCATCCAAAATTTGTTCCGCGACAAGGGGT
The DNA here is from genome assembly GCA_046074825.1 of Hyphomicrobium sp. Lineage (GTDB taxonomy): Bacteria > Pseudomonadota > Alphaproteobacteria > Rhizobiales > Hyphomicrobiaceae > JAGVSR01. The sequence continues at coordinate 13,507 of JBJTOZ010000203.1, forward strand.
TGAGAGGCGGACATAAGTGCGCTGTAGTTTTTGATTTCCTGCTCAGAAAGTTTTGAGGGATCTTTTGCGCGAGCATAGGCCCAATATCGTGAAAGTGCAGTTTTTTGCGTAGGATTTTTTAGAAATAAAATGGGATCTTTCAGGTCTTCGTACAAAAGAGCATTGTGCTCGATCATTTGTTCTATCCCACGATTAGCAAGCAGTGCAGCTCCATAACTTCCCAGACAATAGCGCCCATCTTTGCATTTATTAAGAAGATTGAGAGATGCGGCCGCTTCGAGAAGGCGTTCCAAGGAGTCTTCTGGAAGGTTAAATTTCTTGCAGCACTGAGACAGAGATTTTGGCTCTTCCGCCAGAAAATGAAAAAGTTGAAGGCGTATACAGGCTAGTAAAATTTGGGAATACACAAACCCTGAGCAAAGATCAAAAAGTCTTCGGGCCTTATGGTGTGCAATCGTGCGCACCAGAGGAAGGCTTGTAGCTTTTTTTTGAAAATGTGAATTGCTAAGAAGTCGATTGCGCCATCTGCGCCAGTTATCAAGGGGGCTAAAAACGGGCCAAAATTTTGAAGCTATTTGGGAGTATTCCGTAGGAAGAAGTCCGCTCAGTACTCCCATGATGGAGCTCTTTCTTATGCCGCAAGTTTTGCTAATTGTTTCGGTATGAAGCGTGAAGACTCAGCAAAAATCATCGCTTTCAATTCTTCAGCGCCAATACATTGAGGTATGGAAGCGACTGCTTCCGCAAGAAGAGATTTTAAATATTTTGATGCTCCTTCAATGCCTAAACTGCAGGCTGAAGGACGATGGTGGGCAGCATCTTGGCCAGCAGGTTTACCCATGATATTGGTTTCTGTTAGTTGATCTTTAAGATCGTCTGCAACCTGGTAGGCCTCTCCTATGCATTCCCCTAAGCGCCGCCATTTCTGAGGGGCGTGTCCTGCGGCCAAGGCCCCAGCCTCAGTTGCGGCCGCAAATAATGATCCGGTTTTGGCGCGATGGTATTTTGCAAGCTCCACCTCTGGCTCGCATTCCCAAGCTTGGCCTGCAACAATTCCAGAGGGCATCCCGACAGATTGTGCTATAGTTGTAATCAAATGGGGGAGACGTAAAGGGGCAGACTGCGAGGAGGCACTCAAGGCTTCAAAGGCCATCACAATTAAGGCATCTCCTGTCAGAACAGCTAAAGGCTCTCCAAAGGCGATATGAACAGAAGGTTTTCCACGTCTCAAATTCGCGTCATCAAAGCAGGGCAGATCATCGTGAACAAGAGAGGAGCAGTGCAAAAGCTCTATCGCTGCAGCGGCAGCTTCTGTGAGTTCTGGATGATCATCACCGCATGCATGGGCTACAGCTAGGCACAACCGTGGTCTGACACGTGCGCCGCCTGGGAAAACGGCATATCGCAGGGCTGCAGCGAGACGAGGAGGGCTTTCGGTTTTTTCAGCACGGGCTAGAATGGCTTCAAGCGCTGTTTCAATGCGGGCTGTTGCATCCATGGGGCCACCTTTCAGTATTTTTAACTGTCATGTTAGTTTGTCTATAAAAAATGTCTAGTAAAATTGACAGTTGCCCTATTTTAGGGTCTGATGTCCCCTTCTTTTGTGGAGGTTAAAGATTTATGGGAACGCCCCGAATCTGCGTGATTGGAGCGGGGATGGGTGGGCTTGTGGCAGCCCTTGAGCTCTCAAGGCGTGGATTTGAAGTACAAGTTTTCGAACGTCAAGGTGGCCCAGGGGGTAAGGTGCGCCAAATTTCCGTGAACGGACAACCCGTGGACGCTGGCCCCACTGTCTTTACTATGCGGTGGGTTTTTGAACAAATTTTTAGCGATGCAGGGAGCTCCTTTGAAGAGTGTGTCCCCCTTCAACCTTTACGAGTTCTCGCCCGTCATGCATGGAGCGACCAGTCTCGACTGGATCTGTTTGCTGATATCGAAGAGTCAGCAGATGCGATTGGGCGCTTTTCAGGATCTCATGACGCCAAAGGTTATCGAATATTTTGTGAGCGCGCCCGCAGCATTTATGAAACTTTGGAAGGACCTTTTATTCGCTCACCACAACCATCTCCTATGACTTTAGCTTTGGGCAGTGGCGTTCGCGGAATTGGAGAGATGTGGAAAATATCACCCTTTAGTACTCTCATGAGTTCCTTAAGTGAACATTTTGAAGATCGTCGTTTGCGACAACTCTTTGGTCGGTATGCCACCTATTGCGGATCATCTCCTTATCAAGCTCCTGCCACGCTGATGCTAGTAGCCCATGTTGAACAAGATGGAGTGTGGATCATCAAAGGGGGCATGCATCAATTGGCACTCTCTTTAATGGATCTTGCCAAAAAACAAGGTGCTATTTTTAGATTTGATGCAGAGGCCAAGGAGATCCTTTTCGATAATTCAGAGATCAAAGGGGTGCAACTCAAGTCAGAAGAGGTGATTGAATGTGATGCGGTTATTATCAATGCGGATTCTGCCGCCGTTGCACAGGGATTATTTGGAAAACCTGTTGCGCGGTGCGTTTCCCCAATAAGTGTTGAGCAAAGATCGCTCTCGGCTCTCACTTGGGTTTGTAATACCAAAGCACAAGGGTTTCCTCTTGCCCGTCATAATGTGTTTTTCTCCTCCAATTATGAAGCAGAATTTGAAGACATTTTTAAAATGAAAAAACTCCCTTCAGAGCCTACCATTTATGTTTGTGCACAAGATCGCACGGATGGAGAGAGGCAGGAAGAGTTCGAAAAAGAAAGGCTCCTTCTCCTTGTTAATGCACCTGCAATCGGAGATAGACAAGACTTTACTGGTTCGGAGGTCAAAGAATGCGAACAAACGACATTTTCTTTTCTAAAGCAGCTTGGTCTCTCGATCGATCGCAGGGAAGGAAGTTATATGAGAACCACACCAGCAGATTTCAATCAGTTGTTTCCAGCAACTGGAGGAGCTCTCTATGGCGCCGCTTCCCATGGTTGGATGGCTTCTTTCAGCAGACCGAGTGGCAAGACAAGAATTCCGAGGCTTTATCTCGCAGGAGGGAGCGTGCACCCTGGGCCTGGCGTACCGATGGCAGCCCTTTCGGGATGGCTAGCGGCGGCGCAGCTTGCCGAGGACCTCACTTCGATCAAATGGTCTCGAGGAACGGATATGCGTGGTGGTACATCGACGCCGTAAGTGATGATAAAGCCCACGGCCTGACACTCATTGCTTTTATTGGAAGTGTTTTTTCCCCTTACTATTTGCGAGCCCGACGAAAGTCTGAAGGAGATCCTACCCACCATGTGGCGCTAAACGTGGCCCTCTATGGAAAAAAAGGACATCGCTGGACAATGACAGAGCGAGGTCGTGAATCTCTGCACCAAACTGTAAGGTCCCTTGCAATTGGGCCAAGCAGTTTGGAGTGGGATGGACAAGACCTTATTATAAAGATTGATGAGATTACAGTTCCATTTCCTTCGCGCTTAAAAGGCACTGTGCGCCTTACTCCTTCCGCTCTCATGTCCTCTGTCTTTACTTTGGATAGTAAGGGGGAGCATTTATGGTGTCCGATAGCCCCAATTTCTCGGGTCGAAGTTCGTTTCGAGGACGGATTGAGTTGGCAAGGAAATGGATATTTTGATTGGAATGGTGGTCTCTCACCTTTGGAGAGCAGTTTTAAAAGTTGGCATTGGTCGCGCGCAAGTGATCAAAGCGGGGCTGTCATCTTCTACGATGTTAGTCGGCGGGATGGGGAAGAGGATGGGCTTGCTCTCCATGTCGATCCAACAGGAAAGGTGAAAAGTATAACACCACCTCCGTCCGCCAACCTACCCTCAACTGGGCTATGGCGTATTCGCCGCCTTACGCGCTCAGAGGTATCGGCAAAGTGCAGGATTGTTAAAACTCTCGAAGATACGCCCTTCTATGCACGTTCTTTGATTACTTCACATGTGGATGGCAAAGAACTTCTCGCCATGCATGAAAGTCTATACCTTGATCGCTTTGTGTCACCCCTCGTGCAATGGATGCTGCCCTTCCGCATGCCAAGACGCACAGGCTCCTTTTTTATTAAATCCTAATGGGGCTCGATTTTAATTTATGCGCTCAAGGTATTTGAGGGAAAAAAAGTTTTTTAATTTCGGAAATAGTGACTTAACACTACGAGCTTTTCTGCTGCTTTGAGGGAAGGGCAGAGAATTCCAAAATCGTTCGCATCGTTAAGGGATAGCAAAGCGCGTCCTCTAGGCGCGCCTTGCATCATTCAAAGATGTTCGCCCCATTGCCTGAAAAACCGTTTTGACAATCCCTGCCGCATCTAGACCTGACGCCGCATACATGAGTTCTGGTTTGTCGTGGTCTAGAAACACGTCAGGAAGCGTCATGGTTCTGACTTTTAATCCCTGATCTAGCAATCCTTTTCTCGCCATAAACTCTAGAACATGGCTTCCAAAACCACCCACACTTCCTTCCTCGATGGTAATGAGGATTTCGTGATGATTGGCGAGGTTAGTGATCAGGTCCGTATCGAGAGGCTTCATAAAACGCGCATCGGCAACCGTTGTGGAAAGTCCCTGTGCTGAGAGCTGCTCCGCGGCCGTGAGGGCTTCGCGTATGCGCGTCCCCAGAGACAGTAAAGCAACGGTACTCCCCTCTCGCAAAACACGGCCCTTGCCGATTGGAAGTGGAGAACCTTCTTTGGGAAGAGGAACACCAAATCCTTCTCCGCGGGGATAACGAACAGCGGATGGCCCCTCATCAATTGTAGCAGCGGTTGCTATCATGTGAACAAGTTCAGCCTCGTCGGAGGGTGCCATAATCACAAAACCTGGCAAACATCCAAGATAGGCAAGATCAAAAGAACCTGCATGTGTTGGTCCATCAGCGCCGACAAGTCCTGCTCTATCAAGAGCAAAACGAACGGGCAGTTTTTGAATGGCAACATCATGAACGACTTGGTCGTAGCCACGTTGAAGGAATGTGGAATAAATCGCTGCAAAGGGTTTCATACCCTCAGCCGCCAGTCCTGCAGCAAAAGTGACTGCGTGTTGTTCGGCAATTCCAACATCAAAGGTGCGTTCGGGAAATGCACGACCAAAGACATCAAGCCCCGTTCCATCGGGCATAGCTGCGGTGATTGCTACGACTCTTTTATCTTTCTTAGCCTCTGCAATGAGACTGTCTGCAAAGACGCGGGTATAACTTGGGGCTGAAGCTTTGGGTTTGACCTGAGTTCCTGTGACAACATCAAATTTTGTCACGCCATGATATTTATCTTGAGAGGCTTCAGCAGGGGCATAGCCTTTGCCCTTTTGGGTCATAACGTGGACAAGGATAGGTCCTTGCTCTGCATCACGAACATTTTTTAAAACAGGCAAAAGCTGGTTGAGGTCGTGTCCGTCAATCGGACCTATGTAATAGAACCCCATTTCTTCAAACCATATTCCCCCCGTAAGATATGTACGAGACATTTCTTCTGCACGAGCCGCCCGACGTTCCCACTTTTTAGGTAAATGTTTGGCAAGTTGTTTTGCGAAGTCGCGTAAATGAAGATAAGAAGAGCTAGAAGTTACACGTGCTAGATATTTCGACATGGCACCTGTGGGAGGGGCGATCGACATATCGTTGTCATTTAAAATCACGATCAAACGTTCATCGCGCGCGCCTGCATTATTCATGGCTTCATAAGCCATGCCTGCGCTCATTGCTCCATCCCCTATAACGCATATTACATTGTTCTTTTCACCCTTCAAATCGCGGGCAACAGCCATCCCAAGACCTGCTGAAATTGATGTCGAAGAATGCGCGGCGCCAAAGGGATCGTATTCACTTTCACTGCGTTTTGTAAAACCTGAAAGGCCACCTCCCTGACGCAGTGTTCTAATTCGATCACGGCGCTCCGTTAGGATTTTGTGAGGGTAACATTGATGTCCCACATCAAAAATCAAACGATCACGGGGCGTGTCAAAGACATGATGAATGGCAACGGTCAGTTCAACAACACCCAGTCCAGCTCCCAGATGCCCCCCTGTTACGGAAACAGCTTCGATCGTTTCTTGGCGTAACTCGTCTGCAAATTGTCTTAAATCACTTTCTGGAAGTTGACGTAAATCGGCAGGCTTTCGCACGCGATCAAGAAGAGGCTTTGGTTTTGTGGTGGGAGGACCACTTTGTGCATTCATGACCTATACTCCAATTTAAATAATTTACGAAGAAGGCTTTCTTGCCCTTTGAGAGTTACTAATGCTATTTCCGTAATTTTTCCGATCGAACCTATCTTAACTCATTTTTTTATTTCTTAGCATCAAGAAATTCACTCTTAGTGATGTCTTATTAAGCTCTGGCTGTAGACACAGAAAGAAGAGGCTTTGCAAGATCAAATCTTTCTTGTCGAGCCTGCCATTCCTCTTGTTCTAATCGTTCAAAGATATCTATAACCTTAGCGATCCTTGCGGGTATGTTCCACCATGCTATGGGTTTACTGACTGAAAAAACAGGTCCTATAGCATTAACTAAGAAAGAAGCTTCCTCTACGCGTTCCGTCAGATTAGATGCTGACTGAAAGAGTGCGCTAAAAGAAACAGCCCCTGCACGAGCCGCCACACGAACTTTTCTGAAAGCGGGCACAACTGCGCGTTGAGATACTGAATCGTGGTCATTTCTGCGCACTTGATGACCAATTTCTCGATAAAGAAAACACGCTGTAAAAATGCCAACACGGCAATCCCAAGGCAGAGCAGAGATGCCCGAGGTAGCTCTCTGATAAAGCTCGTCTGCTGTTTTGAGTACTCTCTCGATTACTCGTTTTAGGGCGTGGGAAGACTTGGGAGCCTGTAACCACTGTTCTGGATGAAGACCAACTTCCCGCATCCATGAGAGCGGCAAATAGATGCGACCCGCGAGGGCATCTTCCCCCACATCCCGAGCAATATTTGAAAGCTGCATAGCAATCCCTAGATCGCAAGCGCGTTCAACCATCTTTTGTGATCTTTCCCCCATCAGAAGAGCCATCATGGCACCAACGCTACCTGCCACTCTCGTTGCATAGCAGAGTACGTCTGATAATGTCTCGTAACGCCGCAATTCGGCATCCCATGCAAATCCTTCAATCAGAGCATCCAGAAGAGCACGCGGGATCGCGAACTCATGGACAACTCTGCAAAACGCTCTGTCTGTAGGTGTTTCCTCTGGAAATCCCCTGTAAACTTTATCAAGGCGTTTTGAGAGATTTTTGAGGTTTTCAGGATCTCCCCCTGAAAGATCAATAGCATCATCTGCCTCACGACAAAAGGCATAAAGAGCTATGGCAGGGTGGCGCACTCTTGTGGGTAAAAAATGCGAGGCTGCCAGAAAGGTGCGCGAGCCGTTGGTAAGTGTTCTTTTGCAAGCTAGAAGATCACTTGTAAAGCTATGGGAAGTATCAGGCAAGAACGGAAGCATGAGGTACAATCCTATCTAGAACGCGTGCTGAAGAAAGAACTCCTGGCACCCCTGCTCCAGGGTGTGTGCCAGCGCCAACAAGATAAAGTCGTTCAATATCCTCACTTCGGTTATGAGGTCTAAACCATGCGCTCTGCGTGAGCACAGGTTCAAAGCTAAACGCTGCCCCTTTATACGACATCAAGTTATCCTGAAAGTGAAGAGGAGTAATGATACGAGAAGTGGAAATGTGGTCTTCAAAACCCGGCAAGACCGTTGAAGAAAGATATTGAGAGATACGGGCACGATAGGGCTCAGCTTCCACCTTCCAGTCGGCATCTCCATCAAGATGAGGAACAGGAGAGAGAACATAAAATGCATCTGAACCTTGTGGAGCAAGCGAAGGATCGGTTGCTGTTGGACGGTGAAGATAGAGACTGAAATCTCTGGCCAGATGTTTTTTTTCAAAAATATCTTGCAAAAGTTCTTTATAGCGTGGTCCGAGAAGAATGGTGTGGTGTGGAACTTTGGGATATGTGCGATTGGTCCCGAAATACCAAACAAAAAGGCTCATTGAATAACGTGCTTTCTCGATGCGCCTGTCAGTCCAATGATGGCGGGCAGTCTTCGGCAACAAATTGCGATACGTCCAAGCTACATCGGCATTTGAAACAACAATATCCGCCTTGAGAGTTTCTCCATTTGAAAGGCGCACTCCAGTGGCCCGTTGCCCTTTAAGAGTAATCTCCTGAACATCTGCTCTAAAACGAATACTTCCGCCTTGGCCTTCAATTAATTTGATAAGACCATTTACTATGCTTCCTGTTCCACCCATGGCAAAATGTACACCATATCTGCGTTCAAGAAAGGCGATGAGGCCATATATGGATGTTACATTAAATGGGTTCCCACCGACAAAAAGAGGATGAAAGCTTAAGAAAAAACGAAGGCGCTCATTTTTAACGTAACGCGCTGCGAGGCTATAGATTGTCTTGTAACTTTTAAGGCGGAACAATTGTGGTAGCAAACGAGCCATATCTGTCCACGAGTCAAAAGGGACGTGTCCAAGCTGTTCAAACCCAATCTGATAAATTTCTTTAGATTTAACCATAAAGCGTTCGTACCCCTTAACGTCTTGAGGTGAAATTCTTTGTACCTCACGACGCATTTCTTCAGGGTCGGAACAGCAGGTCAGTGTTTCTCCATCATGAAAGCGGATGATATAGAAGGGGGATAGAGCACGCAGATCAATATCATCTTTAAGTTTGCGTCCGCAGAGCTCCCAAAGTTCCTCTAAGAGAAAAGGAGCAGTGATGATTGTGGGGCCGCCATCAAACGTGAAACCGTCTTGTCTAAAGACATAAGCGCGGCCTCCTGGTGCATCTAGACGTTCAACAACTGTTACTCGATAGCCGCGCGCTCCCAGACGAACCGCGGCTGCAAGCCCGCCAAAACCACTCCCGATGACTATCGCATGAGGACGCGGTTTGGTGTTTGGGGAGCAACCATTGTTGAGTTCTGGACGTGTCAACATAGATTGACATTTAATAGTGTAAAGGACGGGCGCGCAAGCCCGAACTTGCTCTTTTAAGGCTTTGGTTTATTTTTTGCTTCATGAAGCTAGAGGAGCGGGGTGTAAAAAATAGATTATTTATTGATATTACTAGATATTCCTCGGTTGCATATGTTGCAGAAATCTTAGAATAGCTTGCGCAACTCTTTCAGGATCCTCTTCATGCGCCAGATGCCCAAGATTTTGTAACTGCTCAAGCGTGCTCCCGTGTACAAGAGTGGTCAGGCGGGATCCATCTTCTGCGGGAATAGTTTTATCCTTTTCTCCTACAACAAGTAGAAGAGGTACGCTCAGTTTGGGAATATCTTTGAGTAAGGTTTCAAGATCCCACGATGCCATCATCGCGAGTGTGGAGGAGACATGGGAGGGACATCTGAAAAGGCGCTGATAAAGATCCAAGCTTGTTTCGGGTATAATGGACCCTGTACTGGATAAAAGACGTTTTACCGAAGAGCGGTCTTTTGCTCCCCAAGTAAAGAGATGTGGGACAAGAGGGTTTAAAGCTAAAAGTTTTGCTAAAGGAGCAAAGAATGAGGTCAATGCTCCTCCGAAGGGAAAGAAGGCGCCATTTATACTGATCATTGAGAGAGGTTTAATTCGTGCATCCAAGGTCATACGTACGAGAAGGGCGGCTCCTGCTGAATGACCTATGCAAAATGCGGGAGAGAATTTTAATTTTTTGAGAAGACTGCTTAACGATTCAGCCATTCCTGTCATAGAGAAACAGTTTTTATCGAGGGCTTTTGTAAATCCTTGACCAGGCAGATCGGGAGCGATGATTGTGAACTTATCAACAAGAAGCGGCAATAAGCCTGCCCACGTATGTGTTGAAGCCCCTGTTCCATGCAGCAGAAGTAACGGCGGACCCTGGCCTGCAATTTGCACATGCCAGAGGCAGCTTTGAGTTTTAATGATTTGGCTCCATTGATGATGGGGCCAGAAAACGGAATGTCTTTCGAAGTTTAAGCTTTCTGACATAATCTGAGCAGGGTCAACATGCCTCTCATAAATCAACTTGTGAGCACTAGCCTAAGCGTTCTTTCGTTCCGTGTTGAGTAGTGAATACTGCTTTTGCAACTTGAGAGGAGTCTGCGTGGGGAAGAGGAATATAGCGAGCCCCCATACTTGAGGCAATGTCCATAGCTTCTTTGTTTGCACGTGGAGAGGTATCGATAAGCAAAATAGGGATTCTCAAGGTACGCAAACTTTGACTGGCGCAGATCGCATCGGGAATCGCAGTTTTTCGTCCTGCCTTACCGTTTCTGTCAATATTTGCTTTCCCATCCGTGAGAAGCACAATTGTAGGACTTATGCCTTTTTGTTTCTCCGAGGTTGCCAACAGCGTTGCTGTCTCGATTGCTGTGGCGAGAGGCGTGCCGCCACCGCCTGGCAAAGCTGCAACGCTTCTTTGAGCTCGCGTTAGAGAGCGTGTTGGCGGTAAGAGCATCTCAGCGGTTGTGCCCCGAAAGGCGATTAGTGCCACATGATCGCGACGGATATAACATTCCGACAATATCATTTCGATGGCCCCTTTGACTTCTGCTAATCGATGGAGCGCAGACGAGCCTGAGGCATCTACGACAAAGATTGTGGTTGAATTTTTTCTCTTTTTAAAATGGGAAATTCGAAAATCCTCTTTTCGTACGTCAATTAAGGTTCGTTTTTTTGCTGCCTGCAGGGAAGAGTTCAGCATTTTACGGCGCAGAGTTTGCAGCGGGGCTGCGGCCCGCAATGTTTCTATGAGATTTAAGATTTGCCCATTACGCACGTCGCCCCGTTGCACCCCGCAGGGACGTCCTCTTTGTTGAGACTTTTGTTGTGCTCCCGCTTTTCCGTTCGAAAATGTTGATTGGCTTTTTTGAGATAGGTGTTGCAATTTTTCGAGAAGGCCATGCGGTATTGCAGACAAGGCAGCAGAGAGAAGGATTTCAAAATCATTTGGCAGAACATGAGATCTCTCATTATTAGGATCTTCGTTTGGTGAATTAGGTGTCTCAGGATCGGGGGGGGGAGCCTGCTCTGCGGGCTCAGCATTTTCTTCTTTTTCTGCGGGAACACGTGTTGCAAGGGGAGACAAAACAAGACGTACTGCAGCTTCTACGTACGTCTGCGTTACAGTTCGTGCATCCTCTAGAGCAGCAAGGATGCGGGCTACGTCGAGTG
>JBJTOZ010000204.1:0-13082 GCA_046074825.1 Hyphomicrobium sp.
GGCCAAGGTCACCGGCCAACGTCGGGCCATATCGGGCCAATGTGGGACCAATGCGGGCCTATGGGGCAAGCTAGGGCAAGCAAATGGGGCCAGTGTGGGGCTCTCTTCAAGAGGCATTCGGTGCAAGAAGGATAATTTGGATTGATGAGGGATTAAAAAATGATCACACAGATGGACATATTGACAATATTGCTCGCTTTGTCGCCCCAGGAAAGATTGTTTGTCAAGTCGCCTCTAGTTCTGATGATCCGAATGAAAAAGTTCTCCAATCGATTATTACATGTCTTTCTAATGCTGCCGATGCAAATGGGCATAAATTGGAGATTATCAAAATTCCTAGTGTTGGTCCTTTTAAAAATAAACAGGGAGAATTTTCAGCAGCTTCCCACGTAAATTTTGTTATTGCAAATAATGTTGTTATTGTTCCGATATATGAAAATGTAACCAGTAAGAGGGCATTAGGTATACTACAAGATGTGTTTCCACACCGTAAGGTTGTTGGGATACCATCAATTGGGTTACTAGGCTCTGGAAATGCTGGAGGGGGATCTTTTCATTGCATAACGCAACAACAGCCTCTAATGGACGCATGATTAAATGGCAAATAAGATAATCACCGTTGCTGCAATCCAAACTTCTTATACTGAGGATATGTCTTCTAATATAGACAAGACTGAAAATTTCATCTGCGAAGCAGCAAAAAATGGTGCCAAAATTATTCTTCCTTCAGAATTATTTCAGGGTATTTATTTTTGCACCAAGCAAAATAGGAAATGGTTCAGTACGGCTTATCCAGCGAAGGAGCACCCCTGCGTAGTAACCATGGGCAAACTCGCAAAAAAACTTGGCGTTGTCATTCCTGTTTCTATTTTTGAAAGGGATGGACCACTTTATTATAATAGTGCTGTTGTTATTGATGCTGATGGAGAGACTTTAGGCATATACAGGAAAAGTCATATCCCAGATGGCCCTGGATATCAGGAAAAATATTATTTCAGTCCAGGAAATACAGGTTTTAAAACATGGAAAACAAAATTTTGCACCATAGGTGTGGGAATTTGTTGGGACCAATGGTTTCCTGAATGTGCTCGAGCCATGGTGCTCGCAGGTGCGTCCATCCTTTTCTATCCTACAGCCATCGGATCAGAACCCTACGATTCAAATCTCGACACCCACTTAGAATGGCAAAGAGCCATGCAAGGACATGCAGTTTCAAACTCAGTCCCAATTGTAGCCTCAAATCGAACAGGCATAGAATTAAACGAAGGGACCCAACAAAAGTTCTATGGACACTCATTTATAGCCGATCATAAAGGAGAAATTGTTCAAAGTTTTGGAGCAATCGAAGACGGTATACTTGCGCATACCTTTGATATTACAATGATAGAAAATTATCGCGCCGATTGGGGTTTTTTTCGAGACAGGCGTCCAGATCTATACGCAAAAAGCATTTGCTCATAAAACAAATATAAAACTTTTAGTTAATGTAGATTTCGCGTTGGGGGCCCCATCCCATTTTTATTAAAATCCCAGCATGTTTTCTCTTCAATAAGACGATTTGTATTCCCTAAATTCTGTCTAAATTACTCAAAAAAGATTAATGTTTAAAACAGTCAACATTTCGGACGAATCATGAAAATCTGTTCCTTGAGTACTGTAGATAAGCAATCTATCAGACAAGGGAATTAAAGTTGAAACAAAAGGGATTTACGAAATTTAAGGCTGTAATTGCCCTGCTATTCTTCGTTTCAACAATCTCCATGATTGGCGTGGTAGATGCTTCAGGCGAAATAAGAATTATCTCTTTATTTCATATTCACACTAAAGAGGAGCTTAGGATTGTTTATAAGAAGAACGGCAAATATATTCCTGAAGCTCTAAAAAAATTAAATTGGCTTTTAAGAGACTGGCGAAAAAATGAGGCAATTGAAATTGATCCAAAAGCTATAGATATTGCGTGGGAAATGCATGCGGAGCTTGGATCACTTATGCCTATTTATGTTATTTGCGGATATCGAGCTCGAGAAACGAATGATATGTTAAGAAGTATGGGAGGAGGACAAGCTTCTAACAGCCAACATATAAATGGAAAAGCTATCGATTTAGCATTCCCAGACGTCCCTATTCGGCGTCTACGTTATTCAGCTATGATTAAAGAAGTCGGGGGAGTGGGTTACTATCCCACATCGGCAATTCCCTTCGTTCATATAGACACAGGTCAGGTGCGAAGTTGGCCAAGAATGCCTCATGATGAACTGGCGTTATTATTTCCAAGAGGGCATTCTAAGTATTTTTCAGCAGAAGGTCTTATGCTGAAACCTGGGGACTTTTTTGAAGCAAAGAAAAGACAACCACAGCTAGCTCTACAAGTGGCTCAATTTTTTGATAAGCTTGAACCAGGTAACAATCGATTAAATATTGCATCTAATGAATTTCCACAATTCGTTACCTTAGATACTATTGAGAACACACAAGGAGATGCTGTGGTCTCAAAAAGGGAATTTCATGAAAAATTATATGGAAAAAAAGTAAGAGATCAAAATAGAGACTTTATCCCGCAGTTACTACGCGAACCGAAGCTCGTTGAGAGATCCTCACATTTCTCACTTGGACCTACAAACGAGGATAGAAACAAACTCACAGCCTTAGTAAACTTACTCGACCCATCCTCTCACCAAGAGGAACCTCGTTTAAAAAGAAAACCACGCTTAGTATCCAATCAAAAAGGAGAAGCAACTAACATCCTCACAAAAAATGATAAGGAAAACAAATTGTCATTTAATTCTTTGGTATCTCAACCCGTAAAAATATCCAGAAAAGATAGTACTAAGAATTCAATTATTTCACATGCTAAATACGTACCCTCAGGCAACTTAAGTACGGATACATGGGCCGGATCTCCGCCCTTTGATGAGGATCATCCTGATGAACTTACTTATCAACCTTTTCCAATTCTCCCTTTGATGACAAGCACCCCGTCACCTGACGATCCAGCTTTAGTTGGTCTCTTACATCCGAATATTCATAAAACTCTCGAAATGATTGATGCAGAAGGGTACTTGCTTCCGATGCGATTTCGACCTGGCATACAAACCGCTGTACTACTTTATTCCCAAAAATTTACTGGTAAAGTCGTCGATCTTTCCATGGTAGATTCTGAAACTGAGGAGGATTTCTTAAAATCTTATGGTTTCTTAAAGAGGGTCGTTACTACGTCTAATGACTAAAATCATTTTCTCAATTCATTGAACTATGACGTAATTTGGCGAACATTTGTGGGCCCTTTTCCCATGCCTCAAGAACTAATCTTCCAAATTCTTTGTAGTCCTCTTTTCTTGGAGAACTTGATCGCCATACCAAACCGATAGTGCGTGAAGGCTCTGGATCTGCAAGCCGCATAAGGGTCAGCGATCGACCTCTTTGCTCCATCGCTAAAGACATCTCGGGAAGAAGCGTAACACCAAGATCAGCTGCTACCATTTCTACAATTGTACTAAGGCTAGAAGCTCCAAAAGTGTTAACAGCATCAACTTGCTTGAGGTCGCAATATGCTAATGCTTGATCTCTTAGACAATGTCCTTCTTCTAAGAGAAGAAGTTTTTCATTCTCAATCATTTCCTTAGTAGCTCGCACGCGGCCAGAAATTTTTCGGTTTTTTGATAGTGCCAAAAGAAATGTATCATTGAAGAGCCTGAATTCTTCCAAATCCTGATGATTAATTGGCAAAGCTAGAAGAAGAACATCAAGTTTTCCCTCAAGAAGTTCATTAACCAAATGAAGCGTCTGTGTCTCCCTCATATAAAGCTCAAGTTCAGGGTATTCTTTTTTTAATAGGGGAAGAAGAGGAGGTAATATATAAGGTGCTATGGAGGGAATAACACCCAAATGCAAAATACCAGTCAGCATTCGATTTGAATGATGAGCGAATGATACCAGTTCTCTAACATCTCCAAGTATCCTTGATATTCTTCGAGCGATCTCTTCTCCCTCTGCAGTTAGCATTATACCAGTGCGAGTACGTTCTACTAACGCAAGACCAAGCTCTTGTTCTAGCTCACTTATTTGCATGGACATTGCTGGCTGGGTCACAGCGCAAATTTCCGCAGCACGCCCAAAATGTAATTCTCTCGAAAGAGCATCAAAATATCTAAGCTGCTTTAATGTTACTGGCAAAAGCACTCTCACACGTTGGATATCAGAGAAATTATGGCAACATGAGCCCATAATAACAAAACATTATAAAGTGTTTTTTTTTAAGATTTCAAATGCTTTATGACATAAAGAAAAGAATATTAAGAATTAAGAATAACTAATAAAAATCTAGAGGCATGATTTTAAGGCTCTACTCTCAATAGAAAACATTTCTCCCTTGAGTAAAGGTATAATAAAAAATCACACTATGAATGACGTTCTGGAAATATATCAACTATATAGCTGGATAATAATGTATACTTATTGATATGAATACAAATAGAAAGGCATTTGTTATTCAGCGGCTTCAAACTGACTTTCGTTATTTGAATATTCGTTAATCATGCCAAGTGCATGCAAATATACTTCAAGAATGCTTTCTTCTTCCTGACGCTCTTGTTGGCTTTTTTTTCTTAAACGCACAATCTGGCGCATGGCCTTTGCGTCAAACCCCAAACTTTTAGCCTCAATGTATTTGTCACGAATATCAGAGGCTAAAACTTTTTTTTCTTCATCAAGACGTTCAATTTGCTCAATTAGTTGACGTAATTGTTTTTTTGCTGCCCCATGAAGATTAGCCATACTTAATTCCCCCACTATTTTTTCAATGATACAACTGAAAATAAATCATGAATTGAGTAGTCATAAATTATTAGGAAGGTCATGTTGCATCAAGAAAAACTCGATTTCATCCAGATGTATTTGTGCAACAAAAAATCTACTATTTCTTATTGTCCATTTTTTTGAACATACAGATGCTTAATAAAAGCTTTTTTTTATACAGATTTGTATGCTGTAATGAGAGAGACATAATCAAAAAGCTCATTAAGGGACTATAATATCCTATGTTTACTGAACTTTTAAAGATCGGCCCTTTTAACACTACTCAGCTATTATCATCGTTGTTTTTATCTATATTTGTTCTGTCTGCGACCTTCACCCCAAATCTAATTCATGCTGAAGAACAGCGTCTCGAATTTAATCTATGGGTTGTCTCCTTATGGCCTCAAGCAAGAGCAGCAGGTATCTCAAGAGAAACATTTGATAGAACGCTAAGAGATCTGAGACCAAATTTCAAAATTCCAGATCTTGATTTACCTGATCAAAAAAATGATGGAGCTCGCGGTCAGGCTGAGTTTACTAAACCTCCAGGTGAGTACCTCAATAAATCATATCTAGAGAGCCTTGCCTCTCAGGGCCGAATTTTCGCACAAAAATATAAAAATTCTCTTGAAATGATTGAGCAAGAATATGGGGTAGATAGATCTATTATTTTGGCTATTTGGGGTAGAGAAACTGCTTTCGGAAAGCATAAGTTGCCGTACGATGCAATTGAAGTTCTTGCAACACTGGCTTGGACTGGCAGAAGGAAGGATTTTTTCCAGAATGAGCTTATAGAAGCCTTAAAAATGATCCAATCTGGCATTCCACGATCAGAATTTAAGTCATCATGGGCTGGAGCCGTTGGTCTTACACAATTCATGCCTTCTGAATATTTTCAATTTGCTCGTGATATTGATGGCGATGGAAAAAAAGACATTTTCAACTCAATACCCGACGCTTTAGCCTCGGCTGCAGCGCAACTTAGGGGGAAAGGATGGATTAGAAATCTTCCATGGGGATACGAAGTAAGTATACCTGATAAATTGGACTGTAGCTTGGAAGGGCCTCTACAATCTCGCCTTATATCTAGTTGGATTAAACTCGATTTTAAGCGCGCGGATAAGCGGGAGTGGTCAAACTCAATAATAAACTCCGAGGCCTACCTTATGAGCCCTGGTGGAGCATACGGACCTTCATTTTTGGTATTTGAAAATTTTAAGGTTTTACGAAGATATAATACTTCAGATCTATATGCAGTGTTTGTAGGTCACTTAGCCGATCGAATTTCTGGTGGAGGAGATTTTATAAGACCTTTCCTAAACACCGCCACCCAACGCAATAAGGAGATTAAAGAAATTCAGATTATGCTAAAGAATAGCGGGTACAATGTGGACAAAATTGATGGAAAGATCGGATCAAATACGCGCATGCTGATTGGTATTTATCAGTCCCAAAAAGGGTTAAAAGTAGATTGCTGGCCCACCAAAGAATTATTCAATCAACTGCAAAAAACTGCAAGTAAATAAAAGTACAAATAAAGATTTTTTATATAATATAAAAGTTTTTCAGGAAATTTTATTCGTATTTAATAAGAGTGGGATTTGTAATTTTATACTTATGAAAAAAATTCGGACCTTTGTTTTCCTTATCCTTTCATTTCTAATCGGTCAAGCAACCTTTGGTTATGCCGAAGAAGACAGTTTTGGTGCAGATTTTTTAACCGCATTTCCTAAGAATGGTATATATGATCTTGTTGTAATGGGGGATGATTTTGCAGAAGGCCTTCATGAAGGAATTACAAAAAAAAACACAAACGAAAATAATCTTCAAATTAGCCCTAGGTACTTCTCCTTAATAGGATTAATTCGGAATAGTGGAGAAGAAAAATTAAACTCGCTTTACGAGTTTCTAAAGAATGAGAAGCCAAATATTGTTTTAATTATGATGGGTGCTTCTGATCGCATCAATATTCGGGACGCATCAGGTAAGCGTCTGAATATTGGCTCCCTAGAGTGGCGCTATGAATACAAAAAAAAACTAGATAAATTTCTCAAAATTTTCAAACAAGAAAAAATTGCAGTTTATGTGGTGGGAATGCCTTCTTTTTCTAATCCTGAAGTTAATGAATATGTCAAAGCAATAAACGATATATTTCGCGAGAGCACCTATGTTAATGGCATGAAATATATAGATACATACGCTAATTTTCTTGATGATACTGGAAATTACAATGCATGGGGACCAGATCTAAATGGGAAAATTATAAAAATAAGAGAAACAGATGAGCAGAGATTCACTAAAGCAGGAAACCTAATGTTAGCTAGTTTGATTGAGAGGGAACTTCGTAGAGATATTAAGGAAGCCCAGACACTTAAATTAGAGCCTCTTGCTGGCAACGAAACCGAGCAAATCAATATCAATCCTGACAGGCCATCCATTAAAAATAAAGATATGGAAGATACGCAATCATCCAATTTTCTGTCTTATCAAGATTTTACTCAGAAAAAATTTTTAGGGGAAGATATTGCCGCTGATAATGAAAAAATCTATCTCAAATTGAATAACAAATCAGGCCGGGATGACTCAACCGCCATAGATATTATAAGGCCATCCTTGTCTTCTAGCATTGTTTCTTTAGTTTCTAAGAAGGAAAGTGATAAAAAACAGAGAGCGATTAATGAAAAACTTTTTACATCCCTCAGCGATGGGATGATTGCATTTAGTACAATAACTTTACCATCAACTGAACTAAATGATGTTCAATATAAAAAGTTTTCTCCGTCACAAGCATCTTTTTACAAACTTCTAATAAAAGGTGAGCGCCTTTCACCCAAAGAAGGTCGAGGGGATGACCTTCGCTGGCCCATATCTGATTAGTAATAACTATTTCAAAAATGCAATAAAGATAGTATGCAATCGATTTACTGAGAAAGTAGACAAAGTAAGTATATATATTACTAGACATCTTAAATTGTAGAAATAAGAGATTACTGCATTCCCTTTCTATTGACTTGGTTTTAAAGGGCGTCTGCGCCCTCGCTCTGATCTGGCACTCGTCTTGACGCGTTTTGCAATTTCGTCAAGTCGTCGTTTTGCAATTTCGAAGGCGTCCCTTAAAGCTATGAGTAGATCCCCTTGTGCATTTCCAACTTCTGATTCGTGTTTTAAAATGAGAGGTTTATGGTCTGGAATGCCAATATCAATTTTGATTTCGTAGGATTTACCCTTATGAGCATGCTTGTTTGGGGCTGCAACAACAACGCGACAGTGAGTAATTCTCGAATAAATTTTTTCCAATTTTATAACTTTTTCCTGGATTTTTTCTTCAATAGAAAGACTTTTATCTAAACCTTTGAAAGTAATTTCTAATGGAGTATTCATTAAATCCTCTTATTATTCCTGAGATTACTTCCTAATTAAAAAAATATTATATTAAAAATCCTATTCTTCAAAACCTCAAAATCTTATAAAATTTTAAATCTAAAGGATTGAGCATATAAATTCGTTTTTACTAAAGCTTTAGTAATTATTAGAATATAATTTTAAAGGGGTAATATCGATTGGCCCATCAGTTCTTTATCTATTGCATGTGCTGCCTGTCGACCTTCACGAATAGCCCAAACGACAAGACTTTGACCTCGACGCACATCTCCAGCCGCATAGACATTACGATAGCCTGCTAGTTTATAATCTCGCTCATTAGCATCAAGACCTCTAAATCTACCGCGGTTCACAATTTTTAAACCTAGTTCTTGAATAACGTCTGTTTCAATAGGCCCAGAGAAACCCATAGCTAAGAGGACCAAATCAGCTTTTAAAGCACCTTCCGTACCAGGTATAGGTTTCATTTTATCGTCAACACCCACATAATGAAGGTTTTTAATTTGCCCGTTTTCTCCTGAAAAACCTGTTGTTGATATAGAAAACTTTGATAAGCAGCCCTCTGCTTGGGAAGAAGACACACGAAGTTTTATGGGCCAATTTGGCCAAGAAAGTGCTTTGTTTTCTTTTTCTGGAGGTTTAGGCATAATCTCAAATTGAGTAACACTTTTTGCACCCTGACGAAATGATGTCCCGATGCAATCAGAACCTGTATCTCCTCCACCAATAACAACAACATCTTTGTTTTTTGCAGAAATTTCACTCCGACCTTTCATTATGGCTTCTCCATAATTTCGGCTGTTTTGTTGTGGGAGGAAATCCATAGCGAAGTGAATTCCTTTTAGATCTCTCCCTGACGAGGATGAAAAAAAATCAAAAGGCTTTTCCGAGCCCATAGCCAACAACAATGCGGAGTGTCGCCTTTCAAGATCACTAGTTTTTACATCTATGCCGACATGTACTCCGCATTCAAACTTAACCCCCTCACTTTCTAATTGTCTAATTCGTCTTTGAATGATTTTTTTCTCAAGTTTAAAATCTGGAATACCATATACGAGTAAACCTCCAGGTCTTGAATTTTTTTCGTAGACGATTACTTCATGTCCGGCTCTAGCCAGTTGCTGGGCAGCTGCAAGTCCAGTTGGGCCTGAACCAATAATTCCAATTGATTTTCCCGTTTTTCTCTCAGATGTTTCTGGAGCTATCCAACCTTCACTCCATGCACGGTCGGCAATCATGCATTCTATTGTTTTAATCGTAACAGGCTTATCTTCAATATTTAGTGTACATGAAGCTTCACATGGCGCAGGACATACTCGTCCAGTAATCTCAGGAAAATTATTTGTTGAATGTAGATTTAAAGAAGCTTCTTTCCACTGCCCTTGGTAAATCAAATCATTCCAGTCAGGAATCTGATTATTTACAGGACAGCCGTTGTGACAATACGGAATACCACAATCCATACATCTAGAGGCTTGTGTTTTAACTTCACTATCAGAAAGTGGCAATATGAATTCGTGCCAATGTTTAATACGACTTTCAACCGGTTCATATTTCCGATCTACCCGCTCAAACTCTATGAAACCAGTTGTCTTACCCATTGTTTTTTATCTTAAATTTAAGCTCTGCAGTCAAATTCTTGAATTTATGCCTGTATTTGTGAGGTTGTACTAGTGGAAAGTTGCTTTGCTAAATCAGTCAAAGCCCGTCGATACTCTAGTGGCATAACTTTTTTAAACTTCGCTAAGTAATTTGGAAAATCACCAAGTATCTTACGTGCATGACGCGAATTGGTGTAGTGAGCGTGGCGTATTAGCAAAGCATGTAATCTTTCAGCATCCTGGAAACGCATATCCTGCATTACGGAATTTAGAGCCACTGGAGAACTCTCTCCAAAAATGGAGAGACTCTTTAGTGTTTCTGGATCGCTCTTTATGGGCTCTATCTCAACCATTTCTTTGTTTAGACGACTTTCAAAAACTCCACTTTCGTCCAGTACATATGCAACACCTCCAGACATGCCTGCAGCAAAATTCCGTCCCGTTGGGCCAATAACAACAACACAACCTCCAGTCATATACTCACATCCATGATCACCGGTTCCCTCAACAACAGCCACCGCCCCTGAGTTTCGTACTGCAAAGCGCTCACCAGCCATACCTCTGAAGTAACATTCTCCCTGAATGGCACCGTAGAGAACCGTATTTCCAACAATCATGCTTTCTTCAGGAACAATACCTGAGGATGGATGAGGACGAACTATAATCTTAGCTCCAGAAAGTCCTTTACCAACATAATCGTTTGCCTCTCCGATTAAATCAAGTGTGAGACCGCGAGCACCCCAAGCACCAAACGACTGACCTGCAGTTCCTGCAAAAGTGAACCAAATAGTATCTTCGGGCAATCCTTCATGACCAAATTTTTTTGCAATCGCACCAGAAAGCATTGCACCAGTTGAACGATTTACATTATGAATTTCTAATTCCACTTTGACTGATTTTTTATTTTCCAAAGCCAAACGTGACATTTCGATAAGTTTGATATCTAAAACCTTCTCCAAACCGTGATTCTGTGTTTCGCAGTTTCGAATAGAAACAGTTTTGGGTAGGTCCGGTTTATAAAATAGGTTTGTAAAATCAAGCCCTCTTGCTTTCCAATGTTCAATTGCACGATCTTTATCAAGCAGATCTGTTTCGCCTATCATTTCATCAAATTTACGAAACCCAAGCGATGCCATAATCTCTCGGACCTCCTCAGCTACAAAAAAGAAATAATTTATTACATGCTCAGGCTTTCCTTGAAAGCGCGCGCGTAGCAATGGGTCTTGAGTCGCGACACCCACAGGACAGGTATTAAGATGGCATTTTCTCATCATAATACATCCTGCTGCAATGAGTGGGGCTGTCGCAAAACCGAACTCATCTGCTCCAAGTAGAGCACCAATTACCACGTCGCGACCAGTTCTCAGGCCTCCGTCCACTTGAACTGAAATACGGCCTCGAAGACGATTAGAAACGAGCGTTTGTTGCGTTTCTGCAAGTCCAATTTCCCAAGGTGATCCAGCATGTTTAATAGATGTTAAAGGTGACGCGCCGGTCCCTCCTTCAAACCCTGATATTGTCACATGATCAGCTCGAGCCTTTGCAACACCCGCAGCAACTGTTCCAACACCTATCTCAGAGACAAGTTTTACCGAGACTTTTCCACTTGGATTTACATTTTTTAAATCAAATATAAGTTGTGCTAAATCTTCAATTGAGTAGATATCATGGTGAGGTGGTGGTGAAATAAGACCAACACCGGGGGTAGAGTGGCGCACTTTAGCAATAATGGCATCAACCTTATGTCCAGGTAATTGCCCCCCTTCTCCTGGCTTTGCTCCTTGAGCCATTTTAATCTGCATCATATCAGAATTAATTAAATATTCCGTCGTCACTCCGAACCGACCAGATGCAACCTGTTTGATTGCTGAGCGCATGCTATCCCCATTTGGCATTGGCTTGTAGCGATCAGCCTCTTCTCCACCTTCGCCAGTATTTGATTTTCCACCAATACGATTCATTGCTATTGCGAGTGTCGTATGTGCCTCACGGCTTATAGAACCAAAACTCATAGCTCCCGTTGAGAAACGCTTTACAATTTCTTTAGCTTCCTCAACTTCATGAAGAGGAATTTTTTTTCTAGCACATTCCTCAGCTAATCGGATTCTAAAAAGGCCTCGCAATGTAAAAAGTTGCTCAGCTTGATCATTAATACTTTTAGAAAAACTTCTGTACTTGTCAGGTATCTGTCCAGAAATTGCTTGCTCAACAGCTGTCCCACGCACTGCATGCTGTAAATCTGCGACGGTATCTGGTCTCCACGCGTGAACTTCACCTCTTATTCGGAAAGCGTATTCGCCGCCAACATCTAGGGCGTTCCTAAGAATAGGAAAATCACTAAACGCTAATTTGTGTCGTTCTACAGTTTCTCTTGCGATCTCACGTAAACCAACGCCCTCAATTTGAGTATGGGTACCTGTAAAATATCTATCGACAAAGGAAGAGCGTAATCCTACAGCATCAAATATCTGGGCGCCACAATAGGATTGGTAAGTGGAGATCCCCATCTTTGCCATCACTTTAAGCAAACCTTTTCCAACTGCCTTAATATATTTTTTGTGTATTTCCTCTTTTGAGAGACTAATACCTAGGTCAGGAAGCATGGAGTTTAATGTTTCAAAGGCAAGGTAAGGATTTATAGCCTCTGCTCCGTATCCTGCTAAAGTACAGAATTGATTGATTTCATGGGCTTCACCAGTTTCAACAACAAGACCAACACGTGTTCTCAAACCTTGTTTAATAAGATGATGATGAACAGCCGAAGTTGCTAAAAGAGATGGAATTGCTATCCGATCTGGTCCGCATGCGCGATCAGATAAAATAATTATATTAAATTCACTTGATCTAACACCCTCTTCGGCCTCTGCGCAAACGACGTCCAGTGCTGGCCCCATACCCTCGACAGATTTTTCAGACAGATACGTTATATCGATTGTAATACAATTAAAGTGATTGTCTTTTACTTCGCCAATCGCTCGTATCCGCTCCAAATCTTCATTCGTCAAAATTGGTTGTGTCGCTTCAAGTCGTTTAAGTTTCGAAGTGCCTTCAAGATCCAAAATATTGGGCCGAGGTCCAATAAAAGAAACGAGACTCATAACAATTTCTTCACGGATAGAATCTATTGGTGGATTCGTAACCTGAGCAAAATTCTGCTTGAAGTAGGTATGCAAAAGCTTGGACTTTGAGGAAAGTGCGGATATTGGGGTATCATTTCCCATCGATCCGACTGCTTCTTCTCCTTTGGAAGCCATAGGGGTCAACAAAAACTTTAAACTTTCTTCTGTGTAGCCAAAAGCCTGCTGA
>JBJTOZ010000205.1:0-8934 GCA_046074825.1 Hyphomicrobium sp.
CGGTGCGCCATAAAACCTCGAAATATTCTCAACTCACTTTTCTTGAGGTCTTCTAGGCGCGGGGGGCGGCCTAATGATGTTTTCATAAATGAAAGAAATTGAGAAAGATCGCGCGCATAGGCAGAGAGAGTTTTGGGCGAACGATTTTCATTATGCTGGAGTTCATCGATCCAAGCCTCAAAAATTTTCTGAAGATCTTTGGCGTAGGGGGATGAAGAATTTTTCTCCATCTCAATCGGATTTAATTTTTTTGTCATCTTTTTTAAAAAGTGATGTTACTCATTCTTGAACGTCACCCGCTCTTCGTTAACAAACCGTAAACGAGCGAGACACTTCGCCCATTCAATATAGAAAAAGTTTCCTTGAGCTCTTTTTTTATCTCAATATATGTCTCAGACCATGCCTAATTTAATGGATCCTATATCTGTAGGGGCTCTTTCCCTTCCCAATAGAATCATCATGGCGCCCCTCACGCGTTGTCGTTCGAGCGAGGGAAGAGTGCCAAATGATTTAATGAGGGAATATTATGTTCAGCGCGCTTCAGCAGGAATGATTCTTTCAGAGGCAACATCTGTAGATCCAATGGGTGTTGGATATCCTGATACACCAGGCATATGGTCGGATGCACAGATAAATGGGTGGAGCAGAATTACAGAAGCCGTTCACAAAGCAGGCGGGCGCATTCTTTTGCAACTTTGGCACGTCGGTCGCGTTTCAGATCCTCTGTACTTGAATGGCTCATTACCAATTGCTCCAAGTGCTGTTGCTCCAAGTGGTACTGTTTCTCTTGTTCGACCACAAAAGAATTTTGTAACACCACGCGCTCTCAAGG
Source organism: Hyphomicrobium sp. (assembly GCA_046074825.1). Lineage (GTDB taxonomy): Bacteria > Pseudomonadota > Alphaproteobacteria > Rhizobiales > Hyphomicrobiaceae > JAGVSR01. The sequence continues at coordinate 833 of JBJTOZ010000205.1, forward strand.
TTGAGGAAATCCCATCTCTCATTACAACTTTTCGCAAAGCTGCACAAAATGCCCAGAGCGCAGGGTTTGATGGTGTTGAAATTCACGGCGCCAATGGGTACCTTTTGGATCAATTTCTTCAAACAAAAACGAACCAACGCAGCGACGATTATGGTGGAACTCTAGAAAAACGAGCTCGTTTTATGTTGGAAGTCGTGGATGCAGTTGTGGATGTTTGGGGTGCAATGCGCGTGGGTCTGCACTTAGCCCCACGTGGAGATGCTCATGACATGGGAGATGAAGATCCCTTGCAAACATTTTCTTATGTTGCGCGCGAAGCTTCAAAAAGAAAACTTGCTTTTCTATGTGTGCGCGAAGCATTGGGAGAAAATCGGATTGGGCCTTCTCTCAGAAAACTTTTTACAGGCACCTATATTGCAAACGAACGTTTTACTCCGCAAACGGCTCAAGAGACGCTCATGTGTGGGGAAGCCGATGCGGTTGCTTTCGGGCAACTTTTTATAGCAAACCCAGATTTGCCCAGAAGGATTGCTAAGAAATCGCCCTTAAATAAGCCAAATCCTGACACTTTTTACTCAGGCGGGCGAGATGGATATGTCGATTATCCCTTTATTTAAACAGGTTTTCTTGCAACAAAAGCGAAGAAAAGAGCTTTTTCTGGGGGTTTTCTGCAAGATTTGCAACTTTCAACATTGCAAAAGCTTCTGATCTCATTACTTTCCCCCTCCAACGAACTAATCAATGATTATAAATCTCGTTGATTGCGCAAGCATCATTTGATTTCTAGTCCAACTTTCAGTGAGTGAGTGATCTTGCTAATTGAAGTTGTGCCTTAGGCAGTCGGGTAGAGTTCGTTTTTTTAGAACATTCTATAGAGGGGTATCATCACTATGGCTAAACCAGCTGGGCCGAAAGTTAATACCGTCACACTCCGCCATCTTGGTATGTCTTTGGCAGAGAAACACACAGAATTACCCAAAAAGCAGGCGATTACTCTGCTTGAAGATCTCGTGGAATTGCTCACCAAGCATCTGAAAAAAGGTGATCGTATTCGCATAGCAGGTCTGGGAGTTCTTGTCGTTAGAAAGCGTCCTGCACGCATGGGCCGCAATCCTGCAACTGGAGAGCAAATCAAAATTAAAGCCTCCAAGAAAGTTGCCTTCCGCGCTGCTAAGGAGCTGAAAGAGGCTGTTTAATTTTTTCTTTCAATCATTAAAGGCCCGCACTGTTTGCGGGCCTTTTTTGTTTTTGTTTAGGATAGATTTTTTTAAAGAATGGATTGGTTGGTCTTTTTCCAATCAGCTAAAAAAGTCGCGATGCCTGCATCAGTCAAAGGATGTTTAACCAGAGATTTAAGTATGCTTGCTGGAATAGTCGCTATGTCCGCACCCGCAAGGGCTGCTTCCTTAACGTGATTGACTGTTCTGATTGAGGCCGCCAGTATTTTGGTTTTTAAGTCTGGATAGTTGTTATAGACTCTACGAATTTCTTCAATCAGCTGCATACCATTGAGACCAATATCATCAAGACGCCCGATAAAGGGGGAAACAAAGGTTGCTCCAGCCTTTGCTGCAAGAAGAGCCTGATTTGTCGAGAAACAGAGAGTTACATTCACACTCGTTCCTTCAGAAGTGAGTGTCCTACAAGCTTTAAGACCTTCCAGAGTAAGAGGGACTTTGATTGTGACATTTTTTGCAATTTTTGCTAAAATGCGGCCCTCTTTTATCATTCCATCATAATCAAGGGCTGCAACTTCTGCAGAGACAGGACCTGAAATAATAGTGCAGATTTCTGCGATCACCTGTTTGAAGTCTCGTCCTGTTTTGGCAATCAGGCTAGGGTTGGTTGTGACACCATCGAGCAATCCACTCGCAGCGAGTTCCTTAATCTCGGCCACATCGGCAGTATCAATAAAGAATTTCATTTTTTTTCTCCTTGGACGAACGCGACCGAGTTGTCATTATCCTTCATGATAAAAGTTTTTGTATTTGGTACATAGTCTCTTTTGAACAGAGTTTGTAAAGACTTGGTTGACGTTTTAGAAAATTTGCCCAGGCCTAACGAAGGCAGCGGACCGATGAATAACGTTCCAGTGCCGGTCTTATTGCCTGTTGCCATTGATCAAACCTATGACTACTTGGTCCCCAATGGCATCAGTGTTGAGGCCGGCACCTTTGTTTTGGTCCCCTTTGGACCTCAAACCCGCATTGGGGTTGTGTGGGATAAGGCGCAAGGGGGAGGATCGGAGAAGAGCCTCGATCCCAAGAAAATGAAGCCCCTTATAGACCGCCTGGACGTTCCTCTTTTAGCGGATGTTTGCCTGCGTTTCGCGGAATGGGTCGCCCGATATACCCTGAGCCCGCTCGGAATGGTCTTGCGGATGATGATGAGTGCCTCTGCGGCTTTTGAACCGCCAAAATTACATAAAGGTTTGTGTCTTTCTAAAAATAATTCCTCTTCTCTTCGGTTGACCCCAGCACGATTGAGAGCCATTGAGGTCAGCAAGGACGGGGTAATTCGGTCTAAATCTGAATTGGCAAAACAGTCGAATTGCTCTTCTGCAGTTATTGAGGGGCTTATTTCGTCTGGAGTTTTTGTAGAAGTAGCTCTCCCTCCCAAAACTTTTCCCGTTCCCAACCCTCACAATCACTCTCCCACCTTTACGGAAAGTCAAGCCGAAGCAGTGGAGGTCATTACTGCTGCTGTCGAAGCTCAGAATTTTTCTGTCACCTTGCTAGATGGTGTAACAGGATCGGGAAAAACAGAAGTCTATTTTGAAGCAGTCGCTCGCTGTTTAGAAAGGGGTGGGCAAGCTCTTATTATGCTTCCTGAAATCGCCTTGACTTCACAATTCCTCGAGCGTTTCCGAAAAAGATTTGGTGTTGTTCCAGTAGAATGGCATTCAGCGCTAAGCGATTTTGAGAGAGGAAGAATTTGGACAGCAACAGCAAAGGGAGAGGCACGTGTTGTTGTGGGCGCACGTTCTGCTCTCTTCCTACCTTTTTCCAATTTAGCTTTGATTGTTGTCGATGAAGAGCATGATGCTTCCTACAAGCAAGATGATCGCGTCCACTATCAGGCCAGAGATATGGGGGTCGTGCGTGCTCGAATTGGTCAATTTCCAATTATTCTCGCTTCTGCAACGCCTTCGCTTGAGAGTCATGTGAATGCAAGAAATGGGCGGTATCGACATGTGATGTTAAAAAGTCGGTACGGTGGAGTGGCCCTTCCTCACATTACACCAATTGATTTAAGAAAAGAGCCACCGGAGAAAGGGCGGTGGCTTTCCCCACGTTTGGTTGCTGCCGTTCAGGATTGTCTCGCAAAAGGGAAACAGTCCTTGCTTTTTCTCAATCGTAGGGGATACGCCCCTCTCACGTTGTGTAGAAAATGTGGACATCGATTTGAATGTCCTCAGTGCACAGCATGGCTTGTTGAACATCGATTTAAAAATCGTGTGATTTGTCACCACTGTGGCTTCTTTATGCCGATACCCGATAAATGCACCAAATGTGGGGAAGTAGATGCGCTAGTGGCATGCGGCCCTGGAGTTGAACGCGTTGCTGAAGAAGTAGGTGAACGTTTTCCTCAGGCACGGATCGCTATCTTATCCTCAGATGTTATTTCTAGCTTAAGCGAAATGAGAGCTATTATCCAAAAAATCGAAGAAGGCAGTATTGATATTATTATTGGGACCCAAATTGTTGCAAAGGGGCATAACTTTCCTCATCTCGGTCTTGTAGGGGTTGTTGATGGAGATCTTGGATTAGCTCTTGGGGTTGACCCAAGGGCAGGAGAGAGAACCTTTCAGCTTTTAAATCAGGTCACAGGGCGAGCAGGTCGCACCTTTGGGGATGGTCAAGGTTTTATTCAGACACATTTGACAGAACATCCCGTAATGCAAGCGATACTCTCTGGAGAGCGTGAAGAGTTTTTAACTCGAGAAATTGAAGTTCGCCAACGCGGAGTGCTGCCTCCCTTTGGTCGTTTGGCATCTATTATCCTCTCTACTCGGGATAAAGAGAAGGGAGAAATCTACGCACGAGAATTTGTTCGTCGAGCTCCTTTGTCTCAAAATATAAAAGTTTTAGGTCCTGCAGAGGCTCCAATCTTTTTGGTCAGGGGACGGTATCGATGGAGGCTTCTTGTCAAGACCTCTCGTGAAACCGATATCCAGAATTATTTAAGGACCTGGCTTGAGGCAGCTCCTGAAGCTGGCCCTGATCTGCGTGTGACTATTGATGTCGATCCCTACAACTTTTTGTAATTTTTCAACATGTCAGTCTGCATTCTTGTTAATTCTTTTAGGTTTTTGCTGCGGTCAGCTTTCCAAGAAGAGGGATCTTTCTTCTTCTCAATCTGTTTGTGGGTTTTTAAAAGAAACGATACGGGGATAGAAGAAGACATGAGAATGAACCCTTCCCCTTAAATTCCATTGAATTTACTAAGAAAACTTCTGCGTCATTGGCGCGACGTGGCGGGTGTTGATGCATGAACAGGGGCGTGATAGAGGACTTTCTTGATAGAAGAGGGGAAATCGAAAGTTTAAGGTTTATGAGCCTCGAGCTCTTTTGCTATGGACCTTATCTCAAATCAATCCTCTTCATAGTTGATCTTATTGACCCCTCACTTTATGAGCGTCCAACGTGGCAAGTGATGAACCTTTAATGGCAGGTGTGGCTGGGCGATATGCAGCCGCACTTTATGATTTAGCAGAAGAAGCACGAAGCGTTTCTGAAGTCGAAAAAGATCTTACGAAATTTAGTGCTGTGTGCTCGGAAAGCACTGATTTTTTTAGAATGATAAAAAGCCCTGTGATCGCAGCCGATGAGCAGAGCAATGCTTTAACATCCGTTCTCTCAAAAATTGGCATTCAACCACTCACTTTAAATTTCTTCAAATTGCTTGCTAAAAATCGTCGTTTGTTTGTTGCGCTCGATATTGTAAATGCTTTTCACGCTATAGCTGCTAAGGCGCGTGGGGAAGTTGTGGCAGAGGTTACATCCGCTCTTGCTCTTTCAGATCCACAAGTTGCTGAATTGCGAAAAGCCCTAAGCACCCATCTTGGAAAAGAAATTAAGCTTGTTCAAAAAGTGAACATGTCTATTCTTGGTGGGCTTATTGTAAAACTCGGCAGCCGCATGATTGATAGTTCCTTGAAGACGAAGCTTAATAATTTAAAGTTAGCCTTAAAAGGTAATGCCTGATTACAAGGGTGTGTTTTGAGAAAAAAAAGATGATAAAAATATGGTCTATTCAACACCCTCAAGGTTAGACATCATGAGGAGTAGAGCTCTTTAATAATGAGAAAAAGTAAAAAAAATGTAGAGGTCTTAAGAATAAAGTTTGAGAAAATTTAAAAGTCAAAAATAACAAGGGAAGAGGTGAAGGCACATGGAAATCCGAGCCGCAGAAATTACTTCGATCTTAAAGGAACAAATTAAAAATTTTGGGAAAGAAGCCCAAGTTTCCGAAATCGGTCAGGTTCTCTCCGTTGGCGATGGAATTGCACGTGTGTATGGCCTCGATAATGTGCAGGCTGGCGAAATGGTGGAGTTCCCCGGCGGCCTCAGAGGCATGGCTCTCAACCTAGAAGCAGACAATGTGGGTGTTGTGCTTTTTGGAGATGATCGCAACATTCGTGAAGGAGATACGGTCAAAAGAACTGGAGCAATCGTTGACGTCCCTGTTGGAAAAGGACTTCTTGGGCGCGTTGTTGATGCGCTCGGAAATCCCATCGACGGAAAAGGGCCAATTAAATCAGATCGGCGTATGCGTGTTGATGTTAAGGCCCCAGGCATTCTTCCTCGTAAGTCGGTGCACGAACCGATGGCGACGGGATTGAAAGCCATTGATGCTTTAATCCCTATCGGCCGCGGTCAACGCGAACTTATTATTGGCGATCGGCAAACGGGTAAAACTGCTGTTATCCTTGATACATTCTTAAACCAAAAGCCTCTCAATTCGGGCAATGATGAGAGCGCTAAACTTTATTGTGTGTACGTCGCGATTGGGCAAAAGCGTTCGACCGTTGCACAATTTGTTAAAGTTCTTGAGGAGCGCGGGGCTCTCGAATATTCGATCGTTGTTGCTGCGACCGCCTCTGACCCTGCCCCTATGCAATATTTGGCTCCCTTTACTGGGTGTACCATGGGAGAGTTCTTTCGGGACAATGGTATGCACGCTGTGATCGCCTACGACGATCTTTCCAAGCAAGCAGTTGCCTATCGTCAAATGTCCTTGCTGTTGCGTCGACCTCCAGGAAGAGAAGCATATCCTGGCGACGTTTTCTATTTGCATTCCCGCTTGCTCGAGCGTGCGGCAAAGATGGGGGAGGTTGCTGGAAAGGGCTCTTTAACAGCACTCCCTGTTATCGAAACCCAAGCCAACGACGTTTCTGCTTATATTCCAACGAATGTAATTTCGATCACCGATGGTCAGATCTTTCTCGAAACAGATCTTTTCTATCAAGGAATTCGTCCTGCCGTGAATGTCGGTTTGTCTGTTTCTCGTGTAGGCTCCTCAGCGCAGACAAAAGCAATGAAGCAAGTGGCAGGCAAAATCAAAGGAGAACTCGCTCAATATCGCGAAATGGCTGCCTTTGCTCAGTTCGGTTCGGATCTTGATGCCGCAACACAGAAGCTTTTGGCTCGCGGAGCACGTCTCACCGAACTTTTAAAACAGCCTCAATTCTCCCCTTTAAAAATGGAAGAGCAGGTTTGTGTGATCTTCTCTGGAACCCGTGGGTATCTCGACACACTTGCTGTGCCTGCCGTAGGAAAATTTGAGAACTCACTTCTCTCAGCGCTTCGGGATGAAAAGTCCATATTGACTTCCATACAGGCTGAAAAAGCTCTCTCGGGTGAAACAGAAAAGAAACTTATTCAATTCCTTGATAAGTTTTCTAAAAACTTCACAGCCTAAGTTTTAAAGGAGAAGGCGGCCTAATGCCGAGTTTAAAGGATCTTAGAAATCGCATTGCCTCTGTTAAGGCAACACGCAAAATAACAAAGGCTATGCAGATGGTGGCAGCAGCTAAGCTGCGTCGCGCTCAAGAAGCAGCTACAGCTGCTAGACCTTACGCTCTTCTGATGGATAATATCCTCGTTAATTTAGGTCGCCGGATTTCTCCAGACTCAGGTCCACCTCTTCTTGTTGGCACAGGGAAAGATGAAGTTCATCTTTTGATTGTTGTTACGGCTGAGAGAGGTTTATGTGGAGGTTTCAATTCCAATATTAGCAAGCTTGCACGCTTTGACGCGCAGCAATTGTTGAGCGCTGGAAAAAAGGTCAAAATATTGACAGTTGGTCGCAAGGGGGCTGACAATTTGCGTCGCGATTTTGCAAAAAATATTATTGAGCGTTTAGATTTACAAGGTGTGCGTCAAGTCGGTTTTAAAAATGCAGAAGATGTCGCTCAAAAGATTTTAAGTCTTTTCCATAAGGGCGAATTTGATGTTGCAACACTCTACTTCTCTGAATTCAAATCCGTGATTGCCCAGAAGCCGACAGCTCTTCAATTAATCCCCGCTAAAATTTCCCAAGCAACACAAGACACAAAGGATGCCAAGACTTCTTCTTCACAGGCGATTTACGATTATGAACCTGATGAAGAGGTTATCCTCGCTGCTCTTTTGAAGCGGAATATCTCAACGCAAATTTTTAGGAGTTTTCTAGAAAATGCAGCCTCTGAGCAAGGGGCGAGAATGACCGCTATGGATAATGCAACCCGCAACGCAGGCGATATGATCAATAAGCTCACCATTAAGTACAACCGTCAACGACAAGCCAATATCACGAAGGAACTCATTGAAATCATCTCTGGAGCAGAAGCTCTTTAACATTTAGCCGAAACAAGGAAAAAGTACATGACAAGTAAAGCTGGGAAAGTTCGTCAAGTTATGGGAGCTGTTGTTGACGTACAGTTTGAAGGGCATCTCCCTGAAATTCTGAACGCACTCGAGTCTAAAAATCAAGGACAGCGTCTGGTTCTTGAGGTTGCGCAACACTTAGGCGAAAACACTGTTCGCACAATTGCCATGGACTCCACAGAAGGCCTTGTCCGAGGCCAGGAGGTTCTAGATACAGGTGCACCTATTAAG
>JBJTOZ010000206.1:0-4519 GCA_046074825.1 Hyphomicrobium sp.
GTGCGAGAGAGGCCAAGGTTCGCACGCAGGGGGGGACCCTTCCTACAAGTGGTGTGGGCTCTAGTGATAAAGTTATCAGCATTCCAAGACGAGAACCTGAGGCTCAAGTGCTTGAGACCTCTTCTGCTCCTTCAAGTGCAGAAGTTGAAGAGAAGCTGCGCTCCTTTGCACGAGGTGACGAGACGATTTTCAGAGGGTTTGAGGACATCCGAAAAACGGATGTTACGTTTGACCCTGAAAGTTTTATTTCTGGTGCCAAACAAGCATATGAAATTATTGTTACGGCCTTTGCCGAAGGTAATAGAAAAACGTTGAAGGATCTCTTAAGTGAAGACGTATTTGATGCTTTTTCTCAGTCAATTGTAGATCGAGAAAAACGAGGTGAGCTGGTCGAGCAAAAATTTGTTGGGATAAATAAAGCCGATATCCTTGAGGCAGAGCTTAGTGAGGGAGTGGCTTCAGTGACTGTACGCTTTGTCAGTCAACTTATTACAGCAACTCGCAACAAGGCTGGAGAACTTATTGAAGGGGATCCCAAAAAAATATCAGATGTTACGGATGTTTGGACCTTTCATAGAGATATCTCTTCCGAGCGTGCAAGATCCAATCCCAACTGGCGTTTAATATCTACTCAGGAAGCGCATTGATTATATTCTAGCCCATTTTTGCGTGTGCTCTGATTAATGTCCCTTCAAGATATTCGTTTCTCCCCTGTTTCGTTTAAGGAGCTTCCTGGATGGCAAGGGGAGAAATATGAGGAAGCTTTTGCTGCCTTTTACAATTCTTCCAAGCGACTTCTTCAACGCAGCGAAGAGAATTTAGAACCAAAGACACCACAGCCTATCTTAACAGGCTGTTTGCGGTGCGTTGAAAATTATGAGCGCATAAAAACGCGTGACAGTGCGAAGCTTTTTTTTGAAGAAAATTTTATTCCCCATCGGGTTCTTCACGCGCAAGGTCAGGGACTTTTAACAGGATATTACGAACCCTGTATTCAGGGCTCTGTGACGAGAACTGATAGATTTGCAATCCCCATTCTGAGAAGACCTCCTGACCTTATCAATCTTGTTGCGGAATCGGAAAGAGGGGCTTTTGGAGATGCGCTGACACATGCGCGTCGCACTGCAGATGGGGATACACCCTATTCTACTCGTGCCGAAATAGAAAATGGTGCTCTTGGCGGACAAGGTCTCGAGTTTCTCTGGTTAGAAAATAGAGTGGATGCTTTCTTTCTGCACATTCAAGGTTCAGGTCTTATTCAGTTAGAAGATGGGAGTGAGATACGCATTACATATGATGGTAAAAACGGCCATCCTTATACTTCCGTCGGTCGCTATCTGATCGAGGCAGGGCTTTTTCCAGCTGATCAAATGTCACTACAAGCTCTCAAAGATTGGCTTCGAGCGGATGAAAAGCGGGGTATCTCTGCCATGCAGCAAAACCGCTCCTATATATTTTTTCGTCAATTAAAGGGCGAAGAGGGATTGGCGCCTTTAGGAGCGATGGAAATTCCTTTAATGCCGTGGCGAAGTCTTGCGATAGACACTCTCTACCATGCTATTGGGACACCAATTTATGTTACAGTACCACAATGGACCCATGAAGGTTCAAGCGAAGGCTTTCGACGTCTGATGATTGGTCAAGATGTGGGATCTGCTATACGAGGACCAGAGCGGGGTGACATTTTCTTTGGAACGGGAGATAAAGCAGGAAGTCTTGCTGGTATTACAAAACATTCAGGCAACTTTTTTGTTTTACGTACGCGAGAACGCGCATGATTGATAAGAAAGATAAGCACTCTCAAAAAAAAAGAAATCTGAGTGAGGAGGATGAGGAAATCTGGGCACAACTTACGCGATCAGTAAAACCTCTTCCTCGACCTCAACCACGAGAACTTGCTCAAAGTTTTATTCCAGAAAATAAAAAGCTTGTTTCTGTAAGTCGCCCTTCTGCTGATTTAAAGTCAGAAACCAACACTCGGGTTTCAAGACAGCCTACCTCCTCTCCTCTTGTTAAAGTTGAGGACACGCAAACTAAGACATCCTCTTCAAGTCTTCCCCTCTTTGATAAACAGCATGCTCGGAAACTTCGAAAAGGCCACTTTCCGATTGAAGCCCGCATTGATTTACATGGGATGCGTCAGCACGAAGCCCATAGTGCTCTGAAGAGATTTCTGCAGAGCTCCTACGCACAAGGTAAACGCTGGGTACTTGTGATTACAGGAAAAGGGACTTCTTCCCTTCGCAGTTATGAAGAGGAGCATGGAGCATTCTCGCGTGAACTTCAACGCGGTGTATTAAAAAGAAATGTTCCACTTTGGTTGGCCGAACAAGATCTGCGTTCTCTTGTTGTGAGTTATACAGAAGCCGCCGTTGAGCATGGAGGCTCTGGAGCACTTTACATTCATTTGCGCCGCCCTTCACGAGTAAAGCCTTGAACAGCTGAAGGCTACAGAGGTTTTTTTCTCGATGTCTTATGCGGAGGTCTTAGGAAACTTCGCCTCAGGAGAAGGATCGCGATCGAGCATGGGAGTACTTTCGGTGAAGGGTCGTGCGGAAAAATTAGAAAGACTTTTTGTTCTATCGTACATCACAATAGCGGCTGCAATAGCGACATTAACACAGAAGCTCATAGGAATTTTGACAACATAATCGCAACGCGAGAGTAATGCCTCAGAGAGGCATCCTTTTTCAGGACCAAAGACGTAGGCAGCCTGCGGCGGGTGTTTGAAGTTTGGGAGGAGAATGGCATCGGGAACCACTTCAACTCCAATAAGTTTTGCACCTTGAGGAAGGATAAGATCCTCCACCGTGTTCCAATTAAAGTGAGGAACATGATGTTGGGATTTTGAGGTATCGGCGTGTGCTTCTAAGGCTTTATAGGTTGCCCCAACAGTAAAGGTAAAACTCGCTCCAAAGGCATGAGCCGATCTGAGGATGTTTCCGAGGTTCAAGGATTTTGAAATGCGCTCGGCGCCAATGATAAAATACCCTCGACGGTTGAGTGTGGAGGCAGAGGAAAGATCTTGTAGGGAGCGTGAATTCTGCGACATGAGGAATTACTGATTGAGATCTAGACCTAAAGTTGATACTGAAAGAAAGACATTCCTCCAAGATAATTTACATTCTAATTTTTCCTGCATCAGGGAGATTTTATATGCGGGCGGTTCTCTGTAAGAAGCTTGAGGGTCCAAAGGGCTTGTTTATTGAAGACATACCCAAAAGCCAACCTCAGATGGGAGAAATATCTGTTTTAGTGCGCTATGTCGCCCTTAATTTTTTTGACACTCTCATCATTCGTGGAAAGTATCAGGTGAAGCCCGAGCTTCCCTTTTCTCTAGGAGGGGAGATTTCTGGGGTGGTAGAAAGCGTTGGTGAAGGGGTTAAAGGTTTTGTCAAAGGAGATCGTCTAGCTGCTTATCTGGGATGGGGAGGCGCGCGGGAACAGGTTTTAATTCCTTTAGAAAAAGCCATTCCAATTCCGCAGAATGTATCCGATGAGATTGCTGCCTCTCTTTCGATTGTCTATGGCACTGCGCTTTACGGTCTTAAAGACCGCGGGGCTGTTCGCGAAGGCCAAACAGTGGCGGTGTTAGGTGCAGCGGGCGGGGCAGGCTTGGCAGCGGTGGAAGTTGCAAAAAACTTAGGAGCCTCTGTTATTGCTGTGGCCTCCTCGGAAGAAAAACTACAGACGTGTCGGGCGCATGGGGCAGACGCGCTTCTGGATTACACCAAAGAGGATCTAAAAGAGGGATTGCGCCGATTAACCTCTGGAGAGGGTGTCGATGTCATTTACGATTGTGTGGGCGGAAGTGCTGCAGAACCAGCGCTCAGAGCACTGAAATGGGACGGACGATTTCTTGTTGTGGGGTTTGCTTCGGGAGACATTCCAAAAATTCCTTTGAACCTTCTTCTTGTCAAAGGGATTTCAGTGATCGGAGTTTTTTGGGGCGAGTCTGTCAAGCGCGATCCAACGGGGCATGCCATCAATATGAGAAAACTTCTTAACTGGGCCTCTGAAGGAAAAATTAAGCCTCTTATTCACACAGTTTATCCGTTAGAAAAAGTCGAAGACGCCCTTGGGGTCCTTGAGGGACGCTCTGCTATTGGGAAAGTCTTGCTAAAAGTGTCTTGATAAAAATTGGAGAATATTTTTGCCATAGCAACAGCATTCCATTTATTATTTTTCTCAAGAGTTGGGGAAGGTTTGAAATGAATACGGACGCCCGCCGCGGAGAGGGAACACTTCCTCTTCTACATATGGGCCTCCGCCAACCAAGGGTTTTGAAGAGAAGAGAACAAAGCTGTCCACAACGAAAGCTCTAAATTTAATGCGCGCCTTTTGAGCAAGAATGTGGGTGAGAGTTTCTATATGTGGGAATTTCAGGCGTGCAAGCGTAATGTGGGCTTTAAAAGGGCGTCGTTCTGGGGGTAGGCCTGCCGCACGAGCGGCCCGCGCATGTGCGCGTGCCAATGTCTCAAGAGCCTCACACGGAGCAAGTCCTGCCCAAAGAACTTTA
>JBJTOZ010000207.1:0-3162 GCA_046074825.1 Hyphomicrobium sp.
CGAAAAAGAGGAGGGGTGGCCTCAACATTTTTTGCGGATCGTAGAAAAGTTGGTGATTATGTCCGTATTTATGTAAAACCTAATCGCCACTTTTCACTTCCTAAAGATGGTCAGATCCCAATTATTATGATCGGAGCAGGCACAGGAATTGCACCCTATAGGAGCTTTATCGAAGAGAGAACAGAGACAAATGCAAAAGGAAAGAGCTGGCTGATTTTTGGGGAACGTAATTACACCAATGACTTTCTTTATCAGTTGGAGTGGCAGGATCACTTAGCCTCTGGCTTTCTTACCCGCATTGATGTTGCTTTTTCTAGAGATCAGCCTGAAAAAATTTATGTCCAACATCGTTTATGGGAGGCGCGAAAGGACATCCTAAGGTGGATTGAAGATGGCGCTCATCTTTATGTCTGTGGTGATGAAAAAAGAATGGCCAAAGACGTTGATCAAACCCTTGTTCGTATCTTGGCCGAAAATTACAAAGGCGACGAAGAAACAGGTCTTTCCAAACTTAAAGAACTAACAAAAGCGGGTCGCTACCACAGAGATGTTTATTGATTAATTAGTGAGAATGGATTTAAGCGGTAAAAACAATGAGCGATACACGTTCGAAGAACGAAACAATCAAAGAAAATAGCCGTCTTCTCAGAGGAACTATTGCGGAAGGTTTGAAGCATTCCGAAACGGGATCAATTGTTGAGGATGACACCCAGCTTCTCAAGTTTCATGGCTCTTACATGCAAGACGACCGCGATGTGCGGGGAGAAAGAGCAAAGAAAAAACTCGAGAAGGCGTTCTCATTTATGATTAGGTTAAGAATTCCTGGAGGCGCCGTCACGCCAGATCAGTGGAAGAAGCTCGATGATATTGCAACAACCTTTGCAAATGGAACTTTACGCATTACAACACGCGCTACCTTTCAGTACCATGGCGTAATAAAGTCTAATCTCAAACGCACAATGCAATCCATTAATGCAGCCTGCTTAGACACGCTTGCAGCCTGCGGAGATGTGAATAGAAATGTGATGTCAGCCTCACACCCTTTTCTTTCAAAAGCTCATAAGTGTGCTGAAGATTTAGCGAAAGAAATAAGTGCTCATTTGTTGCCGCGCACAGGCGCCTATCATGAAATCTGGCTTGATAATGAAAAAATTATTGAAACGGGTGGCACGTCAGCCCCTGAAAGTGAACCACTTTATGGCAAGCATTACCTTCCACGTAAATTCAAAACAGTCATTGCTGTCCCACCAGATAATGATGTGGATGTTTATGCTCATGACTTGGGATATATCGCAATCGTAGAAAAGGGAGATGTTATTGGTTGGAACGTAACCGTAGGCGGAGGGATGGGGATGACCCATGGAGAGTTAGATACTTTCCCCCGCACTGCCGATCTTTTAGGTTTCTGTCTACCTCATCAGGCTGTAAATGTTGCAGAAAAGGTTCTAACAGTTCAGCGTGACTGGGGAAATCGGGCCCTCAGAAAAAATGCTAGATTAAAGTATACTATTGAGCGCGTTGGACTTGAGGCATTTCGTACTGAAGTCGAAAAACGTCTAGGATTTAAATTAGAAAAATCACGTCCCTTTAAGTTTACCTCAACAGGGGACAAGATCGGGTGGCGTCAGACACTCGATGACATTTCCTCGGATAAAAAATGGCATCTCACCCTTTCGATCGAAAATGGTCGTGTGGGGGATAAGCCAAAAGCGAGATTGCGTAGTGCTCTTCGGGAGATCGCAAATTATGGGGGCGTAGATTTCGTTCTAACTTCCAATCAAAACCTAGTGCTTGCCAATATTTCATCTCAAAAGAAAGCTACGATTGAAGAAGTGCTGAAAAAAAATGGCATATCCCTCGAAATATCCTCTGGTTTGAGGAGAAATGCCATGGCGTGTGTCGCACTTCCCACCTGCGGTCTTGCTCTTGCTGAAAGCGAACGTTTTTTGCCCCATGTTGTTGACGATCTGGAAGGGGTTCTCGATAAGGTTGGCCTTAAGAATGAGGATATTGTCATTCGAATGACAGGTTGCCCTAACGGATGTGCGCGACCATACCTTGCGGAAATTGGTCTCGTGGGGCGCTCCCCTGGACTTTATAATCTTTATCTCGGAGCAGCCTTCGATGGAACGCGTCTATCCAAGCTTTACGCACAAGATGTTGGACAAGATCAAATTCTGAAACTTTTGACACCGTTAATTCAAAAATATGCAAGTGAACGGTCCATAGGCGAGCATTTTGGGGATTTCGTTATTCGAAAAGGAATTGTGAAGCCAACTACCGAGGGGAAACATTTTCATGAGGATGTTGATTTAGCGAGCGTCTAAGAATGCATATCAAGATTGTAATTTATGCATTTAAAAGTCTAAACGCAGCATAGATCAAAACGACGGACAAGGTTACTCGCAAAACCCATTCAGGTAGAGTTCCTGTTAAGCGGGATCCAATAAGAATTCCTGGAATAGAGCCACTTAAAAGACCCACAAGCAAAATGGGATCAATATTTCCCATACTCGCATGCCCAAGACCTGAAACTAATGTTAGGGGGATGGCATGCACAATATCTGTTCCCACAACTTTCCGGACAATCATGAGAGGGTAGAGACCAGTTAAAATCGCAACCCCTATGGCACCAGCTCCAACTGATGTGAGTGCGACTGCAAATCCAATAAGTATGCCGCACAGAACTGTCCCAAATGGTCGAGCATGAACGCTTAAAGTTTCATTTTTATTTTCTTGAGAGGGGGATCGTCGAAGGGTAGGATGGAGGAGAATAGCAACGGAACTAATAATCAGAGAAATCGCAAGCCCTTTTTTTATGTAATAAGCTACAAGACCTGTCTGCGGATCGATAATGTAGAGACCTAACAAAACATGGATAGCACTGGGCAGACTTCCTATGGCAAGCCAACTTAGAATTGACCAATCAACATTTCCTAATTTTTGATGACGCCACGCAGCGCTAAGTTTGGTAAGTGCCGCAAAAAGAAGATCGGTCCCGACAGCGATCGCGGGAGGAACCCCAACACCAGATATTAAAAGAGGTGTGGTCAGAGATCCTGCACCTACTCCAGTAATGCCAATAAGAAATCCAATAATAAATCCACCACCCAAGATTAATCCGAGGTTTGCGAGGACAAGCTGCATGGAGATAAAGAGCCT
>JBJTOZ010000208.1:0-3953 GCA_046074825.1 Hyphomicrobium sp.
AAAATACTTTCGGCTAAGGACGTCATCCCAGGCAGTCGGCTGGTTCCACCACACAAGACAATACTCCCAAGGAAATTATTTAACAGACCACTAGAAGAAAGACGTTCATACGCCAAGTTAAGCAGATTATTCCCTCTGGAACGAATAATACGAGCCAAATCAGAAAGTGTTGCAGTCTGTTCAGCAAGCTCCCCACCTTCTCGACTCATAAAGGTGAAGAGATCATGCTGATTTGATTGCGCACTTAAGATAGTGCCATAAAGTGTTTTGATTCGCTCGGCTTCTTCAAGTGGTGTGCGCAACACATGCGCAATATCAAGCGTAATTTCGCCTCCGCCCATTGATACGGTTGCAGAATGCATATAGCGCCCCCCAGTAAAAGCTGAGATGCCCGTTTGGCCCGAACCGATATCGATTACGATGACGCCTGAGTTTCTCTCGTCCTCCTCAGTAACTACCAATGCACTTGCTAATGGGCCTGGAATGACTGTATCAGGACTAAGATAAGACCGATCTAAAGTTTGAAAAAGGTTGGTGACTGCAGGAACATCGGCAGTCACCGCATGATAAAAACCGTTGAGGGCATCTGAACAGAGCCCTATGGGATGAAGAGTGGAAGTTGATGTTCCTTTTAATTGGTACGTTACTGGATTGATATGAGTTAAATATCGCCCCTCTTTCCTAGCATAATCCGTCGCTTTTTGGTTCAGGAGAATGAGAGAGGCAGCATCAATATTTCCAGATGGAATGCAAAGACTAATTTTGAAAGCTTGAGATTTTAAATGACCGCAATTAAGCGCAATATCGATCTCACTCAGTTGTACTCCAGCCATGCGTTCTGCATCCGCTACAGCTTTCCGAATACACTCCTGTGCCGCTGAAATATCAACTATAACCCCAGATTTTATGCCCAAAGAACGAGATATTCCTACCCCGCTAATCCGCTCAGGAATTCGTTTTTTATCAACCTTTGCAATGAGGCAAACCGTTTTAAAACTTCCAACATCTAGAACTCCAATGACGCCTTTGGAGGGATGAAAATTTTTATTGGTAAATCTCATTTTATTTAGTCTTGCTTTCATCGAAGACATTTGTGCGGCACGCACCCGATTTATCTTTTTGGCTTGCGCGCAAAATGATGCGATCAGAAAATCTCAAATCCAAAGTACAAGATGATTCATTTAAAAGAGTATAAAAACGTAGATCTGAAGCTAATAAAGATAATGCTGCAGCCTCTGATTGGGTTGGAAGATCGATAACCCCTCCCTGTTTGAGCTTTAAGGACCAACGCCTCTTATCGATAAATTCAGCATTTTTAATTTTATCTCGGATCTGAGGGTATGTTTGAAGGAGAGACCAAAATTCTGATGCATGTGCCGTTGCCCCCTCCCCAGAAAATCTAGGAAGTTGTAAATCAACATCCGTCTTGAGTGGGCCTAATGTGCGCCCTTCATCATCTATAAGGTAGGCTTTATTGTCCACCTGCCAGATACCAAATGGCTTTCTCTCTTTGATGCTAATAGTAATCTGGTTTGGCCAAATACGTTTGAGGTTTGCTTCTTTAACCCATGGAAGCTTTTTTAGTCGCTCCTCACGCGCAATAGGGTCTAAGCTCAAAAACGATCTTACCTGCTCAAGCTGAAGAACTTCAAAAATATCGCGGTCTGAAGTGGAATGGTGCCCTGTTAAAGAAACCTGTTCGATCCCTACACCAAACAAAGAAGCCAAATCTTCGTGGTTTAAAAAAAAAACAGGACGAAAATAATACTGGTACGCTGCCGTTAAAAAAACTCCAGCAAGCGCTAAGATTAAGAGAGAGAACCGAAAACCACCAGAAATTTGGGAAAATATGAAAAACTTTTTACTCTGAACTGTTCTATTAAAGTGATGGGTGCAGAAGTTTCGATCGAAACCAGAAAATAATGTTTGGGAAGAAGTGATTTTGTTCGAATGAGCTTTTGGCACATTCGGCAAGGCTTGCAAAAAATATTCTACCTCAGACAACTTGCGTCCTCAATCATCCAACGCACAAGGTCACCGAAGCTCCAACCAGCAAACTGGGCCAACTCTGGTACTAATGAAGTCTTGGTCATGCCAGGCTGCGTGTTCACCTCAAGGCAAACCAATTCTACAGTGCCACTGGATGTATCATCATAACGAAAATCAGCCCTAGAGACACCTTTACAGCCCAAGGCCTGATGAGCCATTCCAGTGTATTTCCTGACTAACTGGTAAACATTTGGTAAAATTTTTGCAGGAAGTTGGTGGATAGAGCCGCCTGGGGCATATTTAGCCTCGAAATCATAGAAATTCAGTCCTTCTTTGGGACTAATTTCAATCACATCCGTAATAAAGTCCCCAATAACAGCGCAGGTCAGTTCACGTCCAGGGACATACTTTTCAATCATAAGCTCATCCTCTGGTGCCCCCGCCTTCTGAAGATCTTGCTTAATCGATGATAATTTCTCCTCGTTTCTTAGAATAAAAACGCCAACGCTAGAGCCTTCATCTACGGGCTTTATGACAAAAGGCAAAGCAATACTTCTCTCCGTTAATACCTCTGATCGCTTTCTCACAACGGCTTCTGCAACAGGAACCCCTGAAGCCTTCATAATAATTTTTGCCCGCTGTTTATGCATTGCTAATGCAGATGCCAAAACTCCAGAATGGGTATAGGGAAGTTGCAGGGCCTCTAAAACACCCTGAACACATCCATCCTCACCAAAACGACCATGAAGCGCATTAAAACATACATCTGGTTTTTGCGATGTTAATTGTTTTGCAATATCTCGATTAACATCCAAACGGCTTACTTTATAACCTTGTGCTTCGAGCGCATCAGCAACGGCTGTTCCAGACTTTAAACTAATTTCCCTTTCGGCGGACCACCCACCCATGAGCACAGCGACATGTTGCATCCGGAATTTTGGTGGCTGGGGAAGTTTCATTTAAACACTCTCCGTAGTTACCAATGCTTCTCCTACAGGATGCCCCTCTTTTGGGGAGCCCACTCGAATAATTTCCCATTCAAGAATGATCCCAGAGCTTTTCTGAACACGCGCACGCACTGTCTCACCAAGCGTCTCAATCTGCTCTGCGGTTGCGCCTTGATCATTAATAAGAAAATTACAATGCATTTCAGAAACTTTTGCTCCCCCCACACGCAAACCTCTACATCCAGCTGCGTCAACAAGCTTCCATGCACTTTGTCCTGAAGGATTTTTAAATGTAGATCCCCCAGTTCGTTCTCGAATTGGTTGGTTGTCTTCGCGATATTTGGCGATCTCTTCCATTTCCTTTTTTATCATCGCCTCATTCCCAACCTCGCCCTCAAAAGTTGCTTCAGTAAAAATCCAATCATCAGGAACATTGCAATGACGATAAGAAAATTGCATGTCCTCTTTTTTTAGGATGTGCAGGTCTCCGTCACGATCGAGTGCTCTTGCTTCAATAAAAACGTCCTTTGTTTCTCTGCCATGCGCTCCAGCATTCATGCGCAATGCTCCTCCTATAGAACCAGGAATACCCCTATAGAATGAAAGCCCTGCAATGCCCGCCTCTGCTGCAGCACGAGCTACTTTGACATCCGGAACGCCGGTTCCAACCTTTATACGACACCCTTCCACTTTAATTTGATTAAAGCCTGAAGCTAGCCGAATGACCACCCCCCTCACTCCGCCGTCTCTCACCAAAAGATTGGACCCCAGTCCCATAACAAAGACAGGCACTTCTGAACCAATCCCTTTCAGAAAGTAGGCCAGATCTAGTTCATCCGCAGGAGAGAATAAAAACTGAGCAGGTCCACCAGCGCGAAACCATGTCAACTCTGACATTTGGACATTGGAAATAAGTCGCCCTCTTAATTTGGGCAATCTGTTCTTGAGGTGATCAAGACTATTTTCCATGAGAGCCATGACAGAGAATAGAAGATTTACAAATGAGAGTTTATTCAG
>JBJTOZ010000209.1:0-4994 GCA_046074825.1 Hyphomicrobium sp.
CGACATAGTTTCTTTTACTTCAACAACATATATCATACAAGTGCAACCGAGAAGAACCAACAAGGCTATACTAATACTCATCAACATCATTAGATATGATATAGAAGTTATCGTTGAAGCTATTAAAAAAGAATATGGAGATAATTCCGTTGTAACTTATTATGGAGATACCTCTACAGATGATAGACAAAAAGCAATTACAAAAATACAAGATCCAAATAGTCCGGTAAGATTTATTGTTGGGACTCCTCAAACATCCTCCCTTCGCAACACTAAAAGAAGATCATTATTTGCCCGCCTTCAAGAAGGCCTTTGGTGAGCACCGCAAAGAGATCTCTGCCATTGGAAAAAAATCATCTCCTCCCAACTTTACAAACACACTTGTGGCTCTTGAAAAAAGTGGGGAACTTTTAAATCGAGTGTGTGAAGTTTTTTTTAATCTTTCAGCAGCCGACACCAATCCTAAATTACAAGAGATTGAGCGGACGCTCGCGCCTCAACTTGCATCGCACTGGAACGAGATCTTTCTCAATCAGAAACTTTTTAAAAGAATTGAGCAGCTTTTTCAGAAGAAGGATAAACTCAAACTCGATGAAGAACAGCATCGTCTTTTAGAAAGAACCCATACGGCTTTCGTGCGGGCAGGAGCACGGTTGAGTTCTAAAGCACGTACAAGAGTGGGTGAGATTAACACAAAACTTGCAGAGTTGATCACGACTTTTAACCAAAACGTTCTTGCAGATGAACAAGCTTGGCACTTACCACTTGAGGGTGAAAGCGATTTTGCAGGACTTGCACCGTCCTATCTTGCTGCTGCCGAAAGAATGGCTTCTGATTTAAAGAGTTCTGCACGCCATGTAGTAACATTGTCTCGTTCTTCTGTTGAACCTTTTCTTCAGTTTTCTGCGCGAAGAGATTTACGAGAGCAAGCTTTTAAAGCTTGGATCAAACGAGGAGAAATGGGCGGCAAAACGGACAATCGAAAAATTGTAGCAGAGATTGTTGCGTTGAGAAAGGAACTCGCTCGGCTTTTAGGATACGCCTCCTTCGCAGAATATAGTCTTGATGATACGATGGCCAAATCCCCTGAGGCCGTGCGCAATCTTCTTGATCGCGTCTGGTCTGCTGCGGTCCAACGTGTTGAAGAGGAAAGAGAGGCTTTAGCTCAACTGGCAAAGTCTGAGGGGGATAATTATCAGATTGAACCATGGGATTGGCGGTTTTTGGCCGAGAAAGAAAGGAAGGTCCGTTATAATCTGGATGAGAAAGAAATTCGTCCTTACCTGCAATTAGAGGCTATGATTGATGCAGCCTTTGATACGGCGTCCAAACTTTTTGATATCAAATTTAAAGAGCTTCCTAAAGCTCCACGCTATCATCCTGATGTCCGTGTGTGGGAAGTTACAACAAAAAAAGGTGAGCATGTCGGGATCTTTATGGGGGATTACTTTGCAAGGCCCTCCAAGAGGTCAGGAGCTTGGATGTCGAGTTTCCGTTCACAGCACAATCTCGGACGTGGGCAACGTCCTATTATTGTAAATGTGATGAATTTTGTTCGCGGCGCAGAAGGGCAACCGAGCCTTCTTTCCTTAGAAGATGCTCGAACTTTGTTTCATGAATTCGGGCATGGTCTTCACGGATTGCTCTCTGATGTCACGTACCCATCGCTTTCAGGAACAAATGTTTCGCGGGATTTTGTTGAGCTGCCCTCACAGCTTTATGAACATTGGCTGACCTCGCGTGATGTTCTTCAACGGTTTGCCAAGCATCATGAAACAGGAGAGGTTATGCCTGATGCTTTGTATGAGCGTTTGATGAAAGCCAGAAAGTTCAATCAAGGCTTCTCCACGGTGGAATATGTCGCTTCTGCGTATGTTGACATGGAACTGCATTCTCAAGATTTACCTGAAGAGGTGGATATCAGCACGTTTGAATCCCAAACCCTTGAGCGTCTTGGAATGCCGCGCGAAGTTGTGATGCGCCACCGTCTTCCGCATTTTCAGCACATCATTGGAGGTTATGCAGCGGGATATTACAGTTATCTCTGGTCTGAAGTTATGGATGCGGATGCCTTTGCAGCCTTTGAGGAAACAGGGAATGTTTTTGATAAAAAAATTGCCAAGCGCCTGAAGGAACATATTTATGCGGCGGGCAATCAGCGTGATCCTGAGGAGGCCTATCGCGCGTTTCGCGGTCGTGGGCCTGATGTCGACAGCCTCCTTAAAAAACGCGGACTATCGGTTTCCTAAAAGACTTACCCTTTAAAGGTTTGATGGGTGCAGGCGGGGTGGAGAGTCTCTCCAGACCTGCCATTGAGCCATGCTTGTAAATTTTTTTTAAAAAAGAGAATGCCCCTTTTTTTTCAAAGGGCATTGCTCTCTATTTAAGGGTGAGGGCGAATGTTCTCATGACGGTTCATGTCCCATTCATCTTTGTTTGTTACAATACTATAATATTTAAAAGTTAAAGTTGTTTGAGACAGATTTTGCGTCTTGAAGGAGTTTTGAAGATCATGGCCCAACATCGTTTGAAAACCTTCTTCCTGAGCATGCTCCTTGCTGTTGCGACACTCTTCTCGACGCTCAAATCGGCTGAGGCACACGGTCGAGGCGGGGTCGGTTGGGGCATTGCAGCAGGAGTTGCAACTGGCATTATCTTGAGTGAAGCCTATCGCTATCCTCGCTATTACGCCCCTCCCTATTATAGGGGTGGTGGCTATTATTATAGAGACTACCCCTTCTATGCTGGGGGATACCCTATTTATAGAAAGTATTATGATCGGCCTTTTCGGGATCGCTACTATAATGACAACTACTATAAGCGCCATTTCCACCATGGATACCGACGGCCTTATATCGGACATCACCGTCATCACCATTAAGAATACTTGAGTGTTGCGGGGTCCTGAAGGTCGAGGTTCCTTCTCCCCCACGCACAAAAGTATGAACTTTCTGCCTTCTCTTCCTTCCTCCTGAGACGAATAAAGAGGTGCCTCCCCATGCACCTCTTTTTTTGTGGGTTGCCACAACAGGAACTCCCTATTGAAAATAAATTTGAGCTTTGTTCCTTTTAACTCCTTTTGACGTTGTCGAAGACAACACGAACAGGATAGAAGGAGGGAGAGGCTTTCTTTCAAGAAAAGAGATTTTTTGTTTTATGCAATGTCCTTGTGGTTCTGATCAGACTTTTGAAAATTGCTGCAGTCGGTTTTTATCAGGAGAAAAGTCTCCTACAACGGCTGAGGCTTTGATGCGTTCCCGCTATGTGGCTTATGTCAAAGGGGACACGGCGTACTTGAAGACAACTCTTGCGCCTGAAGCTCTCAAAAAATTTGATGAGGCGGCTACCAAAAAGTGGGTGGAGACGGCAGATTTTAAGAAGTTGAAGATCCTCAATACGGAAAGAGGTGGTCCTTTTGATGAGGAGGGGGTTGTTGAGTTTCTGGCTACCTTTAGCGAAGGGGGGCAGACCTATGACCATCATGAGGTCTCTGAATTTCGCAAAAATAAAGAGGGGACCTGGCTTTTTGTAGATGGCCACGGGCATCGTCATAAAGAAGGCGAAGATCCTCATCAGCATCACCACCATCATCATCATAGGGTGGAGACTTTTGTGCGCCAAGCCCCCAAGGTAGGTCGCAATGATCCGTGCTCCTGTGGGAGTGGAAAAAAATTTAAAAAATGTTGTGGTCAAGCAAACTAAAAGAAACCTTTTGTCTCTTGCTCTTCGTTTCCAAAACATGTTTATCGGTCAGTCTTGTGCTTTACCAAAATGACGTCTGTCTTTTGATCGTCCCGAACAGTGACGGCTGAAGATTGAACAGCTGAGAAATGCGAGAAGAGAAGATTGGAACACCTTCATTATCATTCTCCTGAGAAGCTGCTGAAATCTCCTGCCTCTCAGTTGACTGCTTCCTTCATCCTCACAGGTCTTTTTCTGATTGTGGAAATGGTGGCGGGCATTTGGACAAACAGTCTTGCTCTCCTCTCCGATGCGGCCCACATCCTGACCGATACGGCTGGATTAGCTATTGCTCTGCTTGGCGTAAAAATTGGAGAGTGGCCGGCCGATAATCGTCGGACATTTGGCTATAAACGTCTTGAAATTCTTGCTGCTGCCTTCAACGCCATTCTTCTCTTGATGATTGGGGCGTACATTTTTTTTGAAGGCTACCAGAGGTTTTTTCATCCTGAAGAGATCAAAACGTTTCCGATGTTGCTCGTGGCTCTTTTAGGTTTTTGGGTCAATCTTTTCTGTTTGTATCTGTTACAAGAAGGCAAAGATAAAAGCCTCAATGTGAAAGGAGCCTATCTTGAAGTCTGGAGTGATCTTATTGCTTCGATTGGTGTCTTAGTGGCAGCTCTTCTGATCGGGCTTACAGGGTGGCTTTTTTTAGATTCATTTGTTGCTTTTGGAATAGGACTGTGGGTGCTGCCGCGCTCGTGGAAGCTTTTTAAGGAAACCATGAATGTGCTGCTCGAAGGTGTTCCTGAGGGGCTCGATCCTGATCTTATAGCAAAAGAACTTAAATCTATTTCTGGAGTAGAGAGCTTGCACGACTTGCATATCTGGGCAATCACAAGTGGCATTCCCTCCCTGTCCGCACATCTTGTTGTGACAGCAAATACTGATCCTGAAGGTGTCCGCAAACAGGCCGCTCAAAAGCTTGCAGAGAAGTTTCAGATTGAGCATGTCACGCTTCAGACCGAACAGAAGGACTGCCGTGATGGGGTGCCCAACCATGCGTTCCATTAAAAGACTAAGGGGAGATTTTTATGCAAGGCGTCTCTCTCTCATAGGGCAGCGATGAGCGTCCCCTCTCAAGAACGTCCCACATTTATGGAGGCCCTTAAGATTTGGGTGAAGATTGGCTTTTTAAGTTTTGGGGGACCCGCTGCACAAATTTCTTTGATGCATCGTCTTCTTGTTGAAGAAAAAAAGTGGATCAATGAAACCCAATATTTAAGTGCGTTGAGTTTTTGCATGCTGCTGCC
>JBJTOZ010000210.1:0-4417 GCA_046074825.1 Hyphomicrobium sp.
CGATTTGACCTCCGTTCTTGCAGCTTCGATTTCCTGTAAGAAACTTAAATGTTCATGCTTTGCTTTTCGAACTTCCGCATGAAAACGTCCACCCTCCTGATAAATTGGGATCGACATGCGCCCACCCACAGAGATATTTTCACCTTCCGGAACACCGTAATTCGCACCACTATTATGAAGATAATTGCTCTCAAAATCGATTTGGGGTAATAATTTACCTCGCACAACATCAACTTTATAGCGTGCTGCTTGCTCTCGATAGAGGGCCCCTACGACACTGGGATTTTCTTGCGTTCCAACATTGACAGCCTCGTTTAATGATTTAGGAAGAATATTCTCTTTGACAATGGGCTCTACCAACCCGTCAGGAGAAGCACCGATGGTGCGAACATAGTTCGCACGACTGGATTGCAAGTTGGCTTTTGCAAGATCTAAATCGGAAAGAGCTCCCGCTCTTCTCGCCTGAGATTGCGCAACGTCAGTTTTGGTCACTTCTCCAACAGCGAACCGATCTTGTGTGGCTTTCAATTGCTCAGATAAATATTTTACGTTTCCTTCCCGCAAACGTACGACCGCCATATCTCGAACGACGTCCATGTAGTTTCGAACGGCTTCTAACAGGACCTCTTGTTCAACGCCCCGCAATGTCTCTCGGCCAGCTCGAACGCCGGCTTCAGCCTGATTGACTGCATTGAGCACGGAAAATCCCCTAAAGACAGGCTGCGTCAGGCTGATCCCCATTGTACGAGGACGTACAATATTATTATAAAAATCTTGATTATTTATAGATACAAGATTTGTATCTACGCGAGAATTAGTAAAACGGGAGCCCAAACTTCCTTCAGCATTAATGTCTGGTCGAAGACCGGATTTTGCAATAGCCACATCTTCATCTGTTGCCCGCAATCTTGCTCTTTCTGCATCAATGCGGGGATTATAATCGTAGGCCGCTGCTAAAGCCTGATCGAGAGTAATCGCTTGAGTCTGAGAAGACATACTTAAAAAGAAAAGGTAAAGAGTTGCCCCGATACAGAAAGGAGCAAACCATATTCTCTTTGATAAATAGTAGCTTATCGGACACATTCGTCCCAAAGTGATCCCCCTAGCTATTCCTAAATCCATCACTGAATTTTATAGAGTAGCTTCACCGCGTACAGTCTAGATAAATAGAAACACGAACGCCCTACAATTGATTTTTATCATAATTAAGGAATTTACACGCCGATGATGCAACAATGCACATCATGAGAAGAATGCATTGTGGATAAAACATTATTCAAATTAATTAAGTATCTGATTCGTCGCTCTCTTTTGAAAATAATTACTTACAAAATCGTAGCGAGAGATTTTTTATTGTTCTTTGTTTTGTATCTTTTTTGCACCTCGTTTTTATTAATTTCTAAAAAAGCAGAAAAACATACCGAAGAGCTCTTTTGGAATAAAATTTTCACAATCGAAGTCTCAAGACCATTTGCAGCAGATACACACAACACCAATATCTTCTCCGAGTTGGTGAGGCATTACACCCATAAACAACCTCCAAGCCATCTAAAAAAGTCAACCAACAGATCAGACAAAAATCCCACCTGAGCTCATGAGTTAAGCCAAAAATTGAGGGAAGAGGACATTGTTCAATATTGAGCCTCAGACGCAGGCTAGAAAACAAAGCCACGCTTGGGTTCAAACCCTGGGAGGATAAAAGCATTTGGAATGTCAAATTCAGGATGAGAGCTCACAACCTCCCCAGATCGAAGCCATCGATAGGCACGAGAAGAATACCCTTTTCTTAAAATGCCGACCAGACGCCCGCCATCTTTAAGTTGATTGAGAAGTTTGTCTGGCGTTTGGGCGACGGCCCCTTCAAGAAGAATAATATCAAAAGGAGCTTCTTTGGGACATCCTTCGGGCAAAGAGCCCTCCAGAACTCTTACATTGTTAATCTTGTGGGCTTTTACCATATCACAAGCCACCTGAGCCAGAGCACTATCCGTCTCTAAGGCTACAACTTCTTCAGAAAGTTTCGACATGATGGCTGTTGAGTATCCAGTACCACACCCCACATCAAGCACGCGATGTGTGGGTTGAATAGCAGCAAGTTGTAAAAGCTTAGCAAAGGTCCGTGGAGCCCAAAGAAATCTTTGGGAAGCCCTATTCTGTTTAGGGAAAACAAGAGGTTGATCAATATCAAGATAAGCCAATGCTTTGCGTTCTGAACTCAAAAATTCCTCACGATGGACAGATCCCATGGCTCTCAAAATAGCCTGATCCGTTATATCGCTAGGCCTAATCTGAGACTCAATCATATTGAGACGCTGAACTGATGGATCGATCATCTTAATCTTCTTCAACTTTATAAACCATTCCCAAATAGGGCTGTTCTACTTATACAGGGATGTAAGTTTTGGCTCTTTAATATCCAAAAAGAGGGTGATAAGTTTTATTCATGCCCCAAATCCCTTGCTTGTGCTCTTGGTACTTTAGTGCTAAGCGCGAGAAATTAATTAAGCCAGCTTAAATAGAAAACCTTTCGTTTTGTCACAAGCTAAGGATATAATTATTCCCATCAATTAAGCTAAATGGCCACGTGGCGGAGTGGTGACGCAGCGGACTGCAAATCCGTGTACCCCAGTTCAATTCTGGGCGTGGCCTCCAAAATGTCAGGAAATTTAATAGTTTATTCTCAATATTTGTTTCCCAGCATTGTGTACTCAAAGGGAGTTTCGAAAATTTAGCTTTAAATTGTCAATAAAAATGATAGTTGCTGAAAAGGGGACTTCTCTCACGGTTTAGCTTTTGTTAAGTTCAATATTATAATTTCATTTTTTGTTCCACATTAAGAAATGGTGTTTTTTATTCCGCGGTAGCTCAGTGGTAGAGCATCCGACTGTTAATCGGACGGTCGTAGGTTCGAGCCCTACCCGCGGAGCCAATCCAAAACACCGTAAAGCCACTCAAGTTTTACTCGAAGAAATTAAAATACCCTATGGGGCAAGACCAGGGGCGGGAGGCGGCGGTGCGTCAGGATCTACAGCTTGAGAAACATTGTCTAGGGTTTGGCCATCCTGATTATAAATATCCGGACGAAATTGCACCAAACCGTTTCCATCGCTCCATGCCGTTATATAAGTAAAATAGACTGTTACTGGGCGAGTGAGTTGAATATCAAGGGCTTCTCCCTGTTGAAGTACTGAATCGATGCTTTTTGGATCATCCCAGCCCTGCTCATATCTCAAAAGCCAACTTACCAAACCGAAGACATTTTGTACTCGAACGCAGCCCGCACTAAAAGCGCGAGAACGCTGGTCAAAAAGCGCTTTCATAGGAGTATCATGCATATAAACGCCGTGCTCATTTTGCATGTCTATGCGAACAAGTCCTAAAGCATTTTGAAGACCAGGTTCCTGACGAAGTTTAATTTTTGTTGCATCCGCTTTCGACCAGTCTACAAAAGAAGGATCAACTTCCGCTCCATTAAAATCGCCTGTAAAAACGCGTATCTTTTCCTTCTCTAAGTATTCAGGTTCCCTCACAAGGCGCGGAAACACGTCGAGCTGAGCTACACTTTCAGGAACTTTCCAATAGGGGAAAAAATTAATTGCTTTAATAGTTGCCTTAAGTACTGGTGTTTCTCGTCCTATACGGCCTGCAATAATCCGATGCCGTTGGACAACTTCATAGTTTTCGACGGCCTCAAGTTGGAATGCCGGAATATTCACTAAAACATAGCGATCCTCAATCGGGGTACGAAGCAAATCTGTTATTCTATTGCGATTGTTCTCAAGCTGCTTTAGGCGATCCTCAACTGTAATATTGAGTGCTTGCAATGTAGTCTGATCAACGCGCCCCGTATTTCTCAGCCCATGTCGTTCCTGAAAACGCACAACTGCTTGCTCAAGTGAAGTATCATAATTGATATCATCGAATACTTTTTTTGGTCTTATAAGATCACCTGTAATGGACAATCTTTTTCTTAAAATAGGTACACGTTCATCATCATCACCAGGCCGCAACATACGATTGCCGGGAATTTGTGGCCATCCCCCTTTGCTTAAAATTTTTTTATAATGTGCTATAGCGAGGTCAATTTCTTCTACTACTTCGTCACTCCTCAGGGGTAGAGAACCTTGACGAAGATCATTCATGACTTCCTTTTTCTGAGACAATCCTTGTCGCTTTGTTTTTTCTGTATAATTTGGTATCCCAAAACTATGGATTCCCTCCCACCAATTTTCATCGTTTGATTGCCCAAAAGCACTATGAGGCAAAGGTTTTGAGAAAAAACACAGTATTAAAAGGACAATAAGTGTCCACTTTAAAACTCGCTGAGCTTTTAAACTTTTATTTAAAAGGTAAAACATGTGCGGATGGACTATCTTGCTTTACAAAAAGAACAGAATTTTGAAATTACAGAAAATAG
>JBJTOZ010000211.1:0-5092 GCA_046074825.1 Hyphomicrobium sp.
CTTTTACCCATTTAAATGTTTTTGAATCAAAAACTTGAATGCGATTGTCATCACTCGTACATACAATAACCCATTTTCCATCTTTAGAGAGAATTATACCACGAGGTCTGTTTCCAACAGGTATCGTGTGAATGACTTCAAGCTTTTCACTATCAATAACGCTTACTGTATTTTCTTTTTCATTTGATACAAATATTTTGTAAGCTTGGGCAGGAAAAGAGTAGGACAACATTACAATTGTCATAAGGCCAAAAATATATCTAAAAATTCTTAAACTATTCACGGTAAAACCTTTCTGCATATATATGTTTAATATTTCATTCGTTAAAAATGCCTAAGTGGATCACTTAGTTGGATATTTACATTTTGTTTCAGGCTTATCTATTCCAAGAGTATCAAGCTCGGTAAATTGGTGCAGAAATCCAGGTTGAGGGGAAACCGTGACATGCATTTTTCCCGTAGCTAAAATAATAGGTTGACGAAGCTGACCGTTCCACGCCCTATAATTCAACTTCCGACCTTTAAAGGCTGCGAGCTCAAAATCAGGTGATTGGATATAATCAATTAGAACCTTTGGTTCTACGCTTTGTTTACGCGTCGCTGCCTCACCAACAGAGCGCACAGCCATCCATGCATTATAATCAATAGGCCTCATATTTCTGTTTGCTAGACGTTTAAAGCGATTTTGAAACTGAGTGCCTCCCCAAAGTTCAATTGCAGGATGCCAGCTTGTAGGATAAAGCCCCGCCGTTCCGACTACTGGACGAGCATCCCATGTTCGATAAGGGAAGAAATCTCCAAAAAGCTCGCCCTCATCAGAAACAACCAAGACATCATGTGGAGGCAATTTTTGAGTGAATGCAGGAATTTGTTGCTGAATTTGCTCGAAACCCCCATCTGAGCGTCTGCTCCCAGGGTCATACTTAAATTCTCTCTCCTCCAGGATTTTCATCCCGTACCGTTGAGCGCTGCGTCTGAGAGCATCAGCAAATAATTTATCTTCGTTGCCCGGCCCAATAATGAGTACCCAGTTTCCCCATCTTTTCCATGCAAGAAACTGTGCTAATGCATCAGCCAGCATTGTTCGAGAGGGAGCAGTATGTTTGAGATTAGCTTTACAATTTTCTTCACGGATGTTTTCATCTGGAGCAGAAACATTGAAAATAACAACATCTCGCTCTTTGAGCGCATCTGCTAGGGCCATTTGTGTTGGAGCATCTGCTTCACTTACGATAAATCCAATGCCTCCCTCTACTTTTTTCACTGCATCATTAATAAGATCTGCTACATTTTCATTTGAGATTTCTTCAAGACTGAAATTCTGATTTAAAAATCGACCAGTCGTATTGTTGTCATCAATAGCTAATTTGGCACCTGCTAGTCCTTCATCCTGGGGTGGTAAATCGAGGAGCGAAAGGGGAGGGAGTCGTTTTGGTCGAAGCTGCCGAACCATTAATATTCTTAATGCTTGTCTATTCTCGGCAGATTTCTTGTCATTGGTTGTGGGGTCTGAACTTACACTATTATTTACATCTTCATTCGCCCAAGCTGACGAGAGTGTAGAAACGCCAAAGCACATTGCAGGCAGGAGCCCCATTAAAAGAACACTAAAGGTCAAATACCTTGGGAAATGTCGTTCAATTACCATGGAACTACGCCTAATCTTATATTGATACATCAAAGTGTGGAATTAGTTTTCTCTTGTCAATCCTAAACACTTTGTAATCTGTAAACCACAATATCTGAAATAAAGGGCCGGCAAACAAAGCCTATATAAAATAATATTAAAAAACTCTCTAATCGCAGATATTTTATTATTTGTGATTAGCGTATATAATTTACATTTAGATCAAAATTCAAATGTCATTTGTACGAAGCATTGAATTACATGTAATAAAATATATCTTTTCAAATTGCATAGATGGAAAATTAGTAAATGGGACTGGTTATAAAAGTGAAAAGAATTACGATTACTCTTTGTCTGGTTATGCTAACACACACTTGCATGGCGGCCGATAAAACTATCCTTTATCCCTTTGATCTGGTTTTGCAAAAGAAGGAAGAAGATTTTTTTATCGGCGCCGGCAAGCCTAACCCTGCCGAGCAGAAAAGGCTTTATGAGGTTCGCGAGGAACTGAAAGAATTACTCTTGCAAGAAGGTAGTTACAATATTCTAGATTTATCTCCTATTTCAAAGGAGATTGAAGCGGCTGCTCCACTTGTAGACTGCAACGGTTGCGAAATTGATTTCGCAAAAAAACTTGGAGCTCAAACCTTTTTTACGGGCGTCATTGATAAAGCTTCAGACACACTTCTCAACATGCGCATTGCAGAAGTTGAAGTTTCCTCGGGCTTAACAAAACGCTCTGGAAGTGTTGTGATACAAGGTAACACTGATGAAGCTTGGTTGCGAGGTGTGCGTTGGCTTATGAAAAACCGTCTCAAGGGGGAGGGTGCCAAATGAGAACAAACAGACGTAATTTATTAAACTTAAGTTTTACTGTTGTTTCATCACTCTTTCTATCCTCAATGTATAGGACAGTGGCGTTAGCAGAAGGTTTCCGCAAGCTTAGAATAGCATCAGTTAAATTTGGATCCCTCTCGTGGTTACTAGAAACAATTAAAGCTGAGGGCCTAGATAAAAAATATGGATTGACAATCGAGATCGTGGAAACTGCAACGAATGCTTCGACGCCAGTAGCTCTCTATGGAGGCAATGCTGATATAGTTGTGACGGATTGGCCATGGGTTCTTCGCCAAAGAGCAATGGGAGAAAAACTTCGCTTCTCGCCCTTTTCTGCATCTTTGGGTGCTGTTATGGTCGCTAATAGCTCATCTATACACGCACTTTCTGATTTAAAGGGAAAAAAATTGGGTGTCGCAGGAACTGCGACTGATAAAAGTTGGCTATTAATTCGAGCATTTTCCAGATCTAAACTTGGTGGAGATCTTGCTGACTGGGTCACACCTCAATTTGGCTCCGCACCTTTACTCAATGAGCAATTAAGATCTTCTAAAATTGATGGTGTTCTCAATTTCTGGACGTATACAGCTCGTCTCGAAGCTCAAGGGTATCGCAAAGTTATATCCATGGCAGATGTCTTATCAGAGCTTGGTGTTTACCCCCAACCTGCGCTCGTCGGCTTTGTTTGGAATGAAAGATTAGAGACGGAAATGCTTGAAGCAATTAGAGGTTTTTTATTGTCCGTTCAAGATGCAAATAAACTCCTTCTTGAGACTAATGGGCCGTGGAAACGACTTCAGGACCAAATGAAAGTCACAGATGAGAATGAATTCCAATTATTGATTAAAGCCTATCGTTCAGGTGTCAGGGGATATTGGACTAATACGGATATGCAGGCAGCAGAAAAAATCTTTGCCATTCTCAATACACTAGAGAAAGAAGAATTAGTTGGCAAAGAACTGCCATTCGATACGAAGGCTTTCTATGTTCCTCGGACCTAATTCAATCACTAAGAATAGCATAATTTCAAGGCTATTTTGGACTTCAGTTTCTCTAGCTACGCTTCTTGTATTCTGGTCTTTATTAGCAAATTTTGCTGATACACGGCACTTGCCAGGTCCATCCAAAGTGCTCGAGGTGGTGAAATTAGAAATTTCAACAGGGGCCCTTTGGGAAAATCTACTTATCACTCTCTTTAGAGTTTCAGCAGGATTTGTTGTTGCGATGGCGCTTGGTGCAATACTTGGTATCTTGCTTGGACTATACCGTTTTGCAGATAAGTTTTTTGATAGTTGGGTGGTACTTTTCTTAAATCTTCCTGCCTTGGTAATTATTGCACTGTGTTACGTCTGGTTAGGGACTACAGAACTAACTGCTATACTAGCAGTCGCAATCAATAAAATTCCTAACGTTGCTGTGCAGATGAGGGAAGGTGCTCGTAATCTTTCAAAAGATTTATCAGAAATGGCGCATGTTTACAGATTTGGAGCGTGGAAGACCTTAAGGCATGTTACACTCCCACAACTTTTTCCTTTTGCAGCAGCTGCGGCGCGTTCTGGGTTAGCACTTGTTTGGAAGATCGTCCTTGTAGTGGAGGCGTTAGGTGGCCATTCATCAGGTGTAGGTCACCAAATATTTGTAGCCTTTGGTAATTATGATGTAGCAATGATCCTAGCTTATGCTCTGACCTTCATTTTGGTCATTCAGTTAGTTGAATTTGGCTTATTGCAACCACTACAGACGCGGCTGAATAGATGGAGAAGATAATTTTACCCGCAAATAAAATGCGCATCAATATTAAGCGGAAAATATTCCCCGAGATTGGCCGTCATGATCGAATGACAATTCTTAGGGATATTTCTTTCGATGTTGATCCTCGATCTTTTTTAGTTCTCACGGGACCCTCCGGTTGCGGTAAATCTACGCTTCTGAATATTGTTGCGGGATTAGATAAAGATTTTGAGGGTGAAATACTTTTAGGTCATCATCAGCCTCGAATTACATTTATTTTCCAAACACCTCGTCTGTTGCCATGGAGAACTATTAGAGAGAATATCTCTCTATCCCTCCCCTATGATGATCCACGTTTAGAAAAGGTAGACGATATATTGGAGCGTGTAGGTTTGCTGGAATCCATGAATGCCTATCCTGAGCGTACTTCTCTTGGTATGCAACGGAGAGCTGCTCTTGCTCGAGGTTTCATTCAAGAACCTGATATTCTTCTTATGGATGAACCATTTGTTTCATTGGATGAAAAAACGGCCTTTGGTTTGCGGGAGCTTCTAATTACTTTATGGAGTAGTCGCCCCACTACAGTTCTATTTGTAACGCATGATCTCACTGAGGCTGTCATGCTTGGAACAAGAATTTTGCGTCTATCGGGGGATTCTACCAATATTGATATAGATGAAATTGTACGATTAAGTTCAGAAGAAAGAACAGATCCCCAAAAAATTAAATCAGAAATGGGTCGTATTTTTTCGTCTCACAAAAAATTAAGTTAGGAAATTGGATGCTAAATAAGTTATCCAACACACCATTATTTTTGGCAAGCGTGCTTAATTGCAATGAAGCTGAAACAGCCTTGCGAGGAGGAGCGCAAATTATTGATTGTAAAAATTCCCTAGA
>JBJTOZ010000212.1:0-8200 GCA_046074825.1 Hyphomicrobium sp.
AAACGTATAGAAGCCAGATTGCCTAGGCCAGTAATCACCCAAGGCATTTTAATAGAGGAAGCCTCTAGCGCTGTACTTCAAATTATTACACTGCAATCGAAAGATGGAAGCTTAGATGAAATTGGACTTGGAGATTTTTTAGTCCGTAATGTTCTTGGAGAAATTCGCAGAATCCCTGGCGTAGGAAGAGCAAAACTTTTTTCAACAGAACGTGCATTGCGGATATGGATAGATCCTAAAAAATTGGTTGGATATAATTTAACTCCCGATGACGTCACCAACGCTATTAATGCTCAAAATGCTCAAGTGGCATCTGGTGGCATTGGTGTAGAACCGAGCAATGAGGATCAGCAAATTACAGCCATGGTTCTTGTTAAAGGTCAGCTCCAGTCTACGGATGAATTCGGCGATATAGTTCTCAGAGCAAATAAAGATGGCTCAACTGTGCGTCTTCGCGACGTCGCCCGCATAGAAATTGGAGGATTAAGTTATCAGTTTACTACAAGACAGAATGGAAAACCAACAGCAGGTCTCTCCGTTTTAATGTCTCCAACAGGAAATGCTCTTGCCACAGCGAATGCTGTAAAAGCTAAAATGAAAGAACTCTCCAAATTCTTTCCTTCAAATATTGCTTACGACATTCCTTATGACATTACTCCTGTTGTTCAGGCATCTATCAAGAAAGTTCTCATGACCTTGGCTGAAGCGGTCGTTTTGGTCTTTCTTGTAATGCTCTTATTCTTACAAAATATTCGCTACACGATAATCCCAACAATAGTTGTACCAGTTGCCTTACTTGGTACATGCATAATTTTGCTATTTATGGGTCTATCTATAAACCTGCTAACAATGTTTAGCATGGTCTTAGCAATAGGGATTTTGGTTGATGATGCGATTGTGGTGGTCGAAAATGTTGAGCGCATCATGTCTGAAGAGGGACTTCCTCCCAAAGAAGCAACAAGAAAAGCAATGGGGCAAATAACGGGAGCAATCATTGGGATTACCCTGGTTCTTGTTTCTGTTTTTATTCCAATGGCTTTTTTTCCAGGCTCTGTAGGTATCATTTACGAACAATTTTCAGTCACCATGGTTGCCTCTATAGCATTCTCTTCTTTAATGGCCCTTTCCCTCACTCCTGCTTTATGCGCAACCATTCTCAAACCTGTTTCTTCAGACCATACACATGCAAAGAGTGGAATTTTTGGATGGATCAATCATAAAATTGAAAATGTACGAAAAAGTTACTGCGCTCTAGTTGCAAGATTTCTGCTTCGTCTTGGCCGTATCATGGCCGTGTATTTTCTTTTAGTCGCTGTCGTAGGTTGGGCCTACACAAAAATTCCTGGCGGATTTTTGCCCATTGATGACCAAGGTTTTATTACTGTCGACGTCCAAACACCTCCTGAAGCCTCCTATAATAGAACACTCGATGTAACTAAGAATGTTGAAAATTATCTTCTCAAGAAAGAGGGAATTCAAAATGTAACTTTCTTGACTGGATTTAGTTTTCTCGGTCAAGGTGCCAATACTTCCCAAGCCTTTGTGACACTTAAACATTGGTCTGAGAGAGGACCTCAATCCAGTGCTGAAAAGATTGTCTCGGATATCAATAGAGATCTTGGAAAATCTGTTTTGGACGCGAAGATCACAGCTTTACAGCCTCCTCCCATAGATAATCTTGGAAACTCTTCAGGTTTTAGTTTTCGACTCCAAGATCGTGGTCAGAAGGGATATGCAGATTTAATGCAAGCCAAGGATCAACTCCTGACTGCTGCCAACAACAGTCCTATTTTGCAAGATGTTTACGTGGAAGGACTTTCTCCTGCCCCACTGGTGGAACTTAAAATTGATCGTGAAAAAGCGGCTGCACTTGGCGTGACGTTTGAAGAAATCAATAATACAATTTCTACAAATCTAGGCTCCTCTTATATCAACGATTTCCCAAACCGTGGACGCATGCAACGCGTTATTGTGCAAAGTGATAATTCAGCGCGAATGCAAACAAACGACATCTTAACGTATTATGTGCGCAATCAATCAGGGGAACTTGTTCCTTTCTCTTCTTTTTCGACAGCAGAATGGTCCGTGGGTCCCACACAAATTGTTGGTTTTAATTACTACCCCTCCATACGCATGAGCGGCTCCGCGAGAGAAGGATACACTTCTGGAGATGCTATCAACGAAATGGAACGACTTGCAGATCAGCTACCGCGGGGCTTTGGCTATGAATGGACAGGCCAATCCTATCAAGAAAAAATGGCAGGCTCACAAGCTCCCCTTTTGCTCGCTTTATCTGTGCTCCTCGTCTTTCTTGTGCTTGCCGCTCTTTATGAAAGTTGGACAATCCCTCTTGCTGTTCTCCTCACAGTTCCTCTCGGACTTCTAGGCGCTGTCATTGCAGCCATGCTACGTGGCTTACCCAATGATGTCTATTTTACTGTTGGCTTAATTACAATTATTGGACTTGCTGCAAAAGATGGGATTCTTATTATTGAATTTGCAAAAGCCCTTCGTGAACAGGGAAAACCTCTTAAAGAAGCTACTTTGGAAGCCTGTCAGCTCCGATTTAGGCCTATCCTGATGACAGGACTGGCGTTCTGTTTTGGTGTTGCCCCCATGATCTTTGCTTCAGGAGCAAGCGCGATCAGCCAACATGCCCTCGGAACTGTTGTCCTTGGAGGAATGATCGCGGTTGTGATACTTGCTCTCACCCTTGTGCCAGTCTTCTTTGTCTCTGTGATGAACGTATTTACGCGTTCTGAAAAGGCCGCCCATAAATAAGAGAAGAAATGATAACTATTAGATGTTGTTTCCCAAATTTTTGGAGATGACTATTTTTGAACCTCCTGAATTTTGAGCTTGCTACATAATCACAGGAAAA
Organism: Hyphomicrobium sp.; assembly: GCA_046074825.1. Lineage (GTDB taxonomy): Bacteria > Pseudomonadota > Alphaproteobacteria > Rhizobiales > Hyphomicrobiaceae > JAGVSR01. Next base: position 2,882 of record JBJTOZ010000212.1, read on the forward strand.
TATTTTTAGGTGCCCTTTAAAGGGTGGACCATAGTCACAATTTAGCTAGCGATCTTTTCTAATTAAGGGATCGACAATTTTTTTTAAAAATTCACTAAGCTTCAAATACGTCGGACGTCGCGCACTTGATTTTCGCCAAGCCATGCCAATCGTTCTATATAAGTCACGATCCTTGATTTCAAAGGTTTTAACATTTGGATCTCGCAATAATTCACTTTTTACATAAAGTCCCGGCATAAAGGTTACTCCAAAACCCATAATGACCATCTCTCTCAGCATATCGAGACTAGTCCCCTCATAATCATATCGCAATCGTGCTCCTGTCACTTTGCAAAGTGCAGAAACTGTATCATGCAGCTGATGTCCCCGACTGAGAGCAAGAACATCTTGCCCCTTGATATCTGCAAGACTGACCATATTTTTTGATGCCAAAGGGTGATCGTGAGAAACTGTAAGAAAAAGGGGTTCTCGAAAAAGACTGAGGCTTTCAATATCTAAAATTTTAATTGGCAGGGACGTGATAATGACATCGTGGATACCTTCTTCCAGTCCGCGAGGTAGGACATCGGGCAATTCTTCTCGAACGTAAAGCTTTAAATCGGGGTAGGCCTTGTGCAACTTAGGTGCAGCCTGTTGCATAAGATAGGGACCAATTGTTGGTGGCAAACCAAGTCGCAGCAGCCCCGTCAATTCCTTTGAGCTACTAACGGCCAGCGTGCGGATCTCGTTAGCATCTTTTAACATGCGTCGAGCTATCTCAACAACCTGAACGCCCAGTGGGGTTAAGATCACACGTGTCGAGCTTCTCTCAACCAATTGGGCTCCGAGACGCTCCTCCAAGGCTTTAATTTGTTCACTAATGGTTGGTTGGGTTGAATTTGTTCTTTCCGCTGCACGCCGGAAATGACGTGTTTCTGCAAGAGCAATGAGATATTCAAGCTGCCGAAGATTTGGCAAAGAGATCTCCTCTCTCAATCAGAAAAAAACGAAAAGGTAATCCATGTACTCTGTTATGAACCTAATTGATCGGAAATTCCGATCGAGTCTATCCTTCATTTCAATTGGAAATGAAGAATTTCAGACCCATTTAACAGGAGTAACCAAGAGTACTGCTTTAATCTAGGAGAAACACGCCATGTTTGATTTTTCAAGTCTAACTGACATGTTATCTCAGTGTAAAAAAGGGAGCTTATCAAAAAGCTCAGCTTTGGAGAGAGATTTTATCAAGACTTTTGAGACAACTGGATTAGATCAAAGTGGTTTTGTCAGTCTTTCTCGCAATGACATCACAACGCTGCTTTCGAATTATGGAATAGATTCTCTCAACTTTTTAGGAGGGCGCTCTGATGAGCTTGTCAATACGATTAGAATGACAGAGTAGTAATTAAACCATTCGCGGACCCGGGCCCCTCTGGCGATACCATTTTATCGCGATGTCGGACCGCTGAAGTGAGACCCCAAAATTTTAGTTTTATAAATTGGGATCACATCTATGAAAGGAGCAATGCGATGGAAAGAAAATTAAATAGTTTACTCTATAAAGCCGGCCTTTTACGATATCAAATCGATAAAGAAAAGAAGAAAACCGGTTCTGATCCTTTTGTTCTTCTTCGTTTACGAAGGCTTTTACTTTTGGTCGAGAAGAAACTAAAATTTCCAGAACCATTGAGCGCTAGAAGGCATTACATGTCGCCTGTCCCTGTGCCTGTCCATGCAAGGCGATGAAAAGAGGTGTCTGAGACATAAAGGGAATGAGTTGTGTGGTCTGGCTCTTTTAAGTCAGGCCACAGTCTTTTTTACAGTTCTCGTGCTGATAAGTTATGTGTGTCCTGTCCAGAAATGATTTAATAAAAAGGTAAAAGAAAAAGTGGAATTTTTTTTCGAACCCCTCCTTGGCAAACCTTTTTGGATGTGGGCCCTTTTTGTTATGCTCGTCCTTGGTCTTCTTGTGCTTGATCTTGGCATACTTCACCGTAAGACGCGTGAGATTTCTGCTAAAGAGAGCCTTCTTATGTCGGCTTTCTATATTGGCATTGCAGCAGCCTTTGGTGTTTGGATTTGGATTAGTCTTGGCGAACAAGCGGGCACAGAGTTTTTTACGGGTTTTCTAATAGAGAAAACACTCTCTCTTGATAACATCTTTTTAATTTCTCTCGTCTTCACATATTTTTCTATTCCCCCACAATATCAACATCGCGTTCTCTTTTGGGGAATATTGGGAGTGATTGTTTTACGGGCAATCATGATAGCGCTCGGAGCAGCTCTTGTTTCAAATTTTGGATGGGTTCTTTACCTTTTTGCAGCCTTTCTCATTCTGACTGGAATGAAAATGCTGTTTATGGAAGAGCAAAAAAAGGATATTGAAAAAAATCCTCTTTTGAGGCTCATGCGCAAAACAATGCGTATAACAAATGAGCTTCATGGTGAAAATTTTTATGTTGCAAAGAAAGATCCAAAAACTGGTCGTCTCGTTACGTTTTTTACGCCTCTCTTTGTGGCACTCGCGCTTATCGAAATTATCGATCTGATTTTTGCCATTGACAGTGTTCCGGCAATTTTTGCAATTACCTCTGATCCTTTCATTGTCTACACTTCAAATATTTTTGCAATACTTGGACTGCGTGCCCTTTACTTTGCACTTGCAGTTTTTATTGAAAGATTTAGGTATTTAAAACAAGCTTTGGCTCTTGTTCTCATTTTCATAGGATCTAAAATTTTTATTGCTGACTTGATGGGATGGGGCAAATTTCCCCCCCTTCTCTCTCTTCAAATTACCATAGGTTTGATCACATCAGGCATACTTTACTCTCTTTATAAAACACGCTCAGATGTTGCCAATAAGAGGCACTGAATGCTTGTATGTGATAAATAATTATACCAACCACTCTTTGTAAGTAGAAAGACGGAGGAAGATCTATGGGAGGAAGTCCAATAACAGCCCTTCTTGATCCGGCGATCCTCTTCTTCTTTTTTGGCCTCTTTGCGGGTTTTGTGCGATCCAATCTTGCCGTTCCCGCACAAGTCGCAAAGTTTTTGTCTCTCTACCTTCTTATGGCACTAGGTTTTAAGGGAGGGGTAAGCCTATCGCAAAGCGGTTTTAATATCACAATGGGACTGGCCCTTCTATGCGCTGTAGTTCTTGCGCTCATCATCCCTCTCTATACTTTTGCACTTTTGCGTAAAAGACTGAACGTATTTGATGCGGCCGCGATTGCCGCAACGTATGGCTCTGTGAGCGCTGTGACATTCCTGACTGCGAATGCTTTCCTAGAAAGCAAAGGCATTCCAGCGGGCGGATATATGACTGTAGCACTTGTTCTTATGGAAACCCCCGCCATTATCATGGCTGTCGTGTTTGCAAATATTGCACGACGTGAACACGGTCAGGGAAGGGAAAACTCTACGTCTCCAAAAAAAATACTCCACGAGTCGTTGACCGATGGCGCCCAATTGCTCCTTCTTGGAAGCCTCACAATTGGTTACCTGACAGGGGACAATGGCAAAAAAATTATGGATCCATTCACAGGACAGATTCTGAAGGGAATGCTGGCTTTCTTCTTACTTGATATGGGACTTCTGGTAGCTGCACGGGTTCGTGAACTTAATATCGATGCGCGTTTTATTGGTGCTTTTGCACTTCTTGCCCCCCTCCTCAATGCCAGTCTTGCAACACTTTTGGCTTATCTCGTTGGCCTTGGATTAGGAGATGCCTTCCTTCTTCTCGTTCTCGCGGCAAGCGCCTCTTATATCGTTGTGCCTGCAGTCGTGCGTTATGCAATACCAGAAGCAAATGCCGGTCTTTATTTTGGTATGTCTCTTGGAATAACCTTCCCCTTTAATTTGACTATAGGGCTGCCCCTCTACTTCGTGTTTCTCAGTAAGATCTGGAGTTGAGATATGGAAAAAGTCAAAAGAATTGAAATAATAGTCCCTGAAATTATCATAAAAGATATCGTGGCTATTCTTTCAAAGAGAGGGTTAACGGGCTACACGATCACACGCGGCTTGCAGGGAAAAGGGGATCGCGGGCTGCAAGATGGTGAGGGCTTCGTAAGTGAATTTGCAAATGCTTCTGTTCTTGTTATTGCTCCGGTGGAAGGGACCAATGCGGTCCTTGAAGATCTTCGCACACTTTTAAAACGGTATGGTGGCATGTGCCTCATCAGCGATGCCCAATCATTGCGTCACTAATGACTGAAGCCGTAGCGGTTGCTTTCAGGAAGTGACAAGTGAGGATGGGATTGTAAATAAATCGAGGGTAGAGAGTGTCTCTTTTTGAGAACGAGATATTTTTTTCCTGACTCGCTTTTGATACACACCCCCTTTTGGAAAACGAGGTTCTGTGCCAGGTAGACAATATTGATTATTTTCTAATTTAAAATATGCCTTGGTCTTTTTGGGACGAATTCTTTTTTCTGTTCCTGGGATGATATACTGATCCCCGTATTTTGTTTTTTCTATTGGAAAATCAGAACTACTCATCCGACAACCTCATTAAAACAAAGTGTACAACCTCTCATTAGTAAAACAGTCTTTCCAACCAACGCCAGAAAAAGACTCACCCATCCACACAATCTTACAGATCAAAAACTTTGCAAAATAAATTTAAAGCGCCTGCCATAATTTAATTTTCGGATTGAATCCATTTAGGTGTCTTCTCGCAAGATCTCTTGAGACATGATGCCCTCCTTATTCCATTTCATTCGCTCTCACATTTCTGAAGAATATTTTAAGATCTCTCCATAAGATTGTGAAATAAGCTCCCGAATAAAAAGAAACTTTATAGGGTTATAAAAGTACTCTGATCGCTTTAGTTGTTCATAAAGAGGCGATGAAAAACAGTGCACGTTTGTGTCACGATCAGAACACAAATATTCAACACTTCAGAGCATGAATAAAATTCTGTTCAACAGATATTTTTAAAAAAAACTTTGTGAAAAAGTTTATCTTCCCAAGCCATATTTCAGCCAGGATCAATTTTTAACTCTCACACACTTAAATGTTTCTGGAGTAATGCATGTTAAGTTTCGTTGTTTGCGGTTTTCTGATTTCTCTGATCCTGTTAATTGGATCTTTTGCAATTACCTGTTCCGTACTGGGGAATAGCAACTCTTCGATGGATGTGCCATTTGCCCGCTCTCCTCGAGAGGATAGAGAAAAAGAAGTGACGACATCGACCGATAGAACTTCTACGGGTGAAACTTTTTTCACGGAGCCCGTTGGCAAAGTAAGTTCAGCATTGTGAAGTGAAACTTAGATTGGTCTCAATTTCCAATCTTCCAATTGATCCATAACAATTCTAAATTTCATTAGAATATA
>JBJTOZ010000213.1:0-3641 GCA_046074825.1 Hyphomicrobium sp.
CCCACTTGTTATACTTCCCATCAATCCGAAGGTCGTAACGACAGTTAGACGAATAACTGTCTCATTTTGTCGACGCATGGCTTCATCATCAAGAAAACGACCCATATCCGAAAGCTCTTCTCGGACTTCCTGATATAAAGCATCAAGAAAGAGGTGCTCTCTCGTCATATCAAAGAGTTCTCTCATTTGCCCGTGATTGGCAATCTCGTGGTACCAATACCGATGACTAAATCGTAAAAAATTTTCATGCGAAAGACGGAAATTAATGCGAAAATCAGTTTCCGATTGAGTATGGTTGACTTGGAGTTGGCTCACACTCGCAACAAGTCTGTCAGAAAACATACGAAGGGAGGCTTTCTGGAAGTGGGCTATCAAAAACATGAGAAAGTATTGATGACGAAATTGCTCAAACAGACGATTATTAGAAATTGATACAACTTCGCCATCAGAGCTTTCGACCAGAGCGAGGGCATAACCACTTGCAATAAAACGCGCTTCATTATGATGCTCTGAATGTTCCACTCTAAAGTTTCTGTCATAACAATATCTCTCTTCAAACTCTTTCAGATAATTCGATGAAAAGGGAAGTTGATCTCCTTCTCCAGCACCACTTCCGAATCCTAAGCGTATATAGTCTGCCCGAGATAACTCGGAGGGATTATCAACTGAGAGATAGACCATTTGCGGCATACGGTAGTATTCAAGCTGGCGATATCTTAGATCTCCAATCTTTTCACTATGATAGAGAACCATGGGTGAAAGTAAGAATTCCCAGTGCGAGGATATGGCAGGCGCGCGATGTTTACAGACAAATGATAAATATTTTTCTTTATTTTCATAATCCGAGACAGACAGAACGGTTCCATCCTCGGAGAGCCACTCAACACGCCATGGACAGTGACCGCCTCTTGTATCTGAATCCCAATAAGACGGATAAGTTCTCCCAAAGCGTAATAGAAGTTCTTGAGCAATATTTAAGGGAAGATCGTTACAGAACACCTCTAATGCAAGGATTACGACATCGATATCATAGAAGAAGTAGAGGTCGACATGTTTCACGATCAATTCTAGGGATGGTCCATCTCGCTCTAATGTTACCCGAGCGCGCGAGATATCCGTTCTTCGCAAAATCCGAATAGGGCTTTCGCCATATCCTTTTTTAACCGCGTGCCCAAGCCCTTGTCCGTAAAGAAAACGCTGAACGGGCGGAAGGAAGGAGATGAATTCGTTATAGTGGCGTTCTTGGAATTCTGAAGGATCTCCAAATTCATCATCGACTTCGCGCCAGGGATTATTCGAAGCAGGCGTACTAATACTCTCCCATCGACTGGTAATTTTTGAATTGTCATCTAAGGGTAGAAAATACACTGGCCAAAGTAGGATTTGGCGCATGTGTTGGATTTGTTTTGTGTCGTTAACGGGTGTCATAAAATTTAATATAGGACCATGAAAGATATGTTCTTATACATTAACCCCTTAAGAAAAATAGAAGTTTTTCTTAGTTGAAAGAATAAAGAGTAGCTAATTTTTGTAGGCATGTCCTTTTCCTTTTTTGAACAGCGGAATCTCAGAAGCCTCATTCTCTATTCCCAGAGAAGACGAATACCAATTGTGGTTTTATAGCTTTGAGTTCTAAAATAAACTTTTTGAGTTATACAACTCATCGACGCAATTTTTATAAAATTTCTCAATATATAAAAGCATCTAGAAAAAATGGAATTGTGAATGTATTAGCCAAGATTGATGCATGCGACATATGGGATAGAACAGCTGAATATTCTTTTAAATAATAAAGTAAAAAAAATGTCTGATTAGTTTCATAAATACTCTTTATTCAGCACCTCAGTTGAAGACGAAAAAAAATTTGTGCCTTTTAAACTTCATTGAGAAATATTAGAAACAGGAAAGTTCTAGAAATGGATAACAAGAGTAATTTTTTGAGTATTCCTGCAAAATATTTTTTGCAACATGTGGAGAGTCTCTTTTTAGGACTTATCGCACTTTTTACAATGGCAGCTATGTGCCAAGAAGTTTTTTCTATCATTAAGGATATGACTGTTGAACTCGAAGATCTCTTATTAATGTTCATCTATGTTGAGGTTCTCGCTATGGTGGGTATTTATTATGATAGCAAGAAAATTCCCATCACACTTCCGCTCTACATTGCCATCACGGCTCTTGCGCGACTTGTTATTTTACAGGGAAAAGATCAATCGGCATTGAATTACTTAATTGAAACTTCAGCGATCCTCGTTCTTACTATTTCTTGCTTGATTATTACCTACCAGAACAACAAGTCTTCTGTCTGAAGGATTTTTTATATAATTTGAGTTGTCCCTAGCAACTCACTTTGTAGTCTCGCTGGAGGGAAATCGTTTAAGACGCATAGGATCAGAGGATCAGAAGATAATAAATCGGCGATACTTTACAAAAAACACTGCCCTTTTATGCTGTATTGAAGGATAGGATCTCCAAACAGCAAAAAATGATATTAACTTTTAACTTCAATTTCTCTTTGTCATAAAACTATCATCTTGACCAATCAACATTAAGAGATTGTAGGACAATGTCAGCATGAGCAACTTCAATCTTGAGTCTCGCAAGCGCGAGGAGATGCTAGATAGTTTAGATGAGGAGCTGGAATTAGAGCTCGATGATCAGCGTCTTAATCAGTTTGACTTAAACCCAGAGCAGCGCCAAGACCGCGTTCAGTATTTTAAAAATCTTTTCCGTCTTCAAAGTGAATTAATCAAACTTCAGGATTGGGTTATTCATAAAAAACTTAAAGTTGCAGTATTGTTTGAAGGAAGGGATGCTGCAGGAAAGGGAGGTGCAATCAAAAGGATCACCCAACGCCTCAATCCCCGCGTTTGCAGGGTAGCAGCCTTGCCTGCTCCAAACGAGCGAGAAAAAACACAATGGTATTTTCAACGGTATGTTTCTCATCTCCCCGCGGGAGGAGAAATCGTTCTTTTTGATAGGAGTTGGTATAACCGTGCGGGTGTTGAGCGAGTCATGGGTTTTTGTTCTGAGGAAGAGTATGAAGAATTTATGCGAACAGTGCCAGAGTTTGAAAAAATGCTGGTACGTTCTGGTATTTATCTGATTAAGTACTGGTTTTCGATTTCTGATGATGAACAACATTTAAGATTTAGCATGCGCATCAATGATCCTTTAAAACAGTGGAAGCTCTCGCCTATGGATCTTGAATCTCGTCGCCTCTGGGAGAAATATACTAAAGCGAAAGAGGCTATGTTAGAACGAACGCATATACTTGAATCTCCGTGGTGGGTTGTTGCTGCTGATGATAAAAAGAGAGCCAGGCTCAATTGTATCCATCACTTGCTAAGCCTTATTCCTTATGAAGAAGTACCCCATTCTGAGGTTAAGCTTCCAAAGCGCATCCACAATCAGGATTACATAAGGGGCCCCATCCCACCTGAAATGTTCGTTCCTGAAATTTATTAGGATAGGACGACAAAGTTAAGGGCTAATCAGGGAGACTGAAAAGGGTTTCTGCGCCATGGGGTTTACAAGAACGATGACTGCACGCATGTCTTGATCGCCTGGCACGACAAGTCGATATACATTAAGGATTTTTGTTTCATCAATTGAAAACGGCTGATCAAATTGAAATCGAT
>JBJTOZ010000214.1:0-4087 GCA_046074825.1 Hyphomicrobium sp.
CACACTTACCGTGATGCAATATAAATTTGTCTTAAAAAACACCGTTCCTTCTTCTGTCTCTGGCCATTCTTTGCTAAATATAAATTCCTCTTGCGAAACAGGGGGAAATCTATGTTGCCTAAAAACAAAATTCATTTAAACCTCATTGCGGCAGAGGAAACAGCAAGAGGCCAAACGAAAGGCATAAATTGAGTTTAACTCCCTAATGGAAACTCATAAAATAAATTCTGGCTGGAGGATATACTATCATGAATGAGCAGTTGAAAGCAGAACATTTTCACGGAGCATGTCCCCATGATTGTCCAGACACTTGCTCTATGACCTATGAGGTCCGCGAAGGGAAACTGATTGAAGTGAAGGGCAAGAAAGAGCATCCCATGACACGGGGAACGCTGTGCGTAAAACTCAAAGATTTTCATGATCATCATAGCAACCCTGATCGTCTCCTCTATCCCCTTCGTCGCAATGGAGAGAAAGGGTCAAAAAATTTCAAACGCATTTCTTGGGAGGAAGCCATTTCTGAAATTGGGCAGAGATGGCGAGAGATTATTTCAACTCATGGTCCTCAAGCTATTATGCCTTATAGCTATCTTGGTAATATGGGATTGGTTCAAGGTATAAATTCTGGAGATCCATTTTTTAACAAGCTCGGTTCCACGGTAAACGAGAAGACCTTCTGTGCTTCGGGATCTTCAACCGCATGGCTTCTTACAGTTGGTCCAACGGGAGGGGTTGATCCTGAAAGCTTTGTGCATTCTAAATTTATAGTGATTTGGGCCTGTAATTCGATCTCGACCAATTTGCACCACTGGCCTTTTGTTCTCGAAGCTCAAAAAAAAGGTGCAAAAATTGTTGTGATCGATTCTTATAAATCCCGCACAGCGAAAGCTGCTGACTGGCATCTGTGTCCAAAGCCTGGCACAGACGGAGCGCTTGCCATGGGCTTTATCAACTCCATAATTGAACAAGGTTTGGTGGATCAGGACTGGGTGAACAAGTACACCTATGGTTTTGCTGAGCTGAAAGAGCGCGCCTCAACATTTACACCAGAATATGTTGAGAAAATTACTGGCGTGTCTTCTTCTGAAATCAAAAAATTTGCTCACGAGTTTGCAACAGTTCAACCCAGTGTCATTCGAATGGGCGTTGCTCTTGAACGTCATGCAGGTGGCGGTCAAACCATTCGCGCTGTGTGTTCACTTCCAGCTCTTGTTGGATCGTGGAAACATGTTGGCGGCGGACTTCTTCAAATGCCTTTATGGGATTTTCCAATCGATTGGGCCAAGGTTTCAAGGGCAGACTGGATTAAGCCTGGCACACGCGCGATCAACAATTTGCGTCTTGGTGCAGCCCTTACAGGAGAGATGAAACTCGATCCACCCTTAAAGAGCCTTTTTGTCTTCTGTACCAATCCTGTCTCTCAAGCCCCCGAGACCAATAAAATTGTAAAAGGCCTACAAAGGGAAGATCTTTTTACCGTCGTTGCAGAACACTTTATGACGGATACTGCAAAGTATGCAGATATCGTGCTTCCCGCCGCGATGGCGGGAGAAGCCGAAGACATGATGTGGTCATGGGGACATTTTTATCTCACGTATAATGAGAAGGCTGTTGATCCTCCAGGGGAGTGTCTCCCCACTTCTGAAATGTGGCGGCGCCTTGCGAAAGAAATGGGTTTTAACGACCCTATTTTTAAAATGACGGATCATGAACTTGCCTCTCACTTTATCAATTGGGATGATCCCAAGATGCAAGGTATTACCATGGACTATTTTAAAAAGAATGGTTTTTATAAAATCGATGTGGGATCTGCGGATACGCGCACACCCCACAAGATGGGGCACTTTCCAACCCCATCAGGCAAGGTAGAATTTCTTTTGAATGATGCGAAAAATTTCGTGGCTGGTCCCTTCCGTGCCATGTACGAAGGAGATCAAGATGGAAGTCCCATTGATCCCTTGCCAGGGTATGTTCCCAATCGTGAATCTTCTGAAACAGCACCACAACGGGCCAAGCTTTACCCTCTTAATATCATTTCTCCCAAAAGTCATGGCTTTTTGAATTCTTGTTATGCCAACGAGAAGCATAAGATCAAAGCGCAAGGAGAACAATTTGTATTGATTTCCCCTTACGATGCAAAAAGTAGAAATATACGAGAAGGAGATCCAGTGCGCGTCTTCAACGATCGAGGAGATTTTGAAGGCGTTGCAAAAGTAACCGAGGATGTCAATTCTGGTATTGTCGTGGCTACCCTTGGTTATTGGCGCTCCCTCAACAGATCAGATGGCTCAGTGAACTCTATCTCTTCTGACGCCCATTGTAATCTTGGCCGCGCCCCAACCTTCTCTGACAATCTTGTTCAGGTTGTCCGCGTCAATTAAGACAATCATACATGCGTCCATATACTTTTTTCATAGCAAAAGGAATAGCTGGTTCCATCTTGGCATCGAGAAATAAAAGAGGATGGGAGATTATTCCCATCCTCAAAAACCAAAAAACTTATCCTCAGTGAACTGACCCACAGTCTCCTCTCCGACCCTTTGACATCAACCCCTCTTTAGAGGAGTGCCCTATTGATATCTGTGGGATCGAAGAGGAGAGTGTCCCTTTATCCTCAGAGCATGAAGTGCGCTGAGGTAAGATTGAGCAGACCGGTCATGCTAACAACGACATCGGCTACTGTATCGCCTGTCATGTCAGCCTGAACAATCGTCGGTCCGTTCGCTGTGTCCTGATAGAAGGTCACGCTGTTCTTTGCTACAAGTGTGGACATACCGCCCCACTTGAAGGCTGTACGACCACCGCCAGCAACAGCATCGAGCGACGTCAAGTCAACCTTATCAGCGGCCAACTCAAAGTCCGCAATGAGGTCCGATCGTGCCAGAGTGGCAGAGTCCGCAGCTGCAGAGAACTTGAAGACATCTGAGCCTGCGCCACCGTAGAGAATATCCCGACCAGCACCACCATTCAGAATGTCGTTTCCAGCCTGACCGTAGAGAACGTCATCTCCACCGTTGCCGTTGACAGTATCATTTCCGCCAAGAGCATAGATGGCTTCATCATACGACTGACCAGAAACTTTATCTGCTGCACTGCTTCCCGTGACCACAGCAAACGACTTGGAGAAGGCGTTGCCTGCCTGATCTTGCACTTGAGCTGTCAAGATCGTCGTGGTGTTGTTTGCCACAGCGTTACTATTGCGATGAACAGCTCCGTTTTCGGAGATATTAAAGCCGCTGTTGCCAGGAGACTGAACGTACGTGAAGTCCGTCATCGTCACATCATCTGTTGCAGCAAGCGTTGCGATAGCGCTCATGCTAGGAAGATCTGTTTCCGATGCCGCCTTCATAGCGTTCCACTTCATGGCTGTAGGTGCTTTAGAGTCTACAGTAAACTCCATTAAAGTTGCATCAGAGACGTTGCCCACGATGTCGATCTGACGAACAAGCGCGCCGTTCTTGCCTTCTTTTGCAGAGAAGGTGCTTGTCCATGTCACACCACCATCGATGGAGTACTGAACTGTTGCTCCGTCCTCAATGCCTGCGAGGTTAATAGCACCATACTTCGAGATCTTGTCGAAGTTGGATTTACCAGTGTCGTTCATCAGCCCCCAAGCAGGAGCATTGACACTGTTCTTATAGACGAAAGAGTAGGATGTGGGGTCCGACACGTTGCCGGCAACATCTGTCTGACGCCCAAGAACTGTGTTCCGACCATTGGAAGCAGCAAAACTGCTTGCCCAGGTCATCCCGCCATCTGTTGAATATTCGACAGTCGCATCGGCCTCGACGTCTGCAAGATTGAGTGTGGCGTCTTTGGTATAGCCATCAAACTTGTTGGCACCCGTGTCGTTCTTCAGACCGACCCCAACGCCCTTAACAGACGTTTTGAGGAGGAAGGACATCGAACTGACATCCGAGGTGTTTCCTGCAGCATCCGTCTGGCGAACCATAACGTCGTTGCGTCCGCTCTTGGCTGAGAAAGTCTCTAACCAGGATAAGCCACCGTCGGTGGAGTATTCAACTTGTGCTCCATCTTCAGTCCCTACGAGATCAAGTGTGGCATCTCTTGTGACGAAGTCAAACTT
>JBJTOZ010000215.1:0-8067 GCA_046074825.1 Hyphomicrobium sp.
AAATTTACACTGTCTGCTTCTTCCCCTTTTGGAAGACCTGTTTGATAGGCGCTTAACGCTTCAACCCCCCAATCTCCCTTTTCAATAACGGGGGTAAAGATATGAAAAACATCCCCGTGTGCGTGCGCAACATTATTCCAAAACAAAGAGGAAGAGCCGAGTAATATGACCCTGCTGAAAAAACATCTTCGCAGAAAAAAGGGAGGCATCGTACATCCCAAAAAATGAAATATAACAAAAATGGAGAGATGATTCGACCTAAAAGACAATCTGATGAAACAAAAAAGTTTGATATAAAATTAGGCAGTGGTCGATGGGTCGCAAAAGATTTTATAAAATGACAGGTTTCTAAAGCATATCGACTGCACCAGAAGGAGAACTATTATTATCGAAATTTTAAAAAAGCTAAGAACTTGAAAAAAATTTTATCTCCTTCAGAGCAGAAAAAATTCTGTATCAATTCATAACGTTAATCTAGTACGCTTTGGAATCATAAACTAAGCTTCAGCAAAGCGAACAATAAAGAACCTGGAACTTATGGATAGAAATCCTCAGAACAACCTGTAATGACGCCAAAGACAGAAAAAGCGAGAAATCTTTTAAACGAAACAATTTATTCCACTAATCAAGGGTACGTCGAAAGCGAGAGACCGCAATCGTCATTGCAATGAGCATTAAAACTATAAGCCATAGAGCTTCCTTCGCCAATATCGACAGATCCGATCCCTTTAACATTATTCCCCGCACAATGCGTAAAAAATGCGTAAGCGGAAGAAATTGTCCTATGAACTGGGCCCATTTTGGCATGCCCGCAAATGGAAATATAAAACCTGAAAGAAGAACTTTGGGTAAAAACCACATCATCGATAATTGAACAGCTTGGAGTTGATTATGCGATATCGTCGAGAATGTATACCCTACTGAAAGGTTCGTCGTTACAAATAACGTTGTTAGCCCCGCTAGAAGAAGAAGGCTTCCCTCAATAGGAACATGAAAAGCTAAGACTGCTAATGTGAGAATAATAGCTGCTTGAATAAAACCAACGATAATGTATGGCGAAATTTTCCCCAACATGATTTCAAGAGGCTGAATAGGCATAGACAAAAGATTTTCCATCGTCCCTCGTTCTATCTCGCGTGTAACGGACAGAGAGGTAAAAATAAGCATTGTCATCGTGAGTATTGTTCCAAGAAGTCCAGGAACGACATTCAATTGAGTTTCGGCTGCAGGATTGTAGCGGCGATGTTGAACAATTGTGAAAGGTTTCTCAAAAGCATTTTGATACGGAATGAGCCGATCTCGTCTCAGTGCAGTCATTATGATGCCCTCAAGAGAACCAAGTGCTGTTCCTGCAGCAAGAGGATCAGTTGCATCCGCGATGACCAAAAGAGAGGGCATTTCCCCTCGCCGAACACTGCGTGCAAAGTTGGCAGGGATCTCAATCACAAATAATACTTCCCCTGTACGGATGAGATTTTCAACTTCCTCTTCCGTTTTCGCAACAATTTTAATATCGAAGTAAGATGTATTAGTGAGGGCCGCTATAATAGAGCGTCCAATATCACTTTCCTCTTGAACAAGAACAGCTGTTGGTAGGTGTCTTGGATTAGTATTGATCGCATATCCAAATAAAAATAATTGCATTAAGGGAATTATGATCATGGTCGCAAAAGTGACGCGATCTCTCTGGAGTTGAATAAATTCTTTTCTAAACACCGCCCATAAGCGTAGCATCCTCGTCGTTCGAGTAAGCTGTGATTGCGTACTCATAAAGAAAGGCTCTTTTGATTATTATTTTTTCCTTTTTGATGCATGAGATCAATAAAGACATCTTCAAGTGAAGGAAGGGACTTTTTCCAGATTAGTTCTTCTCTATTCTGATATGATTGAATAGCCTGTTCAAGAAGTCTAGCATCACGTCCACTTACATGAAGACTTGTTCCGAAAGGTGCAACCATATCAATTCCGATTGTTTTTTGGAGCTCGAGGGCAAGAGAATGCGGATCAGCAGTTGTCACGGTCCACGTCTGCAAACCTGAATTCAAAAGCACATCTTCAACGGTACCATGGGTAAGGAGTTGCCCAGAGGCAATAAAAGCGATTTCATGGCATCGCTCAGCCTCATCCATATAGTGCGTGGACACAAGTACAGTGAGGCCTTCGGAAGCGAGAGTATGCAATTCATTCCAAAATTCTCTGCGGGCTTTAGGATCCACCCCTGCCGTTGGTTCATCCAATAGAAGCAGCTCGGGCTTGGGAAGAATACAGGCGCTGAGAGCTAGTCGTTGTTGCCATCCGCCAGAAAGTTGTCCCGCAAGCTGATCCTTTCGCTCCATCAATCCTAACTGATCAATTGCTTCTAGGACAGCGCGTTTGGGATTTTTTAATCCGTAGATGCGGGCAATGAACTCTAAATTTTCTTTAATCGTGAGATCATGATAAAGACTAAAATGTTGTGTCATGTATCCAACGCGTTCTTTAATCAGCCAACGGTCTTTTAAAATGTCATGGCCCAGACACGTGCCTCTCCCGCGATCGGGTGTTAGAAGACCACACAGCATCCGTAATGTTGTTGTTTTCCCTGATCCATTTGGACCTAAAAACCCATAAATATTTCCGCGCTTTACCCGAAGTTTAAGATCATCAACAACAACTTTACCGTTGAAAGATTTGGTTAAGCCTTCAACTTCGATAGCAATCCCATTCTTTAAGTTATTCTTTTCCATCTTTTTTGAAGGGAACTTCATCATGGTGAAGTTCAACTGTTACAGGCTGCCCAACGCGTAAATCTTCTGTTTCTTGAGGTAGAGCTTCAATGCGATAAACGAGTTTTTCTCGCTCTTCGAGACTAAAAATAACGGGAGGAGTAAATTCCGACTCCGTTGAAATAAAAATAACTTCGGCTTTTATACTTGAGGAACACCCATCGCAGGAGACGAAGACCTGAGTGCCATACTGTAATAAGGGAAGCTCGCGCTCGGCTATAAAAAAACGTACTCGCAAATTGGAGGGGGGCAAAAGGGAGATAATAGGACGTCCTGAAGGAACAACCTCGCCTACTCGATAATAAATCTCTTGTATTATTCCCGTCTCTGGTGCTGCAACCTCTCTTTGCTGACGTCGTGTTTGCGCCGCCGCAAGACGCGAGCGTGCCTGCATTACTGTCGCCTTGGCCGCCTCAATATCTTCAGAACGAGCTTTGAGCTCAGCCACATGAATTTGATGTTCGACCTCTTCAAGAGCTGCAAGATCTCTGTTGTAGGCTGCTCTTGCTGCATCAAGGCGTGATTCAGAGGCATATCCCTTGGCTACGAGTTCTTTGGCTCTCTCCAGTTCAGGTTTAGATGCTTCAATTGCGGCTCTAGCACGGGTTGCTTGAGCTTGGAGAACTTCGATCTCTTCAGGACGTTGTTGCATGGATTCTGCCCTTTGAAGGCGCGCCTCAGCCTCTTCGACAGCCCCTTCGGCTTGCTTCAATTCTGCATCTTGCAGATCAGTTTGTACTGTAAAAAGCCGATCTCCTTTTTGAACTTTTTGTCCTTCCTTAACGTTCAAAAGAGTAAGACGCCCTGCTTCATCAGGACCCACAAAGAGAAAATAGCCTTCAATCCATCCCTGCCAACCCACCGCGCGCGAGTAATTGAAAAAAAAGAAAAAAGTTGCACTAAGAATGCCACTGAGGCCTAGGATGATAAAGATCAAAAGTTTTTTTTTCATACGCTCAGACTTTAAGACCCTGACGATAGGAGAAAGTTTATGAAGAAGAATATTGCAAACGCACCCCTACACGCATCGATGGGTAACACCATGAGATGTCTTGACGAAACATAAAGATCTTTGCTCGGTTAACAATGAATTTTGATCGCAACTGCTTGCTCTTAAAAACTTTTTTCAGGAGGGCTTTTTCTCAAATCATACCACTCCCTTCCTCGATTATTCTCAAAAACCCCCCATAAAGTCCTTAAATAGCTCTTTCAAGCTTCAACAAACTTCAAGAAAGAAGACAAACTTTAAAAGATTTAAGGACTAATTAACGCCATGCCATTAAGGGGGGCATATGGTATGTCACTAAAACTCCCTTGAATTCTTCTACCTAATAAGCTATGGGAAGAGATCGAATTTGGCCGGACAACCAGGCCGCATCTTCTGGAATTTCCTAAGACGCGATCAGACCCTCCAAAACATCGAGAAAAAAAGAGCTAGCAGGTTCCCATGTGCGCTTGCTAGCTCGTGAGTTATTATTGTCTAAAATTGAATAGGAAAGTCTATGAATAAAGGTACTGTTAAGTTTTATAATTCTTCAAAAGGTTATGGTTTCATTGCTCCCGATGATGGCGGCAACGATGTGTTTGTCCACGCGACCGCTCTTGAGCGTGCAGGAATTATGGGACTTAGGGAAGGACAAAAAGTAAGTTTTGATACAGCTCGGGATCAACGCTCGGGCAAGATTGCGGTGGCCAATATCCAAGCCAATTAAAATCTCCCTTTACGACCTATCCTAAATAGAAAGGCCGTCTCTTTCGTCATGAACAGAGCGGCCTTTTTAGCATTTGATCCGATCGCGGGAAAGGTATGAACCTAGTCTTCATTTTTTTTAAATCATGCCACTCTATCCGTCAGACAAAGATTTCAAAGAGAAGGATCTTTTTTCTCTCTTATGAGAAAAAAGGAGAGCCCTAGAAAGTATTCTCAGGCTTTCGCCATGTACAAAAAAGATCAAAATGCAAGGGGGCTAGATTCCTCCTCAAGTGAGGATATGTGATGCACCACAGGACTGTGACGGCGGTTTTTTCTTTACTTTACAACTTTTCGCGTGAGATGACGCTTATGGGGCTCTTTTAAAAGACGAAGTTGATCTTGAATAGCACTGTGCGTCTCCGACGATGCTCCCTTTTGTCCCGCGCCTATAGCCACTTGCTCAAGCCACAGCTTTGTCATGGCATTATCGAGCAATTTTAATGTCTCATCGTCCATGCCATCAGGTTTTTTTGTAAAAGGCACTATAAAGACCCTGTTTTTATAAGCCGGTGGGAATAACCCCTGCCCCATTTAATCGACAAAGTACAGTGTACATTTTTGGAAAGAATAGTTCAAATTATTACCTTAAAAGATAATCTACAAAATGTCGAGAAAATAATAGTCCATCTTAGAAATAGGACCGTGGTTTGCAAGGCAACAAAAAAACCACAAATGGGTCCGCATCGCTATCGACTCATTCTTGAAATACTTATTTATAAAATGAAAACAATTTCCCCTTATACTCATCTACCTCTCTTTGTACTTCTTTAAAGGTGGGGTCGAGATCTGTTCGTCTCAGGTGGGGGCACGCGAATGTGGAGCGCGCACCCCTCAAACCTCTGAAAAATGGGATAAGTCAGAAGAAAAATCCACCCTTGCTCAGGTCTAGTTTTTACTCTGGACCAATAGAAAAAGACACGCTACTTTAGGCCACTTTCTATTATAAATAATCTACCAACCCCGAGGCTTTGTCACATGCGTCTCCAGACGAACTTTGCTCTAAAGGCTATCATCATTTCCGCTTTTTTAGCTGTACTAACAATGGCAGGACTTTGGATCATTCATACCCCGACTGAAGCAAAATCTGAGCCTATACCTAACCTAGTGGGAACATGGGTGGGCGACAACAAAACGGTCTCAGATAAAAAAGGCTACAAAGATTGGGGCAAGAAAACAGTTGAGATCACTGAACAAAAGGACAGACGATTCCGAGGCCACTTTACCTATTCTGAGGGAACAAAAAACTTCTTTGGAGTGATTTATCCTGATAATAAGTCGTTTACTTGGGTGGCACCTGACAGCAAAGGATACAACCACGGCCGGATCCTTGATGCCGATCATATTGGAGCCTGCTATGTGGAGGCTGGATCGGAAGGCACCGCTGGATGCGCAGAACTTGAGAGAAAAAAATAGATATAATTAACGTTTGAGATTTGCAACTCTCTGAACGTCATTCTGCTTCCGATTGTTTCAAAAAGCTAATTGGTTTCTTATTTAGATTAAAACAGTAGGCTGCAAAAAACTTTCCAAACTCCTAATCACAAAAAAAATGGAGCCCATTAATCTATTATAAGGGAACGCTTATACTTTGTAGTTAAGGAGGGAATAATTTACTTTTAAATTATTTGCACAACACCAGTCGCAAGATCATAAATGCCGCCCACAACAGTAATTGACTTATCGGAAAGTGCTTTCGAAATAATAGGCTCATCCCCATACAATCTTTGAACATTTATCCTCACGTTTTCTTCTGTTGTGGCGCGAAGAAGATTTTCAGGATCTTGTTTTTGTGCTTTTAAGACTGCGGGCTTTAGGGACTTTATAAGCTCAGGAAGATTGCCAGGAAGTTGGGTATTTTCCTTAACAACTTTAATTGCCGCACCAACGGCTCCGCAATTCGTATGACCAAGCACAAAAATGAGCGGAACTCCTAAAAACTGTACAGCATATTCAAGACTTGCCAAACCATCGTCATCGACAAAGTTTCCAGCAAGGCGAACAACAAAAAGATCCCCCTGCCCTTGATCAAAAAGAATTTCTGGAGAAACACGACTATCAGAGCAGCTTAAAATTGCAGCAATCGGGTATTGTCCAAGAACTCTTTCCGCCCTTCCTACAGAATAGTCCTTTTGTTCAGAAAGGTTGTTTGCATATCTTTTGTTCCCATTCATAAGACGATTTAATGCTTCCTCTGAACTAACCTTTTTGATTTGAGGAGAATTGGAAATTTTCTCCTCCGCAAAAGCCAATCTTGGTTTCAAGGCAGTTGTAACAACTGAGTAGCTCACAGTTACTGTAAGGGGCGAGGAAGCTAAAAAATAACGTCGCGAAAGTAAATGTTGTTTCATCTCAAAGTGCCGACGTTATAAAATGCATTTTTACGCCTGAAAGTTGCTATTTTAAAAACTAATGACTTTAATTAGGGTATATTGAGCTGCTTGATCAATTTCATTATTGCTTTGTCATACCCTTTAAAGCGAGAAGATAGGGCGATCGGAGCTCGACGGTCACCACCTCCGAGATTAATAAGCCCAGCTTGTTCTAAATTGTTCAGATGACGGTAGGTACTCGCACGTGACGTCAGGTTCGCATCCACAATCTGAGGTATGTTAGGCGCTTTATCATTCGCAATCTGGGATACAATGTAATTAAAAATGGCCCGCTCATCTTTTTCTAAGGGGGTCAAACCGAATTTATCGTCAACAGTCATTAATACGCTATAAATTCTGGCAAAATTGATCGGCATACGAGACCCTCTTGAATAAGCAGGAAGATAATTTAAATGCGCCGCAAAAATTAGCCGGCGAGTTTTTATAATTGATCTTATATTTAAGGTCAAAAGAGGAAAGGGTATTTTTAATTCTTTATCGTTATTCCTCCACAGCGTTTTGCGCCGCGATTAAATTTAAGCACGACAATACAATAAGTTATGTTTCTTAAATAATACAAATCTTGCGCCGCACAATCTATTAAAAATCAGCCGTCTGATCTAGTTGACTTTGAAAGTCGTTAAAAGAGTTGCTTAGTTTTTAATCATAAAAATGAATGTCTTGCTCTTGAACCTTTTCCAGTGTGAGGTATGTCCATGAGTGATCGACAAGCTATATGTTTAGTTTTTGCAATTGCTATATCTCATTTCCTTGCCATATTTCTCTGTGACACCTTATTTAGAACGATTGATGAGGCACCATATGCGGCAGTGTTTTACTATCCAGCCCACACTGTATCTATGATAGCTCTCCTTATCGGAGGGTATTGGGCTGCATTAGGAATAGTTCTTGGATCTTTTTTTTGGAACTTTTTCTTTACACATTTAAGCTTCAGTTCCTCCATCGTTTTTTTTATTTTTGGTTGGATTTATTATGTAGGCATTTATTGGGCCTACGTATCCTTCTATAAGCCTATTCTTCGAACAGAATGGCAAGCAATTACCTTACAAGACTTTCTGGTTTTCGCCTTACTATTTAGCGGTATTTTTGCTGTGGTGAATGAATTTATATTTTTTGAGATACCCGAAATTGATCCCCTAACTGCTTCACATGTTATCCT
>JBJTOZ010000216.1:0-2975 GCA_046074825.1 Hyphomicrobium sp.
CATCCGAGAGGCCACCATCACAACGGGTTCCTATAATCGTGCGCGAACAACAATTGATGTCGGGGATAAAATTTCACCCGATGCCGCCTTTCGCTTAAATACAATGTATGAATATTCCGAGAGTTTCCGAGATTATTTTGATCTTCAGCGTTACGGTTTGAATCCTACGCTAGCCTTCCGCCCCAACGATAACACCAAAATTTCTTTGAGCTATGAATACTTCAAAGATGATCGCGTCGTTGACCGCGGAGTACCTTCCTTCATTGGGACACCAGGTCGCCCCTCGAATGGTCCTATCGAAAATTTTTTTGGAAACCCCAATGTCAGTCAGTCAGATTTTGATGGTCAATCTGCCACTGCAACGCTTGAACATCGTACAGAGAGTGGGGTAAATATTCGCAACCACACTTTTCTGGCAACTTACGACAAAATCTATTCGAATACATTTGCTAATAGTCCTGTAATTTTTCCAGGATCGTGCGGAGATCTATCGGGCTGTGTAACTCTTGGTGGCTACAAGAATGGTACGCAGCGTGATACCGCCGTTAATCAAACAGATATCACCTATCTCTGGGATATGGGAAACGGTATTCGCCATACCTTTCTCGGCGGGGCTGAGTTCTCCTACCAAGAAACTGACAATTACCGCAACAATGCAAGCTTTGGCTTACCAGGCACCCTAAGTTATGTAGTACCTTTCGATCATCCAACCACTTTCGTCCCCGTCTTTTACGACCAATTTCAACGCGACTGGAATACTGAGGTCTCAACATACAGCGCCTATATTCAGGATCAATTAGAGATCACAAAATATTTTGAACTCATCGGCGGTATTCGGTACGAACGTTTTGATGTAGCATTCGATGGTAGAACGGCTGGAGTCAATGGCGGGAACCCACAAAGCATATCTCGGATTGATAATGTTTTTCCCTATCGGGTTGGGGCTGTTTTTAAACCGATAGAAACGACATCATTTTATATCACAACAGCTGACTCCTTTTTGCCTGGAGCTGGAGATCAGTTCGGGAATCTGACTGTCATCAATGGACAAACACTTGAACCTGAGGAATTTAAGAATAAGGAATTTGGATTCAAATGGGAAGTCGCACCACGGCTTTTGTTTACAGGTGCTCTATATCAGCTCGATAGATCCAATCAGATAGTCCCAACCTCTCCCACAACAAGTGCGCAGCTAGGTCTCACACGAACAAGGGGAGGAGAGCTAGCCCTTACAGGGTATATTACAGATCAATGGCAAGTATCAGCTGGTTGGGGACATCAGATTGCAACTATAATTGAATCTGGAACGAACCCCTTTGAAGGAAATAATGTTCCTTTTGTTCCACACAACCTCGTGTCAATGTGGAACCGTTATCAATTCTTAAGTTGGTTTGGTTCGGGTCTTGGTATCATATATCAAGATTCAAGCTTCGCAGAGCCAAACAATGCCGTCGAACTTCCTGCATTTACACGTGTCGATGCAGCCTTGTATTTTGATTTCAATGAGAACTGGCGGGCACAGGTCAATGTTGAAAATATCCTTGATGAGAAATATTACGCCTCTGCACATAACAATAATAATATTTCACCGGGCGCTCCTCGTCAGGCTTTTGTCACTCTGAGGGCAAAATTCTAATTTAGTGACCTAGCGCAAACAACACATCTCCTTGCAAAAACTCGCAATGGTTTACTCGGGAGCCTTCGCAAGTTCAGAAAGGGTGGTGGCCTTCCGTAAAAACAAGCCTTCTGCAATTTTCTGTTTCGCCCAATATATTGCTAAATCTCAGCAGAACGGAGTGATTATCTTGCCTTTGGCTTTACACGATCAAACGCTGTGACCTGATAAAAGCGCTCACGCCACTCGCCCTTCTGTTTGACCATGAGCTGAGACACAAAGACGTCTTCGGGAATTTCCTTACCCTTAAAGCTACCCTTCTCTTTTGCCCTGAAGGTCCGCAGAACCATGTCGTTTGAAAAGAATGAGAGCTGCGGCTGTCCAATGATCTCCTGAGAAAACTTTAATTCACGGAGCGAAGCGATCTGCTCTTCAACGTTGAAGGGGCGGCCATAGTATCGAGTAACCGCTATATGGTCTGAGGTCATTAAAGATTTGATGGTTCGCACATCTTGCTTTTCAAAGGCTAGATCTAACGCCTCAGCACTTTGATTGACCTCGGCGATAATTTTTGCTTGGTCCGCATGTACTTCCAAAGATGCAATCAATGTAAAAATTAATAAAAATGGCACGATTGCAAGAAAGATTGGGTGGGCGCGTCTCAAGGTCATTTGGAGGCTCCTAGTTCATTAAAGTTCCCAACTCTATGGGGGTATTTGTGATTTCAAGTCGTCATCATGGATCCATCGACCCCCCTAGCACTTTATAATAAAACTCAATGTCCAATCACTCTGAGAGCGCTGGCTCCAGCAACGACAGGCTACTATTTATTGTTCTGATTCTGTGCGCCGGGATTTTCTGTTTGGTAAGTTAAGGTTAAATCCATCACATAAAGAAGGTCATTTCTCAATGCATGGTTTGTCCAAGCTTTTTATACTCTTCCCATGTCTGAAGTTCTAAGCCGAGCTTATCGTAATAAACCCGTAAGAAACCATCTTGCCCT
Source organism: Hyphomicrobium sp. (assembly GCA_046074825.1). Classification (GTDB taxonomy): domain Bacteria; phylum Pseudomonadota; class Alphaproteobacteria; order Rhizobiales; family Hyphomicrobiaceae; genus JAGVSR01. The sequence continues at coordinate 2,619 of JBJTOZ010000216.1, forward strand.
TTAATAACGGCCTCAGGCATAGTTTTACGGACCTCTTGAGCCATGACACCCACATAAAGCTGATCACTCCAAAGGTAACGGTAGCGATAAAGGTTAAGCCCATTTTGCGTGTGACCAACAAGCTCTATATCTTTCTTGAGACGGATGTCAGAAATTGTCCCACCCAGTCCCTCTGGAATGGAAACAAGATCATCCCGCGAGATACGGACTGCCTCGCTAGAAATAAGCGATCCAGAAGTGATGACGTAACTAAAATTGTCTCCGCTCGGAGCAAGGAAATACAGAGCTGTACGCGGGGTTTAATGTTGTTTGGATCTGGATAGGTTATTTCCACTTTGCAATTGCTTTTTACCCTGT
>JBJTOZ010000217.1:0-7045 GCA_046074825.1 Hyphomicrobium sp.
ATCGTTTCTTGCTCAAAGGAGGATCGGTCTCTAAGTTTAGTTTTTTAAATTGTGCTAAAGGTTTTCTCTTCTTTTTCATCCCTTCTTTTCAAGCAGCAGATGCAGACAAAATTTTTAACGCTGCCTCTTTTCTTTCCCCTCGCGCTTTTTCTTGGATGTTCAAGTGCACAGAATCCAACCCTTCCTGATTTCGGCAAGGCAGGTCCACCTCCCAATACAGGTGCCGTTAAGCCAGCCACAGAACTGCTCTTAGGCCCACTTCCAGTTGGAACACCAACGGAGATCTACACGCGCGTTGCACGGGGAATCCTTAAATGTTGGTTTGGAGCGAATGGACCTCTTAAAACAGATTATAAATTTTATGCCGATGCAGACCCCCCGTCCAAGGGCGGAGGCTCTCAAATTAGTATTCACACGAAGGATTACAGTACGACCGATCCACGCTCGATCAGAGCTTGGCGCGTTGGCATCGTTCCAGGCCCTGATGGCACCACATTGCAGATCGAAAATATTAAATTATTGGCAGTTGTCGCAGAGGACTTAGAAAAAAATGTGCGTCGGTGGGGGGCCGCAGAAGAGGGATGTTTTGAGCATACTCCTAGTCTCTCTAATGCGCACACAAATACACACACAGAAAAGGATCTTATAAAGAAGCAACCCCCTCTTCAGCCGAAAACTAAGGCTTCGCCACCAAAATCTCCCAAGGCTTCACCGCCAAAAACTTCCAAAGCTTTGCCACCAAAGACGTCCACGACAACGCCGCCTTAGACCTAATGAAATCTTACTCTTTGTCTCAAGTCCTCTTTCAAGGGCTAAAAAGAAATATTCCGATATCCCTTCAAGACTACCGACGATAATCTTGTACGCGGGTTGCACGCAATCCCGCCAAACCATGCTCATCAATGGATCTTTGCCATGAAAGGAATTCATCGACTGTAAGAGTGTAGCGCTCGCAGGCTTCTTCTAAACTTAGAAGTCCACCACGCACTGCGGCCACGACCTCTGCTTTACGACGAATGACCCATCGTCTTGTATTTTTTGGAGGGAGATCTGATATTGTAAGCGGGGATCCGTCTGGACCTATAACAAAACGCTTACGCACATTCATATAATGTTCGGTCATGTTCATTCTGTACAATTCTGTACGATCACAAACTGACATTACCTTTTTTTTATTAAATATCCGAAAACATATTAGGTAAATAGTCTATAAATTTTTTTGATATTGCTGCCTGCGCCGACGAAGAAAAAAATCATTCATTAGAAAGAGCGTCATTCTGGTACAATTGGATGTTGGTTCAGAGGACAGACCTTTGTAAGTTTAAAAGGAAAGCAAGAAATACTAAAAAATCCTGCCTCTTTATTTCAAAAATAAAAGAAGGCCCCTTTTGAAATATTTTATTTTCAAGGGGCTTTGAGCAAAGATCTCTCAGTTCGAGGTTGGCTTTAGGAGAGAAATTTGCTTAAACAGGGTTTAAACCCAGGGCAGCGTCCTCCATCAAAGATCGCACCATGCGAGCATTAATGGGAGAACAGAAGCTCTGGTATGTGCGCGTAAAAAAAAATGAAAGATGAAAGTAAGCCCGTTCTAAAGAAGAGAATAAGTTTGATTTTAAGATAGTGTGCATAAGGAAAGAGATTTTATAAAGTGGCAACGCAATTAGAAATTCTCAATCACAGGCAGGAAGACATAGAGCGTCTTCAACAGAGAATAGTCGTTGCCATGTCAGGAGGGGTTGATAGCTCTGTGGTAGCTGCTCTTCTGAAACACCAAGGATATGATGTCATTGGCATAACCCTTCAGCTTTATGATCATGCTCGCGCAGTTGCACGAAAAGGTGCCTGCTGCGCAGGTCAAGATATTTATGATGCACGCAGGGTGGCCGATAAACTCAAGATTCCCCATTACGTTCTTAATTACGAACAGCGTTTTGCCGAAAAGGTGATTGCTCCTTTCGCCCAGACATACCTTGAAGGTGAAACACCAATTCCTTGCGTATTGTGTAATCAGGAAATCAAATTCAAAGATTTATTTGCAATGGGTATGGAACTTGGAGCAGAAAAGCTCGCCACAGGGCACTATATCCAGCTTCAAGAAACTGCCAAAGGTCCGATCCTAAAACGCGCACGCGATACTGAGCGCGATCAAAGCTATTTTCTCTACGCTACAGAGCCTGCACTATTAGACAGGCTTCTTTTTCCTCTTGGAGGTCTTACTAAAACAGAAGTGAGAGGGCTTGCTCGGCAATTCGATTTACCTGTCGCGGATAAATCCGATAGCCAAGACATCTGTTTTGTTCAAGATGGGCATTACTCTAACGTCATTCAGAAACTCAAACCTGAAGCCCTCCTTCCAGGCGATATTGTGCACGTGGATGGTCGAAAAATCGGGACGCACGCAGGTATTATCCATTTCACTGTTGGGCAACGAAAAGGGATTGGCGTGTCAGGTCCTGAGCCACTTTATGTGGTGCGAATTGATGTGGAGCATAACCAAGTCGTCGTTGGTCCTCGGCACTCCCTAGAAAGCCAAGCTGTAATGCTTAGAGATGTCAATTGGTTAGGCGATGAGCCTTTAGAGGACGCGGTGCGACAGAAGCGCCGGGTGTATGTGCGCGTGCGTTCTTCACAGTCTCCAAAACCTGCTGTATTGACGGAAGCGGTAAATGACAAAATACTCGTGACTTTTACAGAGTCACAAGGAGCAGTTGCTCCAGGTCAAGCGTGCGTTTTTTATAGTGACGACAGCACAGAGGCCTGTTTGCTTGGCGGAGGGGTTATTCTTAAAAAATCAGTTTCTGAAACGAATAAAGAAAAGATAGCACCGTTAGCCAATCTTTCTTCAACGCCTTCAGCCAGAGATTTTAAAGTGCACAAGGAAGATCATAACAATAGGAGTTCAAGTCTTTTGGAAGAGCGAGGAAGTTGATGGTCACAAATGTCCGACCTAAAACACGGCGTTCGAGTGTGCCACTGCATAAAACTAAAGGGCGAATAGTCCACATAGGTCATATCCACGAAGAGGCTGTAAAAGTTGCCTATCGACGTTGGGCCCCTGTCTATGATCATACCTTTGGGATGGTGGCCACAGAAAGCCGACGTCACGCGGTTGAGGCTATCAATCGCGACAGAGAAGGCAGTGTGCTTGAGGTTGGTGTTGGAACGGGATTATCTCTGCCTGATTACGATCGGGCTCTAGAAGTTGTTGGCATAGACCTTTCCCGTGAGATGCTAAAAAAAGCGCATCAGCGTGTTGCCGAACATGATCTAAAAAATGTCAAAGGTCTTTTTGAAATGGATGCGGGCGAGCTCGATTTTCCAGACAATAACTTTGATACAACGGTTGCAATGTATGTTCTGACTGTCGTGCCCGATCCCGAAAAGGTGATGCGGGAACTCTCCCGCGTGACAAAAAAAGGAGGGCAAGTCGTCATTGTAAATCACTTCAGTCAAGAAGAAGGAGTGCGCGGTTGGTTGGAACGGCGCATGGCTCCCTTCGCCCATTTGATAGGATGGAGACCCGTCTTTGATCACTCGCGGGTGATGGTATGCGATGATCTGAAATTGATTGAACGCAAGTCCTTACGCCCATTTGGTATTTTTACCATGATGCGATTTGAGAAAGGGGCAGATGTGAGCCGTATCGCTGCAGAATAGGTGCGCGGGTGAGCCCCTCTGGATGCAACAAGAGGAGTTACGGGGGGCAGGAGGATGTGTCCTGAAAATACGCACAGTCAAATGTACAATCCTTGACAGTCTTCGAAAGTCGTCCCTATTAGGCATTGGCATGGCGGGATAGCTCAGCTGGTTAGAGCGGCGGAATCATAATCCGTAGGTCCCGAGTTCAAGTCTCGGTCCCGCTACCACATGAGTGCCTTCTGATCTCTTTGATCACAATCCCTGAAAATGGAATTCGCTCATTCAAAACTTAAAATGCAGTATTGACCTCAATTGGTATTTCTCAATGTGAGATAAAGTGTAAAGGGTCACTCTTGTTGGTCTTTAAAACGAAATCAGAAAAACTTTTTTAATTAGTAGATTTTTTGTGGGGCTCAGAATGGGCAATGTTGTTGTCGTAGGTGCTCAATGGGGAGACGAAGGAAAAGGAAAACTTGTCGATTGGTTATCCGAACGCGCAGATGTTGTTGTGCGCTTTCAAGGGGGCCACAATGCGGGACACACCCTCGTCATTGGAAATAAAACCTATAAACTTTCTCTTCTTCCCTCTGGCGTTGTGCGGCCCAATAAACTGGGTATCATTGGTAATGGTGTTGTTGTTGATCCATGGGCCTTGATTACCGAAATAGAACGCCTTGGCACGCAAGGTATTCACGTGACAAGGGAGAACCTAAGGATTGCTGAAAATGCTACTCTCATTTTACCTCTTCATCGTGAGCTTGACGTCATAAGAGAGCAAGCAGCAGGAACAAATAAGATTGGAACAACAGGAAGAGGAATAGGACCTGCTTATGAGGATAAGGTTGGGCGTCGCGCGATACGTCTTCAAGATTTAAAAAATCCCACAACTCTCGGATCCAAACTTGACCGAACCCTTATCCATCATAATGCTCTTCGTAAAGGACTGGATCAGCCACAGATTTCAAAGGACAAACTTCTTGCCGATCTTCTCGAAATTGCACCCAAGATCCTCCAGTACATGGATGTAACATGGGCACTTCTAGCAAGAGCCCATAAAGACCGAAAACAAATTCTTTTTGAAGGGGCACAAGGTGCACTCTTAGACATCGACCACGGAACATATCCCTTTGTCACCTCCTCCAACACCGTTGCTGCCCAGGCCGCAACTGGTTCAGGCATGGGACCTCGAGCCGTTGGTTACGTCTTGGGGATTGCAAAAGCCTACACAACGCGCGTAGGAGGCGGCCCCTTTCCCACCGAGCTTCAGGACGAAATTGGGGAACGTATCGGCCAACGCGGACATGAGTTTGGCACAGTCACAGGGCGCAAAAGAAGATGTGGTTGGTTTGATGCTGTTTTGGTCCGCCAAGTCTGCAAAGTTTCTGGCATCGATGGCATTGCCCTTACCAAGCTTGATGTTCTTGATGGATTTGAGGAAATTAAAGTGTGTGTGGGGTACAAAATTGATGGCGAAAGGATCGACAGATTACCTGCAGGTCAGAATGCTCAAGCCCGTGTTGAACCCATTTTTGAAAACTTTGAAGGCTGGTCGCACTCTACCCGAGGTGCACGCTCATGGTCTGATTTGCCCGCGCAGGCAATCAAATATGTCCGGCAAATTGAAGAATTAATTGAATGTCCAGTTACGCTTTTGTCTACAAGTCCTGAACGTGAAGATACAATACTAATGAAAGATCCTTTTCTTGCGACATAGCTGTGCCCCCATGACATCTCCCCCTAAACACATTATATAATGAAGAAGTTTTCCACCTTACTGTAAGTTCATGTGAAAAAGATCTTTCACTGTGCTTTAGATGATAAACATTTTGATCATTCTCGGAGAATGAGACATGTCTCGCAAAAAACCGATTCCAAAAGAATCTTTCATTATGTTTAACGTGACCTATGAAGATGGAAGTGTCACTTCAAACAGGCGCGTTCCAGCCTCCATTCTTGGTGGTCTCGATGGAGACACGCCAGCTCTTTCCATCATTGAAGAGCAGGATCGTTTTATAGCTGAGCAATCAGGGCGTGCCCGAGGTAATATTAAATCAATTGCCCGCGCCGCTGCTAAATAAATGTGATTGACCCAACACATAAAATATTTGATCCGTCGCGCGCTGAGGGATTGCGTCGGATTGGCTCTTTTCTAGAAAGAGCAGGAAAATATTATACAGAAAATAGAAACTACGATTTAGGTCCGCAAAACAGGCCTAACGTCTCTGAGTTGTCGGCATATCTGCGCCTGAGGTTGATAACCGAAAAAGAACTGACACGTAAAGTTCTCTCTCAACATAGTTTGTCTGAAGCGGGAAAATTTATTGAAGAAGTTTGTTGGCGCACCTACTGGAAAGGGTGGGTTGAACACAGGCCAAAGGTTTGGAGCACCTATCTTCAAGAGCTTGAAGATTTAAAAAATAATGTTGAAAGCAATGCCGATCTTTATGACCGCTATCGCAAGGCCATAACGGGACAAACTCATATTGAAGCTTTTGACTTTTGGGTTCATGAGTTAATTTCAACTGGGTATCTCCATAATCACGCAAGAATGTGGTTTGCTTCCATCTGGATCTTTACTTTAGGACTGCCTTGGGTCTTGGGAGCTCAATTTTTTTTCCATCATTTACTAGATGGAGATCCAGCCAGTAATACCCTTTCGTGGCGGTGGGTTGCAGGTTTGCAGACAAAAGGCAAATCTTATATCGCAAAATCTGAGAATATTTTTCGTTTTACAAAGGGTCGGTTTCACCCCAAAAACCAATTGTTGGAACACCCACATCTTCTTCCCTTTCTCGAAGAGCCAATAGAAGAAAACCTTGGTTTTAAGAAGGTCCATTCTTGTTTTCAAAATCTTGAAAATATTGTTCTGTTAGTCACCGAGGAAAACCTCACGCCTGAACATTGGTGTCTGTCAAAATCTTGCGTCAAAGGGATTGCAGCCCTCCCACCCAATAGCAATGATCCACCGATTTCCGAAAGTGTGCTTTGCTTCAGAGAGGCTGCAATTCAAGAGACACTTTTGCGTGCGCAGAATTTTTTCTGCTCTCCAACCACCTCTCTTCATGAACCGATAGAAAGAGATCTCTTAGCCTTTTGTCAAAGTTTGCATGTCCATGAAATCGTAACGGCCTACGTCCCGATCGGCCCAACGCGACAGAGGATTGATCGTCTCAAGACCACGCTTGTCTCTTCAGGAATTGCCTTTAGAGAAGTGCACACAGATTGGGACGCAGCCTTTTGGCCCCATGCGCGAGCAGGGTATTTTAAACTGAAAGAACGCATTCCAGATGTATTGGATCAGCTCTTTAGAGACGAAAAGGAAGGACGTGGCTAACCTCCCGTCACCATTCCTCTGGCTTGAGATAAAGTGTCCTCTTTTAAACTCAAACCCAAAAGCCTCTTGGGA
>JBJTOZ010000218.1:0-4570 GCA_046074825.1 Hyphomicrobium sp.
AATCACTCCATGGACAGGTGATTATGGGGACTAAAGTCTATCCCCCAGAACAAATAAAAAAATTAATTTCGCGCCATGACATTACGGAGATTATTCTTGCCATCCCTTATGTAAAAAGTCGCGAGCGACGCATTGTGATAAAAGAACTTGAAAAATTTCATCTCGAGGTTTTGGTTCTTCCTGATTATAGCGACTTTGCAACAGGTCGTATTAATCTCAGGGATCTGCGTGAGATTGATGTTGTAGACTTACTCAATCGAGACAGCGTTGAGCCAAAACTTGAACTACTTTCACGCTCAATTATGGGTAAGTCGATTTTGATCACAGGCGCCGGTGGCTCGATAGGTGCAGAGCTTGTGCGTCAGGTGTTACGTCAGAACCCAGAACGACTTGTTTTGTTGGATATTTCCGAATTTGCCCTCTATCAAATTGAGATGGAAGTCCTAGAGACCATGTCGGCATGGCCTAAGAGTAAGCGTCGACCAGAAGTTTATGGAATTCTTGGGTCTGTGCTTGATCGCAACTTAATAAATGAGGTCATAAGAACACATACCATTAAAACCATCTATCATGCAGCAGCCTACAAGCATGTCCCTATTGTTGAAGCAAATATCATATCAGGCCTTGAAAATAATTCATTTGGCATGAAGGTGATTGCTGAAGCCGCAAGTCAATATGCAGTAGATTTGGTTCTTCTCATTTCCACAGATAAAGCTGTTAGACCGACAAATGTGATGGGAGCTTCAAAGCGGCTTGCGGAGCTTATTTTACAAAGTCTACATTCTGAACAGAGCCAAACTAAATTTGCAATTGTGAGATTTGGTAATGTCCTTGATAGCTCTGGATCTGTGGTCGCGCGCTTTCGTAAGCAAATATCTTCTGGGGGGCCAGTGACTGTCACCCACAAGGAAATAACGCGCTATTTTATGTCTATTCCAGAGGCTGCAGCCCTCGTTATTCAAGCAGGGGCGATGGCGCAAGGAGGGGATGTTTTTTTGCTTGATATGGGAGAGCCAATTCGTATCAATGATCTTGCTCGCCAAATGATACGTTTGTCAGGTCTGGAAGTTCGTGATGAAAATAATCCTGATGGTGATGTTGAAATCGTTTATACGGGGCTGCGGCCTGGAGAAAAGCTTTACGAAGAACTTTTAATCACCCCAAATGCAGTCGGAACCGAGCATCCTCGTATATTAAAATCACAGGAGCCGTTTATTGAGAGAAATGAGCTTGAAAAGGAACTTGATCTCTTAAAGGGTGCATTGAGCATTCGCGATAAGCGAGCAATTCAAAAGTGTTTAATGCGTTTGGTTGAGGACTATCTGCCGGAACCTATTTCGCAAGATGACACTAAAAAAGAAAGTGCAGTCGATGGTTCCAGCATGATCCACTAGATCAGGTAGTTAATAATACAGGTGTCCATTTCCAAGCATCTCGTTACAACCTATTGTGTTTTTAGGATCCGATAATTTTTTTAATTTAAAACTTATGCCTTCAGAACATCTAAAATCTTCGCTCATATTCCTATATTTATTAGCAGTTCTAAAAAGTAAATATTGAGAATAGGAACGTGTGTCCTGGATTGGAATAAAGTCTGGATAGAACTATCCGCAACTGTCTTTAGAGGATAGCTAACCTTCTTAAGAGTTAAGAGTTGAAAACGTAAGAGGTTGACAGATTTCAAATAATTTGTTGGTTCAGACATTGACCCCCAAACATCTCTTTCCTATGTAAGTCTTCATGAGTGTTCTGCCGATTGTCACCCTCCCAAACCCTATTTTAAGGCAAGTCTCTGCCCCAGTTGAGCGCATTGATCCTGAGCTCCTACGATTGGCAGATGATATGCTGGAAACAATGTATGATGCCCCCGGCTGTGGTTTAGCAGCTGTTCAGGTTGGCGTCCCACGTCGTATGTTTGTTTTGGATTGTTCCTCTGAGGATGAGCCAAGACAGCCGCTAGTACTTATTAATCCAGAGATAGTGGTTATTGGGCCCCAAATGAGGGCTCATGAGGAAGGGTGCCTTTCCATTCCTGAATTTAAAGTTGAGATTGAACGGCCCTCTTCATTGCGTATTAAATATCTCGATAGAGAAGGCAAACAGCAAGAGCAAGATGCGGAAGGATTGCTTGCAACAGCCATCCAGCATGAATATGATCATTTGCAAGGAAAAATGATTATAGATTATCTTACAAGTTTAAAACGCGACATGGTCATACGTAAATTCAAGAAAATAGCCCGTCACGAAGGTGACCTTTAATACTTACTCAGATTTCAAAGACTGAGTACGCCATTCTTGGCTAATTTCTGTTTTATCAAGGTTTTGAGTTCATGAGTCTCAGGCTTGTTTTTATGGGTACGCCTGAATTTTCTGTTCCCTCCCTCGAAGCAGTTCTGAAAGCAGGGCATGATGTTGTGGCAGTTTATTCCCAACCACCGCGTCAGGCTGGTCGAGGTATGGATCTGCACAAATCTCAAATCCAGCAGCATGCAGAAAAAAAAGGATTGAGAGTGCTTACGCCTCAGAATTTAAAAAGTCCTATTGATCAGGAAATTTTCAAATCCCACAATGCAGACGTTGCCGTTGTCGTAGCATATGGTCTGCTTCTTCCCTTGCCAGTATTAGAGTCAACGAAATATGGATGTTTTAATTTGCATCCCTCACTCCTACCACGCTGGCGTGGAGCAGCTCCCATACAACGTGCGATTATGACTGGAGATACTAAAACTGCCGTTATGATCATGCGCATGGAGCAAGGGCTTGATACAGGCCCAATAACTGCTCAAAAAAAAATAGACATTTCTGGAGATATTACTTCTGGAGAACTTCATAAAATCCTCGCTCTTGAAGGAGCTATACTTCTAGTCAAAGTCCTTAACGATATTGAAAAGGGAGAATGTGTTCTTGAGCCACAGTCTGAAACAGGGGTTCTTTACGCTCCCAAAATAGATAAGAAAGAAGCGAAATTAGATTTTTCAAAACCCTCAATAATTGTACATAATCTTGTACGTGGTCTTTCTCCATTCCCTGGGGCGTGGATGGAGGTAAAAACAGCATCAGGATCAATTGAAAGAGTAAAAGTTCTCCGTTCTCAAATCGTTGAGGGAACAGCTGAGCCAGGCACACTTATTGACGGCACATTTAAAATTGCTTGTCTTGAGGGTGCTATTCAGATTTTAGAGGTTCAGCGTGCGGGTAAAAGATCCATGACTGCTCTTGAGTTTTTAAGAGGCTGCCCTTTAAAAGAGGGGAGCAAGATCAATCAAGTATAGAGAATAAACTAAGAATTCTAAATTTTAAAATTCATCAAACCTTAATCCTGTAGAATTGACCTTACTTCTGCGTTAAAGAGCATTGTTCTCAGACAAAAATATTCATGTAAAAATAGTACTTCTCCTTAAATTATGACATAGACATTTATCATCGAAATGCCAAGGTATGCCCTTACTGTAGAATATGATGGAGTTCCGTTCGTCGGTTGGCAGATTCAATCTGAGGGGCTAACCGTACAGGGGGTTTTGCAGGAGGCTATTTTTCGTTTTTGTGGGGAGCGTGTTCTTGCAAAAGGAGCAGGACGAACTGATGCTGGCGTGCATGCGCTCGGGCAAGTTGTGCATTTTGATTTAGAGAAGGATTGGGAGGCTTCGCGGGTACGAGAAGCTATAAATTTCCATCTGAAGCCCCACCCTGTCGTTGGACTTGACTGTCGGAAGGTTTCTTCTGCGTTTGATGCACGGTTTACCGCGAAGGAGCGTCATTATCTCTACCGCATTCTCAATCGTCCAACGCGTCCTGTTCTCGTTCATAACCGTGTTTGGTGGATTATTCATCCTCTTGACGTGAAACGGATGCACGAGGCCGCCCAACATTTAGTTGGGCTTCATGATTTTACTACCTTTCGAGCGGTCAACTGCCAAGCCCAGTCGCCCCTTAAAACTCTTAATTCATGTGATGTTGAAAAACAGGGAAATGAGATTGTTATCAAAACCTCGGCTCGATCTTTTTTACATCATCAAGTTCGTTCTATGGTTGGATCTCTTAAACTTGTCGGTGAAGGTGTCTGGCAACCTGCAGATCTCTTTGCTGCTTTAAAAGCTTGTGATCGAAGGAGATGTGGTCCCGTGGCTCCAGCTTGTGGATTATATCTTGTACGTGTTGATTATTCTGATGAACGAATATCCCAGAGCACCGAACAGATTTTTTTGCATTCAAAACATGAGGGATTAGTATGAATAAATATCCCCTTATGTTGAAATTTGATTATGAAAGTGCCGAGGTAGAGCAGCGAACCGAAGGAAGAGAGCCCCTTGCGATCGTGAGAAATATCATTAAACTAATACGCTCTACTTAGTCATGATTATTGTGATGGGGGATCGTCTAATGGTAGGACTGCAGACTCTGACTCTGCCTGTCTAGGTTCGAATCCTAGTCCCCCAGCCATATGACCATAAATAAAAATAGATCAATTTTTAAATTATTTTGTGCTCAGTGTCTTAAGTTTTATCAAGGTAAAGTGCTAAAGTTGGATCCTCTATGAGCATTAATTGATATTATAACAAAGTCATTAAAC
>JBJTOZ010000219.1:0-6937 GCA_046074825.1 Hyphomicrobium sp.
CTTTTGCAGAATGAGCACGTTTCTATTTTAAAATGAAAGTTTGAAGTTTCCACATCATCAAAAAGTATTTGAACGTCGAAATACGGCAGAGACATGACAACAAACCCTTTTGATAGATCTATACAACATAACGCAAAACAGACATAAGATATATACTGAAGATTGTGTATTAATAAGAATTTAACGAGGATTAAGCGGCGACAGGTCCGAGAGATTTTTTGCTCTTCTGTTGCAAAATATCCTGCTCAGAGCCAACAAAAATTGTTCCTAAATCTGAGGCTATTTTTACTGCGTCGATATCCTTTGGATTATGAGACATCAAAAGGACAATAGAGCGTTCAGCAAGAGGATGAACAAGGATGAGTTCGTGACGCACTCCCGAAATAAAAGCGCGCATGTTCTGTTTAACACCGATAAACTCAGAAATAGATGCCTGCCAACATTTGGAAAATCCAAAGGCCCTTTCAGTGACAGTGACGCGACCTTGGGCAATCTGCACTTTGCGACTCCGAGTGAGAGTATCAAACAAGAAATAAATAGGACCACCAATAAAGATCAAAAAAACACTAAACCCAAGGAAAATTTGGATTAAGGCTCTCGGACGTTCTGTAATTGTCTCATGAAACAAGCCTTGATCAGCTAAGGCTGCGCTTACGAGCATGTAAAAAGGGGAATAAAGAATAATAAAAACGAGAAGCAGAACTATGAGGACAGTAGCAACAAACTTGCGGTCTGGCTTTTGCTTAAAAAGTACCAAGGGTTCGCCGTAACAGGGAACTGCCGGCAACATGTAATGTACTGCGGCTGGGCGCACAGACATTCTCCAAAGAAGGGGAATCAAGAAAGAAAATATTTAATACAAGATTTTTTCTTCATTTAAAATCATGATTTTACATCTTGGTTAATCTAATCTCTTAGCTGTGACTAAAGTAACAATAGGGCTTATTGACATAAAGACATCTTTATGTCCTTATATGTTTTTTATCAAAAATTCTGCAATATTTCTCATGTTGTTGCCTCTACCAGATCTTGTTGCCAATCTAAAAGCCGCAGCCGAAACAACGCGTCTGCGAATTTTGATTTTGTTGTCAAAAGGAGAGATGACGGTCAAGGACCTCACACTTGTGCTTGGTCAAAGTCAGCCTCGCATTTCACGACATCTCAAACTCCTTACTGAATCTCGTCTGGTAGATAGGTTTAGAGACGGAAGCTTTGTCTATTTTCATGTTTCTGAACGTTCAGAGGGAGGCGCTTTGGTTCGAAGAATATTGGAGAAAATCAATCCATTTGATCCGCTCCTTCGCCGAGACCTTGAAAATTACGCTGCTCTCAAAAGTGAACAGGAAAGCACGGCGCAATCTTATTTTTTAACACACGCATCAGATTGGGATCGCCTTCGCAGCCTATATGTCTCTGAAAAAGATGTTGAGAGGGCTATGCTTTCCACACTTGGCCGAGGCCCTTTTAATCTTTTTGTTGATATTGGAACAGGAACAGGAAGAATTCTGCAACTCTTTGCCAAATCTTATAAACGAGGACTTGGGTTCGATATCAATAAATCCATGCTGGCCTATGCAAGGAGCAAGCTCTCAACGCACCATGTCAAGCATGCTGAAGTCCGTCACGGGGATCTTTATCATTTATCGCTACCAGATGGTATTGCGGATGCTGTCGTGCTTCATCAAGTTCTTCATTATCTTTCAGATCCGCAAGCTGCTCTTCTTGAAGTCAAGCGCATTTTATCTCCAAAAGGGCGTTTGCTGATAATAGATTTTGCTCCACATAATCTAGAAATTTTGAGAGAAAGACACGCCCATAAAAGATTAGGTATCGCTCCAGATACCATGGATCAGTGGATTAAAGGAGCAGGTCTATCACTCAATCAAACAAAAACCCTATTTAAAGCCAAAAAAGATCAGTCAACTTCATTGACAGTTCAACTATGGCTTGCTCAACTTTCTAATGATAACAAGGGGCAAGACGCCCATTCGACCAATCCTTCCCACTTAAGGGAGGAGCATATTTCATGATTGAGACTCGAGAAAGAAAAAGTCGCCTCCTTGGAGCAGGAGAAATCGCTGTCTCATTTGAATTCTTTCCTCCAAAAACTCAAAAGATGGAAGATCAACTGTGGACATCGATCAAACGACTTGCCCCCCTTTGTCCAGAATTTGTTTCTGTAACCTATGGCGCTGGAGGGACTACGCGCGAACGAACACATGCAACTGTTGAGCGTATTGTCAAAAGCACCCATTTACGTCCAGCTGCTCACCTCACGTGCGTAGATGCCTCTCGTGGAGAGGTTGATACTGTCGCAAAAGCTTACTGGAATGTTGGAGTACGCCATATTGTTGCTTTAAGGGGGGATCCAGAAGGTGGTGTTGGAAAAATTTATCAACCTCTACAAGGAGGCTATATAAACGCCGCCGATCTTGTGAAGGGGTTAAAAAAAATTGCAAACTTTGAAATAAGTGTTGGCGGATATCCCGAAAAACACCCTCAAAGTAAAACATTGCAAGAGGATATGGACAATCTTAAAGCCAAAGTTGATGCAGGGGCTGATCGCATAATTACCCAATTCAGTTTTGATAACGCTCACTTTCTACGCTTTTTAGAAAGAGCTAGGGCGGCTGGAATTTGGATCCCCATCATTCCTGGCATTGTCCCAATTCACAACTTTCCTCAAGTTGCTGGTTTTGCAGTTCGAGCTGGTGCTACTGTTCCCGCTTGGCTTGCACGACGCTTTGAAGGCTTGGATGAGGATCCAGAAACTTCACGCATGGTAGCAGCAGCTGTCGCTACGGAGCAGGTACTCAACCTTGTTGATGAGGGAATTAAAAACTTTCATTTCTATACTCTCAATCGTGCAGATCTTGTTTATGCAATTTGCCACCTCTTAGGTCTAAGACCTCTTAATGCCAATCCCCTAGAAAAACGTCTTTCAGCTTAAAAATTAAATCGATTTATATAGTAGAGTTAAGCTCACAATGAAGCATCTTCCAAGTTATTTGGCCCTCCAAACTGCAGCGAAGTCTCGCATTCTTATTATCGATGGGGCAATGGGAACGATGATTCAACGACATAAATTGTCTGAGACAGATTATCGAGGCTCTCGATTCAAAGATTGGCCTCGTGATGTCAAAGGGAATAATGATTTACTAGTTCTGACCCGACCAAAAATAATTGAACAAATCCATGAAAGTTATCTTGAGGCGGGTGCAGATATCATTGAAACCAATACTTTTAATGCACAAGTCATTTCGATGGCAGACTATGGAATGGAAGCACTCAGCGGTGAAATTAATTATGAAGCTGCCAAAATAGCGCGTCGCGCTGCAGACAAGTATTCTCAACTGACATCAGAAAAACCTAGATTTGTTGCCGGAGCTGTTGGTCCTACGAACCGAACAGCTTCGATTTCACCCAATGTTAATGACCCAAGTTTTCGTAATATCACTTTTGATGAGCTGCGTGCCGCCTATATGGAACAAGTGCGCAGTCTGATTGAAGGAGGAGTAGATATCATTCTCATTGAAACAATCTTTGATACTTTAAACGCTAAGGCAGCAGGGTATGCCACATTAGATATTTTTGAAGAGAAAGGTCTTGAATTACCAATTATGCTTTCTGGCACTATTACGGACCGTTCTGGCCGAACTCTTTCAGGTCAAACAGCTGAAGCTTTCTGGTATTCGTTAAGACACCTAAAACCCTTTTCGATTGGATTGAATTGCGCATTAGGTGCAGAACTTATGCGCCCATATCTTGCTGATTTATCCCATATTGCGGACACTTATATTTCTGCATACCCAAATGCAGGGCTTCAAAATGCTATGGGAGAATATGACGAAACGCCTGATGAAATGGCTTGCAAAACAGAATCTTGGGCGAAGGATGGTCTTATAAATATTATTGGGGGATGCTGCGGATCAACTCCTGATCATATTGCTCATATTGCTAAACACGTTGAAAATTATTCTCCAAGAAAGATACCAAAGATCACCCCAAAGATGCGACTTTCTGGTCTTGAACCTTTTGTGCATGGACAATAAAAATGACGAACAAAACTGCTGCACAACAGTTCATAACAATCGGAGAACGCACAAACGTCACGGGATCTGCTAAATTCCGCAAACTTATTGAGCAAGGAGACTATGGATCAGCTGTAACAGTAGCACGACAACAGATTGAAGCAGGCGCTCAGATAATTGATGTGAATATGGACGAGGGTCTTCTCGATAGTGAGAAGGCCATGACAACCTTTTTGAATATGATCGCATCAGAACCTGATATTTCGAGGGTTCCTATCATGATTGATAGTTCAAAATGGTCCGTTATCGAAGCTGGTCTTAAATGTGTGCAAGGAAAATCTATAGTAAATTCTATCTCCTTAAAAGAGGGAGAGGAAGCATTTAAAAATCAAGCAAGCAAGGTTTTAAGGTATGGAGCCGCGGTTGTTGTCATGGCCTTTGATGAGCAAGGGCAAGCAGATACCGTTGAAAGAAAAGTAACGATTTCAGAGCGTGCTTATAAAATTTTAACGCAAGATGTGGGTTTTCCAGCTGAAGATATCATATTTGATCCTAATATTTTTGCCGTTGCTACAGGGATCGAAGAACACAACGGATATGGACTAGCGTTTATTGAAGCATGTCGAAAGATAAAAGAACAAATGCCCTTAGTGCATATATCTGGGGGTGTTTCTAACCTCTCTTTTGCATTTCGAGGCAATGATCCAGTTCGCGAAGCAATGCATTCTGTATTTCTTTATCATGCCATTCAAGCTGGAATGGATATGGGAATTGTAAATGCTGGACAGTTGGCAGTCTATGATGACATTCCAACAGATCTGAGAAATTTATGTGAAGATGTTATTTTAAATAAAAGTAGCGATGCCACAGACAAACTTTTAGATGCTGCACAAAAGTTTAAGGGCGATCTTATCAAGAAAAATGAGAAAGATTTAAAATGGAGAGAATTACCAATCGAGGATCGCCTGACCCATTCTCTTATCCATGGAATTACTGAATTTATTGAAAATGACACCGAAGAAGCTCGTCAGAAATTTGAAAAACCTCTCCAAGTTATAGAAGGACCACTTATGTCTGGTATGAATGTGGTTGGAGATCTCTTTGGTGCTGGAAAAATGTTTTTGCCTCAAGTTGTGAAATCTGCCCGTGTTATGAAGCAGGCAGTTGCCTATCTGCAGCCATTTCTTGAAGCAGAGAAAAAAAAATCTGGTCTTGAGAGCCTGCCTGCAGCAGGAAAAATATTAATGGCAACTGTGAAAGGGGATGTCCATGATATTGGCAAAAATATTGTAGGTGTTGTTCTCCAATGTAATAATTATGAAGTGGTAGATCTCGGGGTTATGGTTCCTGCTTCCAAAATTCTTGAGACAGCAAAGAAAGAAAAAGTAGACGTCATTGGTCTTTCTGGTCTCATCACACCCTCCTTGGATGAAATGTGTTTTGTCGCCTCAGAAATGGAACGCGAAGATTTTAAGATACCGCTTCTTATTGGAGGCGCCACAACAAGTCGTGTTCATACAGCCGTAAAAATTGCCCCTAACTATAATAAAGGTCAAACTGTCTATGTGCTTGATGCAAGTCGCGCCGTAGGAGTTGTTTCTAATCTTCTTTCCAGAACGGAAAAGGATAATTTTTTAAAAACGACTAAAGAGGAATACGCCAAAGTACGTGAAGTTCATCTCGCCAACGAGGCAAAAAAAAACAGGATATCTTTATCTGCTGCTCGTGCAAATTTGTTTAAAATTGATTGGAAAGTCTATTCACCTCCAGAACCTTCTTTTTTAGGAACACGCTCCTTTCGAAATCATGATTTATCTAAACTCGTAGACTACATCGATTGGACGCCTTTTTTCCAAACATGGGAACTTGCTGGGCGCTATCCGCAAATACTTCAAGATAACAAAGTGGGAGCGGAAGCAAAGAAGCTCTTTCATGATGCTCAAGAAATGTTGAGACAACTGGTTGCTGAGAAATGGATCAAAGCAAATGCAATTGTCGGTTTTTGGCCAGCCAACAGCGTTGGTGATGACATTGAACTCTATACGAATGAGGGAAGAACAAACAAAATAGCGACCCTACACACTCTTCGTCAACAAATTGCACGCGATCCTGCCCGTCAACGGGCTCATACGGCTTTATCTGACTTTATAGCGCCCAAAGACAGCACCCTGAAAGACTACATAGGAGCTTTCGCGGCAACGTGTGGTATCGGCGAAGAGGAGGCCCTTAAAAAATTCATAAAAGATAACGATGATTATGGTCGAATCCTCCTTAAAGCCCTCGCAGATCGTTTAGCTGAAGCCTTTGCAGAGTATTTACATGCATTGGTTCGTCGTGAGATTTGGGGTTACGCGAAAAATGAACACCTTTCAATCGAGGAACTGATAGCGGAAAAATATCATGGTATTAGACCCGCGCCTGGATATCCAGCCCAACCCGATCACACGGAGAAAGCAACTCTTTGGACATTAATGGATGTGATGCGCACAACAGGAATAAAGTTAACTGAAAACTATGCTATGTGGCCTGGCGCTTCCATATCAGGCCTTTATTTTTCTCATCCTGAGAGTCATTATTTTGGAGTCGGTAAAATAGAAAAGGATCAAGTTGAAGATTATGCGCGGCGTAAAGGTTGGTCTGTCATGGAAGCAGAACGCTGGCTTTCTCCTATTCTCAACTACGATACGAATTCAGCTCAGGCAAAAGTAGCTTAACCGTTATTTGAATGAGCAAAAGTATTCCTACTCAGAATTAAAGTACAACACCTCTATTTGGATTGTGAACGCCAACTCAATCATTGAGAGGAATACGCGGATCATCGTTTGGGAAAAAACTATTAAGAGCAGATGCGGATTAAGGACAAAGTGACTTTCCTATATCCACCCAAAAATAATGGCTGCTATAAA
>JBJTOZ010000220.1:0-4586 GCA_046074825.1 Hyphomicrobium sp.
CTTAAACGCTATGCAGAAGCTCTCGAGTATTTTCAAAAAGCCCTCTCGATAAACCCTCATTATGCAGAAGCCTACTTTAATTATGGAAATGCTCTTTATGAGCTAAAGCGCTATGAGGAAGCGATCTCTGCGTTTCAGAAGGCCCTCCACATTCAACCCCTCTATCTTGATGCGCTCATCAATTGTGGGAATGGGCTCTGCGATCTCAAAAGATATGATGAAGGTATTGCCTCGTATCAGAAGGCTCTTGCAATCAATCCAAACAGTGCTGAAGCGTATAACAACCTAGGACATGCCTTCAATGATTTAAAGCGGTATGAAGAAGCCGTTGGAGCTTTTAAAAAAGCCCTTCAGATCAACCCCCATTATGTGGAAGCGTATAATAATCTTGGCAATACCCTCTTTGAACTCAAACGCCATGAAGACGCTATTGCTGTTTTCAAAAAGGTCCTATCGCTCAATCCTCATCATGCTCCATCGTACTTTAATCTCGGGAACGCCTACTTTGAGCGGAAGCGATATGAGGAAGCAGTTGCAGCCTACACACGGGCAACAGAAATCAAAAAGGATTATGATTCCGCTGTGGCTCTCAAATGGAATATTCAGTCCCTCATTTGTGACTGGTCAGAGCATGCGGAAGAACAAAAGAAATTCTCTCATGTCGGACTTAGAGACGCGTGCGTTTCTCCTTTTGCTATGTTTCATCTCGAGGACAACCCCTCTCATCACAAGATGAGGGCGGAATGTTATACCCAAAAGAAAACAAACAGGATCGCACTTTCTTTCCTGCCAAAAACGCGCAATCAAAAAGATCGTTTGCGGATTGGATACTTTTCTCCTGACTTTCGTGAGCACATCGTTGGACGGCTTGTTTTAAAACTTTTTGAAGCGCACGACCGTAGTCGTTTTGAAATTTTTGCCTATTCGTATGGGCCCCCAACTCAAGACCTTCAGCAAACCCGCATTAGGGACGCTGTTGATGTATTTCGTGATGTGATGTCTTTCAATGATCTAGAGATCACGCAACTTGCACGCAAAGATGAGATCGATATTGCGGTCGATCTGACAGGCTATACACAACTTTCACGAGCAAGCATCTTTGCCTACCGTGCTGCACCTCTCCAGATTAATTATTTAGGCTACCCTGGGACGATGGGGGCCCCTTTTATGGACTATCTTATAGCAGATACATTTGTGATCCCAGAAACCCACAGACACTACTATACCGAAAAAATTATCTCTCTTCCGCATCAGTATCTTGTGTGTGATGCCACACAGCAAATCTCAGAAAAGACCATGACCCGCTCCGAAATGGGTCTGCCTGAAAAGAGTTTTGTGTTCTGCTGTTTTAACAACGTCTACAAAATTCGTCCCGAAGAGTTTGGGATTTGGATGCGGCTTTTACAAAAATGTGATGACAGTGTCCTTTGGTTGCCAAAGCCTAATGCCTCCGCAGAAGAAAATCTCCGCAAAGAAGCAGCACTCCGTGGGGTGAATCCAAATCGGCTTATTTTTGCAGGCTATGTGTCTTTGCCAGACTATTTGAAACGCTATCAGTTGGCAGATTTGTTTCTTGATACATTTCATTTTAATGCCCATTCCACAGCTGCGGATGTTCTATGGTCGGGCTTGCCACTCTTAACAAAAGCAGGCCAAGGCTTTGCAGCGCGCGTCGCAGGTAGTCTTTTGAAGACCCTTGGTCTTCCTGAATTGGTGACAAGCTCAGCCGAAGCATATGAAGCTACCGCTTATGAATTAGCGAGCAACCGCTCAAAACTCGACACCTTGAAACAAAAACTTTTAAGACACAAAAAGACAAGCCCTCTTTTTGATACGCCCCTTTTTACCAAACATCTTGAGGCTGCGTACACCCAGGCCTACCAGCTTTTGACCGAAGGCCAAAAGATCGAGAGCTTTGAGGTGATCGATCTGCGATTGCAGGAAGAATATGCTTCCTCCTAAAACATGAAAAAATTAAAACCTATCCGACGGAACCACCTTTATAAAATGAGAAGGACCACCGAGAGCCCCTTGAGGGGATTGGAGACCTTCCCCTAAAAAAATAGGTGTGTGTTACGACACAAAGGATCTTTCTTCAAATCACCTTTTGAACGACAAAAGGCACCTTCTTCCCGTGTGTGCTTTATTCAGTTTTTTTGAATGTTAAATCAGAATGTCTGTTTGCTCAGACTGATTAAATATCTTACACTTCTGATGCCCTTTAAAGACGATCAAGAGGTTTCCGATGACTGAAGCAACGAATTTCCAAATGGAAGAGACCGAACAAGAAGAAATTGAAGCCCTTCCCGTCACATTAGAAGATATCAGCGAAGACGTGGAGGAAATCCTCTTTTCCATGCAAGATCTGCTTGAAAAGGTTTCGCTCTATCAAACCACCCACTCCCCCAAAGAGGATCTTCAATCTACCTTAAAAAAAATTGCTGAGTTTTGTTCTCAACACGATGAGATTTCAGGAATCCTCGATGATCATCTCTGACCACGTATCTTAAGACTAGAAAGAGTACATAACACAGAGTTTAAGAAAATGTGGTTCTGATTTCTGAGAACCTTTTTTCAAAAAGGAACTTGCGGTCATCGGGAAGTGTCTCAATAAGAGGGACTGTGGCTGTGATGAGCTGTTCGATTAACTGGCGATTTTCTCTTTCTTGGTTTAAAAAAAACCAATCAGATAAATTCTTCCTTGCTTCTTGTCTTTGAGCAAGACCTTCCACTGAGATCATTAACGCCAACGCATTTTCTTGAGATAGCCCAAGATCATATCCTGCGCAGGCAGCACTTGCGAGCACGCCCGTTTTAAAGAGGCTTTGAGATTTTTTCAAAGCGATCTCAGACGAGATCTCAAGCTCATCAACTAAAAAGCTTATCAATTTATTCTTGAAGTCTTTATAATACTCAAGAGTTCTGTCGTCAGCATCTGTGGGCATTTTATTGATCATGTGCAGTGATTACTTTTGATAAGCCAATTAATACCCATAACAACATTGTCGTTTTTTGCTAGAGATTTAAAATATAAACGTTAAAATCCTCAAGGTTAGTCCTGATCAACTTGAATTTACGCACTCCTTTTTGATTATAAAGAGAACAAAGGGGCAGATTTTTATATTTTAACGTATTCACGGTGTCCCGAAGTGAGACAAAGTCTTCTTTTTCTATTTTCTCTGCTGTTTTTATAAAAAAGCTGCTTCTTGGGTTTTCTGCGCACTACAAGGTGCAGCATCAGCAGACATACTCCAAATTATCAATGACGAGGGAGCAATCTCTAAAATTAAGACAAAGAGCTTTTATTCAGCTCCCATTTCTTCTTAAAATGTGAAAAAAGTTATTTGAGGGTTTGCGTGCCAGCTATAGAAACAGGAAGCTTCGCATCGCTGGGATCTAAAGAGATCCAGACCTTAGGGTTCAAATACGATTGACGCATAATATACTTATAAGATGTGGCATTCCACACGCGTAATTCATCAACCTTATTATCGAGAATAATATCTCCCTCATGAGTGCGCACCGTGAGAATAGCATGACCATCCCCAAGATCATCGCGAACAACCGTCAAAAGAAGGGTGCTTGTTGGCCACCCTCTTTCGACAAGAAGTTTCTGTTTCAGCAAAGCATAATCCTCACAATCCCCTCGATCAGAAGGGACTGCCCAATATTCGCGAACACCGTAAAGATCTTTATCACTGGATGGTGTGATAATCGCATTGACGTATTTGTTGATGTCCTCAAGTTCTTGCACGTGCTCTGATGTGAGCTCCATTCTGCTTTCAGGACCTTTTGTTTGACATTGATTTGGATTTTGTTCGCAAAAGCGGACAAAGCCAAGAGGCGCGGGAGCGTTTCCATAAATTTGCATAAAATTTGAAGCAGCTGGTTGCGTCTGGTTTCTCACGACGTCAGTGTGAGCGGAAGCTGTCGCTCCAGGGCCCACAATAAATGTAAAAAGAAGAAGACCAAAAACAAAGCGCATAAGATATCTCTACAACACAAAGGGTAATTATTTGAGGGCCAAAACCCGTAACATTCCTTTTGATTACACTATGAGGGCGCACGGAGTGCAGGCGCACACGCAGACGCAAATCAGTCCCCTCTAAGTTGGCGCTAAGCAGGTAAAGAAAAAGTAAACTTAAGTGCCTTTAAATAGGTCTGCAAAAGCTGACTTTATTAAAATTTATGCGAGTTATGGGGGAAAATGGGGTCTTTTAAAATTTTTGTCCCTTAAGATATCGGAATGAAAAGGGCCCGCTTATGCTGCAGATTCCTTTGGTACGCGGGGTTTTAAGCTTCCCTAGAAAGGTTTCCTAACCTTCCTTCTGTCGCCTGACTTTTTCCTCGACACTTTTCCAAAAGAGGGAGGCAACATCTGTCCCCCCGAAGGCCTTGATTTGTCGAATGCCTGTAGGTGATGTCACATTAATCTCTGTTAGATAATCCCCAATCACATCAATGCCTGCAAAGAGAAGCCCCCGACGCTTTAACTCTGGACCCAATCTTTGGCAGATGTCTTTCTCTCTTTGTGTGAGCTCTGTGGGATAGGCCTTTCCCCCGACATGAAGGTTGGAGCGAATTTC
>JBJTOZ010000221.1:0-9558 GCA_046074825.1 Hyphomicrobium sp.
GCGGTCTTGTAGTGAATGAGAGAATCCATCGCTACAACAAAGTCAAAATTTCCAAGAGTAGAATCAAGCATGTCTCCCACTCTGAAGGAGACAGATCCATATCCTTTTTCCGATGAAAGTCCTTGTCGTAAGTTTTCAACGCGATCTCGTGCAAGGCTCACAAGTGTTTCAGAAAGATCTATTGCAACCACTTCCCCTCCCCGACAGGCAACTTCGAACGCAAGAGCGCCTGTTCCACACCCTGCATCGAGAATGCGTGCCCCTCGAAGATCCTGTGGCATCCAGTTGAGCAATTCGGAGCGCATCCGATCTCGCCCTCTGCGTACAGTCTGACGTATACGACTTACTGGAGCATCAGATGTCAGTCGCTTCCATGCCTCAACGGCTGTGCAATCAAAATATGTAGTCAGCTCACTGCGGCGCTGATTGTAAGTAAGTGTCTTCATCAATCATACCCCAGAAAATCAAAGATCTCGCGATCCTTCATAGGACGCGCATCAAGTGGATCCGTTCCTGCCCACAGATGGGCAGCGAGACGAAGATATTCTTGTTGTACCGCCTCAAGTTCTGGGGAGGATTCCATTTCAAAAAGTGTGGACTTCTTGAGCCGACTGCGTCGAATGACATCAAGATCGGGGAAGTGGGCTAGACGATGAAGCCCAATCTTCTCATTAAAGCGATCGATTTGATCGGTGCCTTTACTTCGGTTGGCAATCACACCTCCAATACGGATACCATAATTTTTTGACTTCGCTTGGATAGCAGCCGCAATGCGGTTCATAGCAAAGATGCTGTCAAAATCATTGGCACACACAATAAGACCACGCTCGGCGTGCTGCAAGGGAGAAGCAAATCCTCCACACACCACATCACCGAGGACATCAAAAATTACGACATCGGTTTCATCAAGCAAATGGTGTTCTTTAAGAAGCTTGACTGTCTGTCCGACAACATAGCCACCACACCCTGTTCCTGCGGGAGGACCTCCTGCTTCCACGCACAATACCCCATTGTAACCTTCGTAGACAAAATCTTCGACGCGTAATTCTTCTGTGTGGAAATTCACTTTCTCAAGGACATCGATGACCGTCGGAACAAGGGCTTTCGTTAAGGTAAAAGTGGAATCATGTTTGGGATCACACCCAATTTGAAGAACTCGCTTTCCGAGTTTTGAAAAAGCTGCAGAAAGATTAGAGGACGTCGTACTCTTCCCGATACCTCCTTTTCCATAAACAGCAAAAACCTTGGCAGTTGTCGGAATGCTGACGCGCGGATCCAAATGAATCTGCACACTGCCTTCTCCATCACCCTTTATGGCACGGGCCTTCATGGCCCCACTTTGAAATACTGTTGCTGTCATGCTGCAGCCTCCACGCTAATACCCTCCAGACGATCTTCAAGATCCGCACCTGCATTCTTTAATGCTTCGAGTACACTAGGGTCAGGTCTCCAGTAATTGCGCTCATGAGCTTCGAGAAGACGGTTTGCGACTTTGGCAGCTGCAGTGGGATTAAGAAGAGCAAGACGTTCACGCATCTCCTCATCAAGGACGAAGGTTTGTGTGATTTGATTATAAACCCAAGGAGCAACTTGTCCTGTTGTAGCTGACCAACCCAAAGTATTTGTAACCTGTGCTTCGATGTGACGGACACCTTCGTAGCCATGTTTCAGCATGCTCTCGTACCACTTCGGATTCAGCGTGCGTGTGCGCGTCTCAAGCGCGACTTGCTCGCTCAAAGAGCGCACAAGTCCCTCCCCGCGCGTTTGGTCACCGATATAGACTGGAACTTCTGCTCCACTCGCCCGTCGAACAGCGCGGCTGATACCACCCAATGTGTCGAAGTAATGATCAATTGTTGTGACGCCGACCTCAACAGACTCTAGATTTTGATAGGTGAGTTTGACCTCAGAGAGAACGCTTTCAAGAAGGGCTGACTGGTGCTGAGGTTTGCCAGAGCGTGAATACGCAAAGCACTTACGTCGTGTATAGGTCTCGGCGAGCTCATTTTCTTCTTGCCAACTGCCTGCTTCTATTAAGTGATTGACATTTGCTCCATAAGCGCCGTCGGCATTCGAGAACACTCTTAAGGCTGCCGTTTCGAGATCAACACCTTTTTCTCGCATGTAATTTAGAGCATGGCGGCGGATGTAATTTTGTTCTTCTGGCTCTTCAGCACTTGCAGCCAACCAAGCCGCTTCTGCAAGAAGCTTGGTCTGTAAGGGAAGAAGATCACGGAAGATGCCAGAGAGGGTCACAACCACATCAATGCGAGGGCGGCCTAACTCATGGAGGGGAATAAGTTCTGCTCCACAAAGGCGCCCGTAACTATCAAAGCGGGGACGTGCGCCCATGAGAGCTAACGCTTGACCAATTGGGCCGCCTTCAGTCTTTAAATTATCTGTTCCCCACAAAACCATCGCAACAGACGCGGGGAGAGGATGTCCGTCGTCACGGTAGCGGTTTAAAAGACGCTCAGATTGACGGGCCCCATCGCGTAGAGCAAAGGCACTGGGAATTCTAAACGGATCAAATCCATGCAAGTTCCTTCCTGTGGGAAGAATTTGAGGAGTGCGGATTAAATCGCCAGCAGGGGCAGGCCTTACAAAATGACCATCAAGGGCATGAAGAAGAGAAGAAAGTTCATGCTCTTCCGAAAGAAGACGATTGAGTTCTGCCATCGCTTCAGCATGTACAAGAAGAGAGGAACGCTTTTCTGAAGATACATCAGAAAGAGCCACTTCAGGTTTATCTCCCTCGACAATCCGTTTAATAATATTGTGCTCCAGAGCGCAGTCAGGACGCGCTTCGGCTGCAGCCTTTAGAAGATCAAGCCGTTCCTCTTTGTTCATTGTTTCGCCAATGACGTGCAGACCATTGGGAATGAGGGTGTATTCAAGTTCAAGCACGGCTGTCCAAAGCGCTGTGATCAATCTCTCGGCAGTGTCGATCTGCCATGAAGGCTCTGCCTCGGCAAGATCGACTTGAGCTGCTTGCGCTTGAATCACGGGCAGCAGATCTTTTCTCTCGTTATCATGCTCAGGTTCCAAATTGCGCCACCGCTGAATGGAAGCCTTAAGGTCAAGAAGACCACGATAAAGACCCGCTTGCGCAATAGGGGGCGTTAAATAACTAATCAGCGTTGCGGCTGAACGCCGTTTTGCAATCGTGCCCTCAGAAGGATTATTGGCCGCATAAAGATAAAAATTCGGGAGATCCCCAATAAGTCGATCGGACCAAGAACTGCCAGAAACACCCGCTTGTTTTCCAGGCATAAATTCAAGAGCACCATGCGTGCCAAAATGCAAAACCGCATGGGCTGAAAAGTCTTCTCTTAGATACCGATAAAACGCTGCGAATGCATGGGTTGGAGCAAACGTCTTCTCAAAGAGAAGGCGCATGGGATCCCCTTCGTATCCAAAAGCAGGTTGAATGGCAACAAGCACATTTCCAAATTCAGCTCCGAGTATGAAAACAGAGTTTCCATCGGACTGCTGCCGACCTGGGGCTATACCCCACTGTGCTTCAATATCTTTAAGCCATTTTTGACGTCTGACATGCTGATCAACAGACACTCGGGCAACAACATTTGCTGTTGATCCATGGGCTGAGGCATTCCCTTTCAAAATCCGCTGACGCAAGTCTTCAACATCATGGGGCAGATCAACTATGTATCCAGAGGCCGCAAGGGTCTTCAATGTATTAAATAGAGAAGAAAAGACTGAAAGAAATGCAGCAGTTCCGGTCGCCCCACTGTTGGGAGGAAAATTGAAAAGAACAATGGCAATTTTTCTTTCTGATCGCTCCTTGCGCCGCAGCTCGACCACCTTATGAACGCGCGCAGCAAGCATCTCTGCCCTCTCTGGGCAGACATGCATATTCCGTTCGCCTTCACCGATCGGGAATACACATTTGCGTTCACACCCAGTGCACGCTTCTCCTGTCGCACTCGAACGGCCTCCAAAAACCATGGGACCTGTTGCGCCATCAAGTTCGGGGATTGCTACCATCATCGTCTGCTCAATAGGCATCAATCCGCGTTCAGAGGCGCCCCATTGTTCAAGCGTTTGAAACTCGAGAGCATGGGCCGCAAGATATGGGAGATCAAGCGATGATAGCATTTCCTCGGCCGCCTTGGCATTGTTGTAGGCAGGCCCACCTACGAGAGAAAATCCTGTGAGAGAAACAACAGCATCTACACAGGCACGGCCATCCTTCTTGAAAAATTTTTCAATGGCGGGACGTGCATCCAAACCTGCGGCAAAGGCTGGAACAACAATAAGCCCCTTCTTCTCTAAAGAGGCAATGACCCCATCATAGTGGGCTGTGTTGCCAGAAAGGATATAAGAGCGCATCAAAAGAAGCCCAACCGTTCCCTTTTTTCCTGATGCTGGCAGGTCTTGCCTGTTCTCGGTCAGACGTTCAGGAATATGGGGATGATAGAGACCCACATCGGGGTAGATAGAAGGAAGTTTTGAGGGTAGTTTTCCGCGAAGAGAGCGTCTCGGACCTTCAGCATAACGGTCTACGAGATGACGAACCATGTTGACGATATTTTCTTCCGAGCCTGCCAACCAATACTGCAAGGTCAAGAAGTACGCACGGACGTCTTGAGCAGTGCCGGGAATAAAGCGAAGTAATTTTGGGATACGACGCAGCATCGCCATCTGCCTCTCACCCGATGAGGAGGGCCCTCTTTTTGATGAGTCCCCTTTAAGTCGTTTCAGAAGAGCAAGCACTCCACCATGCTCTCGGTTCATCGAAAAGTTCCCAAGTTTGGTGAGGCGGATTACTTCCCCTGCAGACAGACATCCGATCATGGCATCGCAACTTGCGCGACGGGCTTGAAGGTCGGGAAGCACTGCTTGGATATGATCTTCCATGAACAGCATATTTGCGATGATGATATCGCCTTTTGCAATGTCTTGCTTGCAGCGTTCTAGCGAAGCTGGATCATGTTCCCATTGAGAAGCCGCATGGAGACTAAATTTTAAACCTGGAGTTGATCTCTCAAGCTCAATACGCGCACGCTCCGACGCTCCCGCAAGGTGGTGATCCAACGTCACAACTACAACCCGGACAGATACGGGTTCAGCGACTGTAATGGGCTTTTGCATCATAAAGTGTCTCAAGAGTAATTCTGTTAATGCCGTGTTCTGAGGCAAAACGCTCGGTATTCCGGCGCGCCTTTCCGCGCACAAAAAATGGAATTTTTGAAAGTTCTTTTTCTGCTTCAGAAGTCCAAAGATTTTCTTCCTCTTCCTTATTATGTGCGGGTGAGGCAGCTTCACCCATAGAAGAATGTGCCGTTACCGTGGTTGAATCTGAGGTCATGGAGGCTTTGCCAAGATGGGATGGCCCTGCCCTATCATGAAATTCAAAATCCTCGCGGAACATCTGCAGAAGATGTTCTTCCAAACCCATCATTAGAGGATGGACCCACGTATCAAAAAGAACATTTGCTCCCTCAAAACCCATTTGCGGGGAGTAACGAGCAGGAAAATCTTGAACATGCACTGGGGAAGAAATAACAGCGCAAGGAATTCCAAGACGTTTAGCGATATGTCTTTCCATTTGCGTGCCAAGAACCAATTCTGGCTGCGCCTCTCGTACACTTTGTTCCACCTCCAGATAATCATCCGTGATTAGCGCTTCGATACCATAAAGCGCTGCTGCTTCTCTTATTTCGCGCGCAAACTCTCGAGAATATGTACCAAGTCCTACCACCTTGAACCCAAGTTCTGCCTGCGCAACTCGCGCTGCGGCAAGAGCATGTGTGGCATCTCCAAAAATAAAAACACGCTTACCTGTGAGGTAGGTTGAATCGATACTGCGGGAATACCAAGGCAATCGTGCGTGGTCCTTACCAATAAAATCGGAGAGGTCATACCCTGAGATTTGAGAGATCTCTTCAAGAAAGGCCTTAGTTCCAAGAACCCCGATCGGTGTTGTTTTTACGAAAGGCTGTCCAAAAGTTCGTTTTAACCACTGAGCCGCTGTTAGGGCGATCTCGGGATAAAGAACGATATTAAAATCTGCTTGAGCAATTTTTGTAAGATCTGAGGGTCGAGCACCAAGAGGAGCTACGACATTTACATCAATATCGATTTTTGAAAGAAGGTTACGAATTTCTGTAACGTCATCACGATGCCTAAAACCAAGAGAGGTTGGACCAAGAATGTTACATGTCTTCTTCTGATTTTTATCGGAGTGGTCCTTTTTTTTATCTGGGGTACTTTCTTCTAAGGAATTGTTTTGTAAGCCATCTTTCTGTGCAAAGGTTCGCACGAGGCGATAGAATGTTTCGGCTGCCCCCCAATTCTCTTTTTTCTGATAGGCAGGCAAATCTAGAGGCACAACAGGACAAGGCAGACCGAGAGCTTTTGCAAGACCACCAGGATCATCCTGAATAAGCTCCGCTGTACACGATGCTCCCACAATCATAGCCTCAGGCTGAAAACGATCATAGGCCGCTTGAACGGAAGACTTAAAGAGTTCAGCTGTATCCCCACCAAGATCTTGCGCCTGAAACGTCGTGTAGGTGACAGGTGGGCGAGACGAATTCCGCTCAATCATCGTGAAGAGAAGATCAGCGTAGGTGTCACCTTGTGGCGCATGCAAAACGTAGTGCAAACCTTTCATGGAGTTAGCAATGCGCAAAGCTCCGATGTGGGGAGGCCCTTCGTATGTCCAAACGGTGAGCTGCATTTTTTAAACCTCAAGCCGTGTGCGACGAAGAAGTGGACGTGTAAAAAGTTCAGCCAGATCTCCTGCTTGTTCAAAACCCTGCACAGGGGTGAACAAGAGTTCGATGGACCATTTTGTGGTAAAGCCTTCAGCTTCAAGCGGATTGGCTAAGCCCAAACCACACACCACCAGATCTGGCTTTTGAGATCGACAGCGATCAAGTTGTTTCTCAACATCTTGGCCTTCACTTAGGAGTGTCTCTTTTGGCAACTGTAAAAGTTCTTCACTCAAATGCTGACGGTTGAGATAGGGCGTTCCAACTTCTATGGGAGACATTCCAAGTTCTTGGTAAAGAAATCGCGCAAGAGGAATTTCAAGTTGACTGTCTGGAAAGAAGAAAATGCGTTTTCCTGCCAAGCGGAAACGATGCCCTTCAAGGGCTTTGCGGGCACGCGCAGCGCGAGGGGCCACAACTTTTTCAAATTGGTCTTGAGGGACATCCCATTTTTGCGCTGCTGACAATATCCAATTTTTTGTTCCTTCCACTCCAAAAGGAAAGAGTGTGGAGAGGATATGAGCTCCCCGCTGTTCGAGCTTTGCAGCCGTTTCCGTGAGAAAAGGCTGAGCGAGGAGGACATGGGTTTGAGGACCAATGGAGGGTAAAAGGTTTGATGAACGGGGAGGTAAGAACGAGATATTCCCGATCCCAAGCTCCTCAAATAAGCGACGGAATTGATCTTCGACAATGTCAGCTAAAGCACCAACAACAAGAAGGGAGGGTTCACTGTGTTGAGGACTATTGGGTAACTCAGGAACAAGAGATGCAAGACAAGCATCTTCACCCTGCGTAAAAGTTGTTTCAATTCCACTGCCAGAGTAGTTCAAAATACGAACTCGTGGAGTATAAATCTTTGAAAGACGATGCGCAGCATGATGAAGATCTAGCTTGATCACCTCTGAAGGACAGGAACCCACAAGAAAAAGCATCTTGATATCAGGACGACGATCCAACAGGCGCGCTACGACACGGTCGAGTTCCTCATTGGCATCAGCTAATCCAGCAAGATCGCGTTCATCGAGAATAGCCGTAGCAAATCTGGGTTCCGCAAAAATCATGACACCTGCTGCGGACTGAATAAGATGTGCACAGGTGCGAGATCCTACAACAAGGAAAAAAGCATCTTGGATCTTACGATGAAGCCAAATAATACCTGTCAGACCGCAAAAAACCTCTCTTTGTCCACGTTCTCTTAAGACGAAATCTGTCTGACACCTTTTAGGGTCTGTAGGGTTTGAAAGAACGCGTACACTGGAGGGTGTCATTACACGACCTCCAATTCTAGGCTTTGAAGATTGGCTCCTTCAAGACGTGCCGCACGTAATTTGAGAAGAAACTGTCCTGCATTAATGATATAGGTTGCGTAAGCGGCAAGGGCGAGGAACATTTGCTCTCTGACCCCCAGGCTGCCCGTTATCAAGACGTAGAGATAAGCTGTATGCAGCACCAGAACCAACATGCTGAAGACATCTTCCCAGAAAAAAGCGGGAGCAAAAAGAAAACGACCAAAGACAACCTTTTCCCAAATCGAACCTGTTATCATGATCGTGTAGAGAAAAAGAGTTTTGACGACGATTGAAACTGTTGCTGCATATTCTCCATCGCCTGAGAGAAGAAATCGGAGAACGAGCCAGAGGCTGACCAGAAAAACCAAAAATTGAAGAGGGGCTAAAATCCCTTGGACATAAGTCCAGGCCGAATCATCGCGGCGACGACGCTCCTCTGCCGTATAAAGTGGCTTTTGGTGCTTTAAATGCCTGGCTTCTACCACCATCACGTAAAGTCTTCCCCAAGAATTACTCAAGGATCATCTCCCTGCGAGAGCCTTGATGAGGGCAAGACTACGACTGAGAGACAGAATGTGTCAAGCTAGGTTGACGTAATTTTTGCTTTACAAACTCAAGGAGTGGAGGTTGAATGGGGATCGTTTAAAAGCAAAGTCCTTTCTTAGAAGAGAGTTTTGAGCTGTTTTTTGCGCGACTACCAAGGAAAACACGCTGTCTTTACCCTTGAGCATGTCACATGCAAAGGGAGGACTTTTAGAAGGGTGCCTTTATTGTTGAAGACCTTAAGAAGGGATGGAGGGTGAGCCAAATGTCTTTGCGTGTGGAGCACGATCCATGACCAACACCCGTCAATCAAGCGAGACGAGTGATAATAACATTTGGTCAAACCCAGATCCTTTGTTATCAGCAAACGGGCGAGAATTTCCTGACCATAACGTTACTTCTCTCCCCCTCAACAAAAGATCCCTTTTAGGGCTTGCCCTCGAAAAAGATGTCATTCCAAGACTGATACTCTCGTATAGTTCAAAAGAAAAATCCAAAAAAAACAGCAAAAATCAAAAATTAACACGCTTTTTCTATGCTGATGAGATCGCGCATTTGGCGAGACTTGTCATTGCACCCGAGAGCGAAGCCGCCTATCGTTACATTGAGCATGTCAAATCCGAGGGCGCAACAATTGAGAGCATTTATGTTGATCTTTTAACCCCAACCGCTCGCTTACTCGGAGAACAATGGAAATCGGATCTGTGTTGTTTTACGGAGGTGACCATCGGAACATCGCGTCTGCAACAACTCGTCCATTCCTTAAGCCCTGAATTTGAACGAGAAGCAGAGAAGGCCTACGAAAATCAACGCATTCTTTTTTCTCCAATGCCTGGCGAACAACACACTTTCGGATTGATGCTTGTTGAAGAATACTTTCGTCGCGCGGGATGGAATTGCTGTAAGTGTGTGCCTAAAAATACCCATGATCTTCTCTACATGGTTCGATCATTACACTTTGATGTTGTCGGCTTATCTGCAGGATG
>JBJTOZ010000222.1:0-8466 GCA_046074825.1 Hyphomicrobium sp.
TGTTACTTTCCACTAAGCGGCGCTTCATATAATCAATTGAGCTGACTGCACCGCCCATATCTTCTATTGTTTTTAGTTCGGCTTTAGCTAAAGATTTAAGTTCATCTACTTTCTTTTTGATTTGAATTGAACCGTCGAAAATATCGGCATATTCCAAAAGATCTGTTTCATAGGCTAGAATTTGCTGCATACGCAGCGACCATTGCTGGTCCCAAGGTCGCGGCAAACCAAGAGCTTCATTCCACGCTGGTAACTGTACGGCACGGGCACGTGCTCCCTTAGATAATGTAACAGCAAGCATTTCAATAAGTATGCGATATACGTTATTTTCTGGCTGCAGTTCTGTTAAACCAAGCGAGTTAACTTGAACTCCATACCGAAAAAGTCTGTTTTTGCTCTCTGTAACGTCATACCTTTCGCGACATATCTCATCCCATAATTCCGTAAATGCACGCATTTTACACATTTCTGTAATAAAACGCATTCCAGCATTTACAAAAAAAGAAACTCTACCTACGACGTTACCAAATGCTTTTGAAGAAACTTCCCCTGATTTTTTTACTGTATCCAGGACAGCAAAAGCTGTAGCTAACGCAAATGCAAGCTCCTGAACAGCTGTTGCTCCAGCTTCCTGCAAATGATAGGAACAAACATTCGTAGGATTCCATTTTGGGATTTCTGATGTTGAGAAAACAATAGTATCCTTGATAAGTCTTAATGAAGGTTCGGGTGGAAATATATATGTTCCCCTAGAAAGATACTCTTTAATTATATCGTTTTGTATTGTGCCAGTAAGTTTATTTCGCGCTATCCCATTTTCATCTGCTACTGCAATGTAAAGAGATAACAACCACGCAGCAGTTGCATTAATTGTCATTGAAGTATTCATTTGATCAAGAGGAATACCTTGAAGTAATGTACGCATATCTCCAAGATGAGAAACAGGAACTCCTACTTTTCCTACTTCTCCTTTAGCAAGATCATGATCACTATCGTATCCCGTTTGCGTTGGTAGATCGAATGCAATTGAAAGACCGGTCTGCCCTTTCGCTAAATTTTTTTTATACAATTCATTTGATTTTGCAGCCGTGGAGTGCCCAGCATAGGTCCTTATAAGCCAAGGATTGTCACGTTTTGCAGTCTGCCCAATTTCGCGACTTCTTAAATTCCCAACCATACAGCTATCCTAATTTATAATTATTATATTTCTTTTTTATAATTTTGATTTAATTCACTTCTTCATTATGGCTGTTTTTTATTTATACTTATTATATTGTATTAATAAACAAACGTTTCGTCCCTAAAAAAAATGAACCCACTCAGGCCGGAATAAGGAGATATGGGATAGGTGCTATGAGTCATGAATAGGGTGCACCGTGAAAAGACTTCTACTTGAATGGGTATAAGATCCTAATTTAAATATTAATTGAGGATGCCGTAAAAGCTAAAAGACATTTCATACCTATCAATGATGCTTAATCTTTCTCCATATTTTATCTTTAAAGAAAAGTTTAACCAAAAGATATTCAATCAATTAAGATCTCTAAATTGTTAGCACGATGTTAAATTTTAATTTCAAGGTCAAAACATTTAACCTAAGGTCGAGATTTGCCCGTCCAATACCATATTTTGTCAATGATCTTTTTATTGCGAAGCAAAAAAGTGCTTGATATAGTTGATAATTCATAGACATATAGATTAGAGACTTAATTTGTTATTTTACTCCGTCTATCAAGGAGAAATGGACGTATGTCGAGCCCAAAAGCTGCTGCAAAAAATCAGACTGCGGACCCAATCAGAGTTTCTGCAAAAACGCCCCCAAAAAAAGACCTTTACGAAATAGGGGAAATCCCCCCCCTCGGGCACGTCCCAAAGAATATGTATGCATGGACAATCCGTGAAGATCGCCACGGAGAGCCTGATAAAGCCATGCAAATTGAGGTAGTTCCAACTTGGGAATTAGATAGTCACGATGTTCTTGTGCTCGTCATGGCTGCTGGCGTTAATTATAACGGTGTTTGGGCCTCATTAGGCCAGCCTATTTCACCCATACGAGATGTTCATAAACAACCTTATCACATCGCTGGTTCTGATGCTTCGGGAATTGTCTGGGCTGTGGGTTCAAAAGTAAAACGTTGGAAAGTTGGCGATGAAGTCGTTGTCCATTGCAACCAAGATGATGGGGACGACGAAGAATGCAATGGAGGGGATCCTATGTTTTCCCCCTCTCAACGCATTTGGGGTTATGAAACTCCTGACGGATCATTTGCTCAATTCACTAGAGTACAAGACCGTCAACTACTGGAAAGGCCCAAACATCTGACTTGGGAAGAAAGTGCTTGCTATACCCTCACCTTAGCAACAGCATACAGAATGTTATTTGGTCACAGACCCCACGTTTTACGCCCTGGACATAACGTTCTTGTCTGGGGAGCTGCGGGTGGACTTGGTGCTTTTGGAGTGCAGCTCTGCGCTACATCGGGGGCAAATGCTATTGGAATTGTTTCTGATGATGATAAGCGTGACTTTGTCATGCAATTAGGTGCTCGAGGCGTCATAAATCGGAAAAACTTTAATTGTTGGGGGCAACTACCTAAAGTTGGATCTCCAGAATATAATGTTTGGCTGAAAGAGATGCGCAACTTTGGTAAAGCCATATGGGAAATCACGGGCAAAGGAGTGAATGTAGATTGCGTTTTTGAACATCCAGGAGAAACAACAATTCCAGTCTCTGTCCAAGTGGTTAAAAGGGGGGGAATGGTTGTTATATGTGCTGGAACTACAGGTTTTAATTTAACTATGGATGCTCGCTATCTATGGATGCATCAAAAGAGAGTTCAAGGATCACATTTCGCAAATTTAGCTCAAGCAAGCCAAGCTAATAAATTAGTTATCGAGCGTCGCATAGATCCGTGCATGTCAGAAGTTTTTTCTTGGATGCATATCCCCAAAGCCCATATGCGCATGATGAGAAATGAGCATAAACCGGGCAATATGGCGGTTTTGGTCTCGGCTCCCACCACAGGACTTAAAACTATTGAAGATGTCATTGAAGTCGGGGAAAGAGGAAGATAGCATATTTTCTCTATGCAAAAAATTATAGAAATCAAAGATCAGATTGTTCCGGCTTATTTATTGGCTTTTAAACTAAGATAATTATCATTACTTATTTTTTTAAGCTCCATAACGCCGCGATTAATTTCAGCACCTAATATAATTATTATAGCTGTGAACTGAAAAAAAATAAGAGCAATCATAAGTTGCGATAGGCCTGCATAAAAACGCTTATAATCACTCAAGTTAAGGTAGTGAGAATACAGAGCTGCGACCATTATCCAAAGCAGAACCGAAATAACAATTCCTGGCAAAACATCAGCAATTCTGCGTTTGCCAGCTGCCAACCACAAATGAAAACTTACAAGTTGTGAGGTAATAACAAATGCTGCCATCGAGTAACGCTTAACAGTATCTATCCAACTTGAATCAAGTATACTTTTTGCCCATTCAGGTTCAAAGTCGGCCACTTGAGAAGCAATTGCCGGCCCAAAAACTACTATCCACGTGAGAAAAAGCATAGAGGCAGCACTCAAAAATACAAATATCATGCTTATTAAAAGACAAACTGGATAAGGTCTTGTCTCCAGCACTCGATAGGCGCTGTTGAGTGCTGTTCGCATAGTTTCGATGGCACTTGTTGCAAAAAATAAAGCTAAAAATCCAGATAAAGTGAGAAGGTCAATGCGGCTTGCGCCCATAATTGCTTCAACTTGAGGTGCTAAAGCCTCTGCAACAGCCTTTGGAAGAAAAGCAAAAAGTTGAGAAATTGCTGTTGATGCAAGGTCTCGACCACCAAAAATTCCAGCTAGGGCCCCAACAAAAATGCAAAAGGGAAAAAGGGATACAAGAAATGAAAAAGCAACAGCCCCTGCAAGAGAAAATCCTGAATGTTCGTAGAGCCTATAGAGTGCTGAGAATAAGGGAGGATATCGTTTCATAAAAAACAAAACAGACAAAAACCAATTATTTTAAATTTTAAGAGCATAGATTAAGTGAATTTTTCAATAAAAAATAAACCACAATTGTACCAAATGAAAGAAATAAGCCCAAGTAAGGGTTAATCTTAAAATCACAAAAAAAGGAGTCAAAAAGCTTTGGCATATAATCAAAGCTCAATAGATATTTTGTGGGTAGGATTAGTTTACTCTTCTGTCAACTATTATGGAAATCGTTAATGTTTTTATCATCGTTTATTATCCCCTCTATAAAATCAGCGGGTTGATAAATTAGTTTACTTATAAAATATTAATTTAGGTGTTATTGTGGTGCCAGCAATTAGCTCACCTCAATGCCATCTAATCCAAAGCATTAAAATCAACGTAACGAAATGGTTTTATAATGTTTTCTTTGTCTATTTTCAAATACCAACGTGAGTCTAACTTTTTAAATCCCTAATTCTTCGATTCCTACACAATACAAGTTTTGGCCTCCAGTCCTGGTACTTGATTTTCATTCATAAAAAAGTGAATAATTCTATGGAAATAAAATAGTAATTTGATAGGACTATTAATGATTTTCAAAAAAAGCTGTATGAAGTTCGGGAAATTAACAAGGTAAAAGATATCCAATTAGTTCAAAATATAATTCTTCAATTACCAAAACTCGAAGGAATTCGTTTTATGACTCTTGCTCAATTGAAAGCATCTTCTGATCAGCTCTTTGGGAATGCCGATAGACTGATTTCTAGAACCGGTGAAGCTGTGGGCGCAGCTGATAAAATTTTATCCCTTGCGAAGACAGGAGTTAGAAATCAAATAGACAAACTAGGAGGCATGGATGCAGCTCAACATGCCGCTCATGGTTTAGCATGGTTAGCAACCACTGTAGAAGCATTGCGCCAAATGAACCTTTGGGCAAGCTCACTTAAATCCAGCGGTAAGCTTGGAGAGTTTGAGCAACTTATGCTGCTTGTTGCATTTGCGGAATATGGATCGCAAATTTCAAACGGTATTTTTATGAGTCAAGGTGAGATTGTTCGTCCTGATGCTCTTGCGATTCCCCGAGCTGAAATACGTAAATTTGAAGACACAATTTATGACATTATTTCTGCGGGTAGTACTGAAGAAATAAAGTCACGACTTGCCCAACTTATAGAAAATTCCCAAGGTTCAACTACTTATGGAGATACGGGCCTTGATGAAATGCACATTGAAATTCAAGAGCAAATGAAAAATTTCTCTGATTCTGAAGTCTTGCCTCACGCTCATGAATGGCATCTCAAAAATGACTATATACCCTTAGAAATCGTCAAAAGTTTAGCAGAGCTTGGTGTTTTCTCCCTTTCACTCCCGGAAGAATATGGTGGAATGGGCCTCGGCAAACTAGCAATGTGCGTTGTTTCTGAAGAATTGTCCCGAGGATATATTGGTGTGGGATCTCTGGGAACACGAGCAGAAATTGCTGGGGAGCTAATCCTTCACAATGGAACGGCAGAACAAAAATCAAAGTATTTGCCAAAAATTGCTTCTGGAGAGCTACTTCCAACTGCGGTTTTTACAGAACCTAACACCGGTTCTGATCTAGCTTCCCTTAAAACAAGGGCAATTAAAACAGGAAATGTCTATAAAATCACAGGTCAAAAAACTTGGATTACGCACCCTGTCCGCGCTGATCTTATGACGATTTTAGCTAGAACAAATCCAGATGAGAAGGGATACAAAGGTCTATCTATGTTTCTTGCAGAGAAACTTCGTGGGACAGATCAAAAACCATTTCCCGCAAAAGGTATGACTGGCGGCGAGATTGAGGTTCTTGGATATAGAGGAATGAAAGAATATGACATTTCGTTTGACAATTATGAAGTTCCCTCAGAAAGCCTGCTCGGGGGAGTTGAAGGTCAAGGTTTTAAACAGCTCATGAATACATTTGAAGGCGCAAGAATTCAAACTGCTGCAAGAGCTATTGGTGTCGCTCAGAGTGCTATGGATCTTGCCTTAAAATATAGCTTGGAACGCATGCAATTTGGTCAACAAATTTTCAAGTTTCCCAGAGTTGCAAATAAAATCGTAATGATGGCTGTTGAAACTATGATTGCCCGCCAATTAACTTATTTTGCAGCTAGAGAAAAAGATCAAGGCCGTCGATGTGACCTTGAAGCAGGAATGGCTAAGCTTCTAGGAGCTCGAGTAGCTTGGGCAAATGCTGATAATGGTCTTCAAATACATGGAGGTAATGGTTTTGCACTTGAGTATCCTATCTCTCGAGTTCTATGCGATGCTCGCATACTCAACATTTTCGAGGGAGCTGCGGAAATTCAAGCACAGGTAATAGCCCGTCGACTTCTCGAAGGAGCAAACTAAAATCTCCATGAAACATGCGTAAAACTATAGGTTTATTAGTATTATTATTTTTTATAAAACAAATTGTTACCCATACAGTTCAATGTGACGACAAAAAC
This sequence comes from Hyphomicrobium sp., assembly GCA_046074825.1. Lineage (GTDB taxonomy): Bacteria > Pseudomonadota > Alphaproteobacteria > Rhizobiales > Hyphomicrobiaceae > JAGVSR01. The sequence goes on from JBJTOZ010000222.1 coordinate 6,455, forward strand.
TCACTTTTTGATAAAAAATGGTTACTCATAAAAATACAAGGGGTTGAGGCTCCACAGGGTAGTTCATTAGTTTTTGAACCACTCAAAGTTACGGGTAGCACTGGCTGTAATACATTCTGGGCACCCATTGAATACAAGAGGGATTCTGAAATAGACATAGGCCCACCTCAAAGCGCACGTTTATACTGCTATAGGGCTATGGCTTTGGAGCGAGCTTATCTAGCTGCTCTAGAGAGCATTAAAAGTTTTAAGTTAGAGGGAAATAAACTCAAAATGATGATGGAAGATGGCGATGTTTTCCTAGAATTTGAAACAGCCTCAAAAAGATAGTAGCAATCACAAATTTAAATTGAATAAATATACTTTTTAGGATTTTCGGTTGCTCTTTTATATCTACCAAAATAAAAAATGATGCAATCATTTTATATTTGAGAAGTTCCGTTACTCTCTGTGATAAGGATGCCCCGTTAATATGGTTGCAGCCCTATAAAGTTGCTCAACAAGAACTACTCGTGCCAGACCATGCGAAAGAGTAAAAGAGCTTAAAGAGAGTTGTAAATTTTTTATTTTGAAAATATTATCACCATGACCATCAGGTCCACCAATAATGAATGCGCATGTTTTGTTTCCTTCATCAGCTAACCCTTGTAGTTTCTTTGCAAATGCGTGACTAGAAAGAAATTCCCCACGAACATCAAGCACAAATATAAATTTGTGGAATGATGAGGCCTTAATTAGTCGAGCGGCCTCATCGTTTTTTCTATTAATTTGATTTTTATCCTTGCTTTCAGGTAATTCTTTAATCCCTAGAGGTCCTAAACCGCGTGATCGTCCTAATCGAGAGAACATATCCTGATAACGAGAAACTATTGCTATCTCTTTTTTATCTCTAAGACGGCCAATTGCAAAAATATTTACCTGCATAAAATATATAAAAAGAACTATAAAAAAATTAAAAATGGATAGTAAGTATCAATTTGTTGACTCTAGCGTGGGTCTATCAAGCGACCACATTTTTTCTAGATTATAGAATTCTCGTACTTGGGGCCTAAAAATGTGGACAATTATATTTCCAGAATCAATCAAAACCCAATCACAAACTTCAAGACCCTCAACGCGTACACCTTGACATCCCGCCTCTTTCAATTTTTTTTGTAGTTGTTCCGCGATTGCTCCCACATGACGGTCTGAACGACCGGATGCTATAATCATATAGTCAGCAATTGATGACTTATCAGCTATATATAGCGAAACTAAGTTTTCGGATTTTGCTTCGGAAAGCCATTCTAATATCTTATCCAAGAGTTTTTTAGTTTCTAATAAATTTAAATTAATTTTTTCATTTATAGTTTGTATCTTGCCTTCAGTTTTCCCATTTGATTGCATTGGATGTCTGGATGGTCCCTTGATAATGATAAATTCGTTATCGTGTTGAAATCTTAGCTTATGTTTTATTTGATAAGCACAAGATAATAGGTATCATTAAAAAGCACAAGCGCAGACGTTTTTCTTTATATAAAGCCTGGAACTTTAAGAGAGTTATTATTTAATTATTTCAGAGCATGGCGCCGAATTTCAGTAGAAGAATCCACGAACAGCCTATTTGTTAAAAATACCCAAGTGGGTGTTCTTCGCTTGAATAGATTTTTGTACCGCTCCTCCTTGAGCCGACAACTAGCCAACTTTAGAGCTACGCGAGAAGAAAGTGCTTTGAAACGCCAATGAGGTCTATCAACAATAAGAAATGGCATTTGATTGATAATTAAATCCCAATCATTCCAAAGATTAAAACTTGCAAGGTTGTCTGCTCCCATTATCCAGACAAATTTAATTCTCGAACATCTACCCTTCAAATAATATAAAACGTTTGCTGTGAAATGAGTTCCTAATTCCTCTTCAACTGAGAGAGCTTTTATCCGTCGATCCCGTATTCTTGCTTGAATTTTTTTTAATCTGTCTTGAAGAGGGGCTAATTCTTGAGAAGATTTTAGTGGGTTTCCGGGTGTCACGAG